>DASXIE010000039.1:0-16167 GCA_036498165.1 Caulobacteraceae bacterium
GTGATCACGCCCTCGTTGCCGACCTTTTCCATGGCCCTGGCGATCATGTCGCCGATGTCATGGTCGCCATTGGCGCTGATCGCGCCGACCTGGGCGATTTCCTGGTTGGTGGTCACCTTCTTGGAGGTCGACTTGATGTGCTCGACGACCTTGGCGACGGCCTTCTCGACACCGCGCTTCAGATCCATCGGGTTCATGCCGGCGGCGACCGACTTCGTCCCCTCGACAACGATGGCCTGGGCCAGGACCGTGGCGGTGGTGGTGCCGTCGCCGGCCTTGTCGTTGGTCTTGGAGGCGACTTCGCGGATCAGCTGGGCGCCTAGATTCTCGAACCGGTCGGAAAGTTCGATTTCCTTGGCGACGGCGACGCCGTCCTTGGTCGAGCGCGGGGCGCCGAACGACTTTTCGAGGACCACGTTGCGGCCCTTGGGACCCAAGGTCACCTTGACCGCGTTAGCGAGGATGTTGACGCCGCGCAGCATGCGGTCGCGCGCGTCGGTGGAGAAATGAACTTCTTTGGCAGCCATGTTGGAGGCTCTCTCTTCAAAAAGGGTTGGGGCGTTAGGCGCTGGCGATCAGTCCAGGACACCCAGGACGTCGCTCTCCTTCATGATCAGGAGGTCTTCGCCATCGAGTTTGATTTCACTGCCCGACCATTTGCCGAACAGGATGCGGTCGCCGGCCTTCAGGTCCAGAGGCTGGATCTTGCCGGAGTCGTCACGGGCCCCGGGGCCGACGGCGACGACCTTGCCTTCCTGCGGCTTCTCCTTGGCCGTGTCGGGGATGATGATCCCGCCTTTGGTCTTTTCTTCTTCCTCGATCCTGCGGACGAGGACGCGGTCGCCAAGCGGACGAAACGCCATGGATATGTTCTCCGTAGTGACTGGCTTCGAGTTTCCCGCGGCCACAGCATTCCGGCCGTTAGCAGCCGGTGGTGCTGAGTGCCAACGGCGCCGAGATAGGCGCCCCCCTCTTGCGAGTCAAGGCGCGACAGGCGAAATGAACCCTACAAGCGCGGCCGCAGGGCCGCCCGATCCCTCCGCAATCATATGGAGCGCTGGTTGAACTTCGAAGCTTTTCTACAACGCCTGTTCAGGAGCGGCTCTCTTGAGGTGCGCCTGCCCGGCGGCCGGGTTTTCGACCTCGGCGAGGGCGGCGAGCCCACCGTCATCGTCCGGATCACCGACCGTCGGACTCTGGCGAGGATCCTGGCCGCCCCATCGCTGGGTCTGGGCGAGGCCTACATGGACGGCCGGCTGGTCCTCGAGCGCGGCTCGATCCGCGACCTGCTGGAGCTGGCCACGCGCAACGGCGCCGACGCCCAGACGATGAAACGGCCAGGACCCATGCGGCGCGGCTGGGCCAAGCTGGTCAGGGAGCACAATGCCCGCCGCGACGCACGTCGCAACGTTTCTCACCACTACGATCTTTCCGTGGACCTCTACCGGGCCTTCCTCGACCCGGACCTGCAGTATTCCTGCGCCTTCTTCGAGCGCGACAACATGAGCCTCGCGGAGGCCCAGAGTGCCAAGAAGCGGCACATCATCGCCAAGCTCGACCTGGCCGAGGGTCAGCGGGTGCTGGACATCGGCTGCGGCTGGGGCGGCCTGGCGCTCAGCGTGGCCAAGGCCGGGGCCATGGTCGACGGCATCACCCTGTCCGAAGAGCAACTGGCCACCGCCAAGGCGCGGGCGGAGGCGGCGGGCCTGGCCGGCCGGGCCCATTTCTCGCTCACCGACTACCGCGACGTCCAGGGCCGCTACGACCGGATCGTCTCCGTGGGCATGTTCGAACACGTCGGGCGACCCAACTACCAGGCCTATTTCGACGCCATTTCCGAGCGGCTCACCGAAGACGGCGTCGCCCTGATCCACTCCATCGGCCGGCGCGGACCGCCCAGCACCACCGACAAGTTCACCGCTAAATACATCTTCCCCGGCGGCTATATCCCCTCGCTGTCGGAGGTGCTGCCGGCCATCGAGCGCGCCGGACTGTGGATCACCGACATCGAAGTCCTGCGCCTGCATTACGCCAAGACTCTGCGCTGCTGGTACGAGCGCTTCACCGCCCACCGGGCGGAGATGGCGGCGCTCTACGACGAGCGCTTCTGCCGGATGTGGGAATACTACCTGGCCGGGGCCGAGATGGGGTTCCGTTATGGGACCCACATGAACTTCCAGGTCCAACTCACCAAGCGCGTCGACGCCCTGCCGATCACCCGCGACTACATGGCCGAGGCCGAGCGTTCCCTGGCCAAGCGCGAGCGGCAGGCGGCTTAACCTGGCTCCCTCGGGGACCGGGCCACCCATCTGTCACAAATCTGGCTCAGAGAAGCCGCTCGAGCGGTGGTCGCGGGGTGAGGGGTTGAGACGCGCGATCGGACCGGCGGCGACACTCCTGATCGGGTCCGCCACGGGCGTATTCGGCCAGACGGCGGTGCAGGAGGTGACGGTCACCGCCAAGGCCCCGTCATCCCAGAGCCTGCTCGACCGAAAGGTCTATGCCGTCACGCAAAATCTGCAGTCCCAGACCGGTACGGCGGCCGACGTCCTCAATGAAGTCCCGTCGATCAGCGTCGACGCCGACGGCAATCCCAGCGTCCGTGGCGACCCTAACGTCACCATCCTCATCGACGGCAAGCCGTCGGCCGAGTTCGCGGGGGCGACGCGCGGCCTGAGCCTGCAGCAGATGTCCGCCAGCGACATCGCCCGCATCGAGGTGCTCACCAATCCGCCGGCGCAGTACAAGGCCGAGGGCTCGGGCGGCGTCATCAACATCATCACCCGCAGGTCCCACCAGGCCGGGCTCTCGGGCGGCGCGCAGCTCAACGTCGGCAATCACCGCCGCTACAACCTGAACGCCAACCTCGCCTACAACGCCGGTAAGCTGGCGCTCACCGTCGCCGTGGGCCTGCGGCAGGACACCCGCGAACGTCAGATCCCGACCGACCGCCTGGCGATCGATCCGGTCTCCGGCCAACGGGTCCAGAGCCGCGAGACGTTCGACGAACATGTCCGCCGCCACACCCCGTCATTCAAACTCGGCCTCGACTATCAACTCGATGCGAATGAGACCGTCGGCGTCTTGGTAAGCAGCCGGGAGCTTTATGGCGGCGCCCGTTTCTTCGACCAGCAGGATTTCAGCGGTCCGCCCATGGCCGCGCCGACCAGCATCGCCACCCGACACAGCGACGGGCACGAATGGAACATCAGCTCCGGCGAGGCAATCCACTTCAATCAGAAGCTGTGGCGGCCCGATGAGACCCTTAGCCTCGCCTTCCAACGCAGCGTCACCCGGGAGCGCGAGCGATATGTCTATGCCGACGCCTCCACACTTCCGCCCGCGCCGCCGGCCTTTTCGGACCTGCGGCCGAACCTCGATCTGGTGAAGCTCGAATTCGGCGCCGACTACGACCTGCCGCTGCCGCAGGGGCGCGAAATCAAGCTCGGTTATGACCTGGAGGATGACCGCAACGGCTTCGACAATATCGGCGACTTCATCGATCCGATCACCCGCCAGCCGACGATCGACCCTGGGGTGACCAACCATTTCCGCTATCACCAGCAAGTCAGCGCGGGGTACGGTCAGTACGAACAGTCCTTGCGAAAATGGCGGCTGCAGGCCGGCGTGCGCGTCGAGGCGACAAAGGTCTCGAGCCTGCAGATCACCGGCGATGTCGCCGGCGGCCGCCGCGAGCTGGCGGCCTACCCCAGCCTGCATCTGGAACGGGACGTCGGCCCGGAGAGCCGGGTGTCGATCAGCCTTGGCCGCCGCGTCACCCGGCCGGACCCCGAGGCCCTCAATCCGTTCATCGACCGCCAGAACATCTTCAATCTGCGGGCCGGAAACGCCGCCCTCCTGCCCCAGGACACCTGGCTCTACGAACTCGGCTACGAATCGAAGTGGAAGTCGCTCACCTACGCCGCCAAGGCCTATTACCGGTTCGACCGCGACAGCGTGACGAGCGTGACGCAGGTGGTCAGCGCCGACGTGGTGCTGACCACCCAGGCCAATCTGCCGAAGAGCAAATCGGGCGGGGTGGAATTCAGCGCCGGCGGCAAGCTACTTACGAATCTGTCCTTCAATCTCAGCGGCAACGCCTTCCACAGCCAGATCGACGCCCGGGCGCTGGGCGCGCCGGGGCTGGAGTCGACCACCGGCATCGATCTCAAGGCCAGCCTCGATTATCGACCGACCGCCGCCGACACAGCCCAGGTCTCGTTCAGCCGCACCTCGGCTCGCCTGACGCCGCAAGGCTCGATCGCGGCCATCAACCTGGTGAACATCGGCTATCGACGCCTGCTGCGTCCGGACCTCGCCCTAGTGGTCACCCTCAGCGACGCTCTTAACGGGCAGAGATTTCGGCGCTTCACCGCGACGCCCCAACTGCACGACGATTATCTGCGCTACCAGGTCGGCCAGATCGCCTACGTCGGCCTGACCTATACCTTCGGCGGTCAGAAGAAACCCAGGCCCGCCGCCTTCGACTACGATCAGTAGTCCCTGGATCACGTTGAGATAGGATCGAATCGATCCGATCTCAAAGACGTGATCGATTCTCAAGGTTTAGAGCGGGTGGCGGGCTGAAAACCGCTTCGCACTTTGCCTCAACCCGCTCTACCGGGAACCCACCGGCAAAAGCTCCGCCTGCTTCTCGGCCCGGATCCTGGCGTGGAGCTCGCCGTACTTGGCGAATTCCATGCGCGCGATGGTCCGGTTGTGGACTTCGTCGGGGCCGTCGGCGAGACGCAGGGTGCGCTGGCTGGCGTACATCCGGGCGAGGCCGAAGTCGGTGGTCACCCCGCCCCCGCCATGAGCCTGGATGGCGTCGTCGATGATCTTGAGCGCCATGTTCGGGGCGCTGACCTTGATCATCGAGATCTCCAGGCGGGCGGTCTTGTTGCCAGCCTTGTCCATCATGTCGGCGGCCTTGAGGCACAAAAGGCGGTTCATCTCGATGTCGGTGCGGGCGGCGGCGACGCGCTGCTCCCAGACCGAGTGCTCGGAGACGTATTTGCCGAAGGCTTTGCGGCTCATCAGGCGCTTGCACATCTTCTCCAGCGCCACCTCGGCCGAGCCGATGGTGCGCATGCAGTGGTGGATGCGGCCGGGGCCCAGGCGGGCCTGGGAGATCTCGAAGCCCCGGCCCTCGCCGAGGACGAGGTTCTCCACAGGGACGCGGACGTCTTCCAACAAGACCTCGGCGTGGCCGTGCGGGGCGTCGTCGAAGCCGAATACCGGCAGCATGCGCAGCACCTTCACGCCGGGCGCATCGAGCGGCACCAGGATCTGCGACTGCTGCTGGTGCGGCGCGGCGTTGGGATTGGTCTTGCCCATGACGATGGCGACCTTGCAGCGCGGGTCGCCGACCCCGGAGGACCACCACTTGAGGCCGTTGATCACATAGTGGTCGCCGTCGCGCTCCATGCGCGTCTCGATGTTGGTGGCGTCCGAGGAGGCGACGCGCGGCTCGGTCATCAGGAAGGCGGAGCGGATCTCGCCCTCCATCAGCGGCCGCAGCCAGCGCTCCTTCTGCTCGAGGGTGCCGAAGCGGTTGAGCACCTCCATGTTGCCGGTGTCCGGCGCCGAGCAGTTGAACACCTCCGAGGCGAAGCCGACGCGGCCGAACATCTCGCAGATCGGGGCGTATTCGAGATTGGTGAGCTGGATACCCTCGAACTGGAAGGTGTCGTCGACATGCGGGACGCCGGAGTGGGGCGGCATGAACATGTTCCACAGGCCGGTCTTGCGGGCCTTGACCTTCAGCTCCTCGACGATGGGGATGACTTTCCACCGATCGCCGGCCCGCGACTGCTCCTCATAGATCGGCACGGCCGGATAGATGTGCTCGTCCATAAAATCGGAAACGCGGCGGATCAGGTCCTTCTGGCGCGGGGAATAGTCGAAATCCATGGCGGCGGCCTCCGGTTCAAACGATTGTTTGAATTCTATCGCACGGCCACGCCGCTCCGGCAAGCACCATCTCCCAGCGCCCCGCTTCCTTGGGGGACGCACAGCCGAGGGCGCCGCGTTTTGCCACATCGCCGCGCCTTGCCCGGCCATGCCAAAGGGCCCGCCGCGCCAGTCTTCAGGAGTCGGATTGTCTTGAGCGGACCCAGTTCAGGGAGTTTCATCTCGCAGCGGCTGCATCTGCGGTACACGGACTGGGGCAACCCGGGAGCGCCGACGCTCATCCTGCTGCATGACGTGCTGGACCACAGCCGAAGCTGGGATTGGGTCGCCGAAGATCTGCAACGCGATTTCAACGTCGTGGCCCCGGATCTGAGGGGGCACGGCGACAGCGACCACGCCCCGGCCGGCATCTATTCCACCGCCGCCTATCTCTTCGACCTCGTGCAGTTCGTGCGCCGGTTCCGCCATCGGCGGGTGGCGATCGTGGGTCATGGGCTGGGAGGCGGACTGGCCCTCGCCTATGCCGGCGTCTATCCGACCAAAGTCAGCCGGGTCGTGTCCATCGAGGGTCTCGGCGATCCGCCGAGGGTGGCCGCGGCGCGGGCGGCGATCCCCATGGACCAGAGGGTCGCCAACTGGATCAGCGAGCGCCAGGGCCTGGCGGGCCGCTCGCCCAAGCGCTACGGCGCCATCGAGGACGCTTTCGCGCGCGTGAAGTGGCGCAATCCTCGCCTTTCGCCGGAACTGGCGCTGCACCTCACCGAGCATGGCTGCGTGCGCAACGAGGACGACACCTACAGCTGGAAATTCGACAACTACGTGCGCGCGCCCGGCGGGCCCTTCGACGTGCACGACGAATTCCACAAGCTGTGGGCCAAGGTCACCTGCCCCACCCAGCTGATCTTCGGCGCCGAGACCAAAATGGCCGACTCCTTCGGGCACGTCGCCCACGAGGTGGTCCCCACCGCCAAGGTCGAGGTCGTTTCGGGGGCCGGCCATTGGGTGCATCACGACGCCTTGGGCGCGTTCCTGGCGACTGTCCGAGGCTTCCTCTAGCGAGCGGGGCGCTATCCGCGTCTTTGGCGGAAAAATGCCCGCAGCATCGCCGCACTCTCCTCGGCGAGCACGCCTGCGGTCACCTCCGGGCGCCAGTGGCAGGTTGGGTGGTCGAAGACCCGCGCGCCGTGGATCACTCCGCCGCCCTTGGGGTCGGGCGCACCGAACACCAGGCGGGCGATGCGGGCGTGGCTGATCGCCCCGGCGCACATGGCGCACGGCTCGAGAGTGACGACCAGGGTGAGACCCGTCAGGCGATAGTTTCTGAGCGCCGCGCCGGCAGCACGCAGGGCGAGGATCTCGGCATGGGCGCTGGGGTCAGAACGAGCGATCGGGGCGTTGGCGGCCCGGGCGATGATCTCGCCTGTCGCCGGATCGACGATCACCGCCCCGATCGGCGTCTCTCCGGCGGCGGCGCCGTCTTGCGCCAGCCCAAGGGCGATGCGCATGGTCGTCTCGTCATGGTCGGCCATCGCCAGCACCGAAACCCCGCCGAGGCCAAGGGTCAAGCGGCGCCCGAGCGTGTGGCCAAGGTTCTCGCCCGCGCCGGCGTCGCCTCGCGCCGCGAGATCGAGCGCCTCATCGAGGCCGGCCGGGTGGCGCTCAACGGCCAGACTCTGACCAGTCCGGCGATCAAGGTCGGCGTCGGCGATATTCTCACCGTCGACGGCGCGGTGGTGAGCGCCGCCGAGGCGACGCGCCTCTTCCTCTACCACAAGCCGGCTGGGCTGGTGACGACCCATCGCGATCCCAAGGGCCGGCGCACGGTGTTCGAGGCCCTGCCGGCCGGCCTGCCCCGCCTGATCTCGGTGGGGCGCCTGGACCTCACGTCGGAAGGCTTGCTGCTCCTCACCAACGACGGCGGCCTGGCCCGCGCCCTGGAATTGCCGGCCAGCGGCCTCAAGCGCCGCTACCGCGCCCGGGCCCTGGGCCGGATCGACCAGGCCCGGCTCGACGGGCTGAAGGAGGGGATCACGGTCGAGGGCGTTTGCTACGGGCCGATCGAAGCCAGCCTCGATGCGCTCAAGGAGGGCCCGCGCGGGGCCAACCTATGGATCACCCTGGCGCTCGCCGAGGGCAAGAACCGCGAGGTGCGGCGCGTCCTCGAGGCCCTCGGTCTGAAGGTCAACCGCCTGATCCGTGTCGCCTATGGCCCCTTCGCTCTGGGAACATTGGCGCCCGGCGCGGTGGAGGAAGTCGCGCCCGCCTTGATTAGCGACAAGCTCGCCGGCCTCATCGCCCCGGCCAGCCTGCCGTCCGGCGATCGGCCGCTCTTCAAGCCGCCGCCGACCGCACCCGCCAAGCCCGTGGCGCGGCGGAGCCGCCCGCCGCCGGAGCCAGCGCCCGCCAAGCGCAAGGTTTACAAACCCGGCTGGGCCAAGGCCGGGCCGCCGTCCGGGAAGCGAAGCGGCCGCCGTCCCCCTGGGCCGGGACGCTAGGCGGCGGCGGGAATGGCGAGCGGCGGGGCGATGTCGCCGAGTTTCACGCCCGTCCATTCGCGCAAGGCGGGGATGCGGACAACAGCCTCGGCGATGAGGACGTAGCCGCCGATGAGGATCAGATCCTCGAAGCCCACTCCGGGCGAAACTGCCCGCGAGGTGCTCGGCGCGGTCGTCGTCAGGGGTTCGATGAAGAGGACGATGAGGATGTTGTTGGCCGCGTGGGCGCCGGTGGAAAGTTCGATGCCGCCCAGCCGGAGAGTCATGTAGGCGAAGCCGGCTCCCATCAGGGCGCGGGTGAGGAAGGCGTCGGGGGCGAAATCGAAATGGGCCGCCGCGAAGGCGATCGCCGTGGCGAGGATGAGGATCCAGGGGTTGCGGGTGAAGGCCGCGAGCTGGCGCAGCAGCCAGCCGCGAAACATCAGTTCCTCGGCGGCCGCGGCGGGGATCAGCAGCAGGGCGGAGAGCGCATAGATCGTGCGGCCGCCCCAGTTGGCGGTAATGTCGAGCAAGGGGGGCGGGCCGGCGCCGGGCGAAGCCAAGCGATCGGCGATGACCAGCGGCGTCATGGCCGCGGCGGTGAGCGCCAATCCCACCAGAACCAGCCGCCAGCGCACCTTGAGCGCCACCGTCACATAGTGCTGGAACGGCCGGCTGCTGATGATCGCCGCCAGGGCCACGAAGGCCAGGGGGAAGACCCCGTCGGTGGCCGTCGAGGCCACCAGGCGCAGGACCGTGATGCCCAGGTCATGGGCGTCCGGGTCCTGGAACTTGACCGCCACCTTGCCGAGACCAATGAGGCCCTCGCCACCGAGTCCGGCCAGGAAGGTGTAGGGGACGAGGACGAGGATCCAGCACGCGACGCCGGCCACGAGGCCGACGCAGGCGCCGCCGATCACCGTCGCGGCTATGCGCGCCGGGTCGCGGTCGCGCTGGGTGATGTCGGCCAGAAAGGCCGACTCCGCCAACCCCCGCCAACCGCCGGCGCCAACCATCGATCGCCCTTTCACCCGCCTGTGTTCATCCGCTAAAGAGCCGCAAAACCAAAGGCCCATCCCATGCGAATCGTGGCCGGGGCGTATCGCGGGCGCCCGCTTGTGGCGCCAAAGGGACACTCCACCCGCCCCACGGCCGACCGGACGCGCCAGGCCCTGTTCAACGTCCTCGAACACGCGCCGTGGGCCCCGGCGTTTAGGGGTGCGCGGATCCTCGATCTCTTCGCCGGCGCCGGCGCCCTGGGCCTCGAAGCTCTCTCGCGAGGCGCCGCCTTCTGTCTGTTTGTCGACCGCGACGCCGCGGCGCGGGCCGCGATCGAGGCCAACCTCCTCAGCCTCGGGTGCGGCTCCGCCGGCGAGGTCAGCCAGCGCGACGCCTCCGCCCCAGGCGCGCTCGGGCCCAGGCCACGATTCGAGTTCGCGTTCCTCGATCCTCCCTATGGCCAGGGCCTGGCGGAGGCAGCGCTTGGGGCGTTGACGGCGGGCGGCTGGCTGGCCCCGGGGGCGGTGGCGATCGTCGAGCGCCGGGCGGACGAGGCGCCACTGACGGCGCCGGGTTTCCGACGTCTCGACGAGCGGCGGTGGGGGGTGGCGCGAGTGGAATTCCTCGCCGTCTAGCGGCGGCCGAAGAGGCGTTCGATGTCGGCGAGCTTCAGCTCGACATAGGTCGGGCGGCCATGATTGCACTGGCCGGAGTGAGGCGTGGCCTCCATCCGCCGCAACAGGGCGTTCATCTCGGCCGCGGTAAGCCGCCGGCCGGCGCGCACAGAGCCGTGGCAGGCCATGGTCGAGCACACCTCGGCAAGCCGTTCGCCGAGCGCCAGGGCCGAGCCGTGCTCGGCAAGATCGTCGGCGATATCGCGCACCAGGGCCGCCGCGTCGGTCTCGCCCAGGAGGGCCGGGGTTTCGCGGACAAGGACGGCGCCCGATCCGAACGCCTCGATGACAAGGCCGAGCCCGGCCAGCTCGTCGGCCCTGGCGCACAGGCGCTCGGCCTCGGCCGGATCGAGCTCGACCACTTCGGGCAGGAGGAGGGCTTGGCGGGCGACGCCGCCGGCGGCCATCTGGGCCTTCATCGTCTCGTAGGTGAGACGCTCATGGGCGGCGTGCTGGTCGACGATCACCACCCCGTCGCGGGTCTGGGCGAGGATGTAGGTCTCGTGGACCTGGGCCCTGGCCGCCCCAAGGGGGAAGTCCGCCGGCTCACTGTCGACCGTCGCTTCGCGGGACGGCGCCCCGGCGAAATCGAAGTCCGTTTCGGCGCGGGCCGAGACGCCGGCCACGCCCGGTAGGTCCGGCGCGGGCGCCCAGCCGCCGGATCGCCAGGCGGAAAATCCCGCCGCCGAGGCGCCGGGCCTAAAGCTCGCCAAGGCCGCCTGGGCGACCGTCGTGGAGGCGCGATGGCCCGCGCCGGCGAGGCCGTGGCGAAGCGACCCGATGATCAGGCCGCGAACCAGGGCCGGGTCGCGGAAACGCACCTCGGCCTTGGCTGGATGGACGTTGACGTCCACGGAGATCGGGTCGAGGTCCAGATAGAGCGCCGCCACCGGATGGCGGTCGCGGGCCAGGAAATCGGCGTAGGCGGCGCGCAGGGCGCCGTGCAGCAGCCGGTCGCGCACCGGCCGCCCGTTAACGAACAGATACTGATGGCCGGCGTTGCCGCGGTTGTAGGTGGCCAAGCCCGCGTAGCCGGTGAGGCGCACGCCCTCGCGCTCCTGATCCACCGCCAGGGCGTTGGCGGCGAAATCGCGCCCGAGGATCGCGGCGAGCCGGGCGAGGCGACCCTCGGCGTCGCCCCGCTCGGCCTCGAGGCGCAGGGCGCGGCGGCCGTCAAGATCGAGACTGAAGGCCACCGCCGGATTGGCCATGGCCGCGCGCTTCACCTCCTCGGAGATGGCCATGGACTCGGCGCGCTCGGATTTCATGAATTTGAGCCGGGCGGGCGTAGCGTAGAATAGATCGCGGGCCTCGACCCTGGCTCCATGCGGCCCGGGAAACGGCGAGGGGCCCACATCGCCCACCACCCCACCATCGACGCGGATCGAAAATGCGTCGGCCGACCCGGCGGCCCGCGAAGCGATGGAGAGCCTCGCCACCGAGCCGATCGATGGCAGGGCCTCGCCGCGAAAGCCAAGGGTCGCGATGCGCAGGAGGTCGAAGCCGCCGTCGCTCGTCGGGGCGAGCTTGGAGGTGGCGTGGCGCTCGAGCGCCAGCGGCAGTTCGTCACGCGTAAGGCCGGCGCCGTCGTCGGCGACCAGAATGCGGCCCAGGCCGCCGCCGTCAGCCCAGATCTCGATCCGCCCGGCCCCGGCGTCGAGGGCGTTGTCGACAAGCTCCTTGACCGCGCTGGCCGGCCGCTCGACGACCTCGCCGGCGGCGATGCGGTTGATCAGTTCCGCGGGCAGGCGGCGGATGGGCATGGCCCACTATAGGCCCGATTCCGCCCACAGTGGCGGGCCGAACTAGTCTTCGGCTTCGACGGCCGCCTCGCGGGAGCCACCGGCGCGTTCGGCGATGCGGGCCGATTTGCCGCGCCGG
Organism: Caulobacteraceae bacterium; assembly: GCA_036498165.1. GTDB lineage: Bacteria > Pseudomonadota > Alphaproteobacteria > Caulobacterales > Caulobacteraceae > Acaudatibacter. The sequence continues at coordinate 11,942 of DASXIE010000039.1, forward strand.
TCGCGCAGGTAATAGAGCTTGGCCCGGCGAACCGCGCCGCGGCGCTTGACCTCGATGGATTCGATCATCGGCGAGAGCACCGGGAAGACCCGCTCGACGCCTTCGCCGAAGCTGATCTTGCGCACCGTGAAGCTCTCCTGCAGGCCGTGGCCGGCTCTGGCGATGCACACGCCCTCATAGGCCTGGACGCGCTCGCGCTCCCCTTCCTTGATGCGAACATTCACCCGCACCGTGTCGCCGGGTTGAAAGGCGGGGATCTTCTTGCCGCTGGTCAGCCGTCCGGCCTCGGCCTTTTCGAGTTCTTCGATCACGTTCACGGTCATTTATCCTTCTCATCTCTTGGGCTTGCGTTCGCCCTTTGGCTGTTGATTGGCGAGATGCGCCGCCCACAAGTCCGGGCGCCGCTCCCGCGTCGAAGTTTCCCTCTGCTCCCGCCGCCAGCGGGCCACCTCGCCATGGTGGCCCGACAGCAGGACCTCAGGAATCCCCCGGCCCTCGAAATCGCGGGGCCGGGTATAGTGCGGATGCTCCAGAAGGGCATCCTCGAAACTCTCCTCCGCGAGGCTGGCGGTTTCGCCCAGCACGCCCGGCAGGAGGCGAACGCAGGCCTCGATGACGACCGCCGCCGCCGCCTCGCCGCCGGCCAGCACCGCGTCACCCACGGCCACTTCCTCGAACCCGCGGGCGTCGATCACCCGTTGGTCCACCCCTTCGAACCGTCCGCAGAGGACGATGAGACCGCTCGTCTGCGACCAAGCCTTGACGCGCGCCTGGGTCAGGGGCCGGCCCCGGGCGCTCATATACAAAAGCGGCCGGCCAGCCGCCTCGATGCTGTCAAGCGCCGAGGAGATCGTGTCCGCCCGCATGATCTGCCCAGGTCCTCCCCCGGCGGGGGTGTCGTCCAGGAAGCCGCGCTTATCCTTGGAAAAGGCCCGGATGTCCACCGCCTCGAGGCTCCACAAGTCCCGCTCGCGCCAGGCCGAGCCGATCAGGGAAACGCCGAGCGGACCCGGGAAAGCCTCGGGGAACATGGTGAGGACGGTGACCACGAAGGGCATGGGACCGCGATGCACATGGTCACGCGGCCAAGGTCAACTGGCGATTGCGTGCCCCTCGCTGTAGGAGAGCGCTCCGAACCCGTCCCTCACCCTTCCGCTCAGGCGTACCGTGCGACTTCCCCAGGCCCGGCTCGATCAGGTGCTCGACCGCTTCCGCGAGGTGGAGGCGCGGATGGGCGCGGCCAGCGAGGCGGGTGAGATCGTCCGCCTGGGCAAGGAATATGCCGAGCTGAAGCCGGTCGCCGAGGCCGCCGAGGCGCTCGCCAGGGCGCGGGCTGAGCGCGACGAACTGGACGAGCTGCAGGCCGGCGCCGACGATCCCGAAATGGCCGCCCTGGCCCGCGAGGAGCTCGCCGCCCTCGACGAGCTCCTGCCGGCGATCGAGCGCGACGTGGCCCTTCTACTCGCCCCGCGCGATGCCGATGAGAATGCCTCGGCGATCCTGGAGGTGCGGGCCGGCACGGGCGGCGACGAGGCGGCCCTCTTCGCCGGCGATCTTTTCCGCATGTACCAGCGTTACGCGGTCCTCCGCGGCTGGAAGATCGAGGTGGAGAGCGTCTCCGAGGGCGAGGCGGGGGGCTTCAAGGAGATCATCGCCACCATCGGTGGCGAGGGCGTCTTCGGCCGGCTGAAGTTCGAGAGCGGTGTTCACCGGGTCCAGCGGGTGCCGCAGACCGAGGCCCAGGGCCGCATCCACACTTCGGCGGCCACCGTGGCGGTGCTGCCGGAGGTCGAGGACGTCGCAATCGAGATCAACGACGCCGACCTCAGGATCGACACCTATCGCTCATCGGGAGCCGGCGGGCAGCACGTCAACAAGACCGACTCGGCGGTGCGCATCACCCACCTGCCCACCGGGATCGTGGTCACCTCGTCGGAGAAGTCGCAGCATCAGAACCGGGCCCGGGCGCTGAAGGTGCTGAAGGCCAAGCTCCATGAGCGAGGTCGCGAGGCGCGCGACGCCGAACGCTCGCAATCGCGGCGCAGCCAGGTGGGCTCGGGCGACCGCTCCGAGCGCATCCGCACCTACAACTTCCCGCAAGGAAGGGTCACCGACCACCGGATCAACCTGACCCTCTACAACCTTCCCAAGGTGATCGAGGGCGAGGCCCTCGACGAGGTCATCGAGCCCCTGATCGCCGAGGACCAGGCCGCCCGCCTGGCCAGCCTCGAGGAAACGCTCTGACCTAGCGGGCGGGGCCCCTGCCGATCAGGGTTCGGAAGACGTTGAGCACGGTGAAGACCTGACGCGCGACGAAGGAGGCGGTGATGTCTCGGGCCTGGCGCGGCGAGACGGTGAAGGCTTGGCCCACGCTGTCGGCCATGACCGCCCCGCGCTGGCCGATCGGCCGCGGTCCCCCGCGCGTGGTGTCGCATGCCGTCTGGTGCTCGATCTCGGAGTTGAGCTCGGCGCCCAGCAGGATGATCATCACCGAGAACCACACCCACAGCATCAGGCCGATCATCGCCCCCAGCGACCCGTAGGTGACGCCGAGATGGGTGAAGGTGTCGAGATACCATGAAAATCCCAGCGAGCCGGCCATCCAGGCGGCGGCCGCGAACACCGCCCCAAAGGCCACCCAGCGCCAGCGCGGCGGGCGGCGGCTGGGTCCGAAGCGATAGGCCAGGGTGAAGGCCAAGGCGGCGAAAAGCCACATGACCAGCCAGCGGAGGACCTTCCAGGCCTCGGCCAGCTGGTGCAGGCCAGAAAGGTGGAGAATCGTCGGCGCGGCGATCCCCAGCGCGGCGACCGCGACCCCTAACAGGATGACCGACAAAGTGGCGGTGTAGGTCAGGATCGTGCGCGGCAGGTAGGGTCGCTTTTCGGTCTCGTTGTAGGCGACGTTGATGGCGTCGAAGAGCGCCTTCATCCCGGCGTTGGCGCTCCATATGGAAATCAGCGCGCTCACCGCAAAGGCGACGCTGAGCACGCCGTGCCGCTGGAAGGCGATGCGGATCATCTGAGAGCCGATGAGATCCACCGCCTCGCGTGGAAAGATCGTCGAGAGGTGTAGGAACTGCTGCTCTACCGTGGTGACGTTGGAGAATAGGCCATAGAGGGAGACGAAGGCGGCGATGGCCGGGAAGGTCGCCAGGAGGAGATAGAACGTCACTCCGCCCGCCAGGGCCGGCAGGCGGGAGCGGCCATATTCGTGATAGGTGCGCCAGGCGATGTCCTTCCAGCCGAGCGGCGGGATCTGCCATGGAAAGCGGGCGGCCCGGCCGCGCCCCGGCTCGGCGGCGTCGTAATCTTCAGGTGTTCGGTAGGCGGGGCCGGCCGGCTCGGGCGCCCGGCGCTTTCGCCAGAAGGCGGCCATGGCCGCCATGGCCAGCCACGGGGCGATCCGCAACGGCCATTTGATCAGAGGGTTGACACCGCCCCCATTCGCGGGCGGCTTCTCGGGCGCGGTCGGGGATTCGCTCATGCTCCGCGATCAACCTTCGATCACCGCCCGCGCGGCGGAATCACTGGCAGGAACGCGCCATGACTGGCTCCATCGCCGCACTGTTTCGCCATCCGATCAAGGGGTTTACGCCCCAGAAGGTTGCAAGCGCCACCTTGGCGGTCGGCGAGGCCTTTCCGGGCGATCGCCTGTACGCGGTGGAGGATGGGCCCAGCGGCTTCCATCCGGCGTCGCCGGCCTTCATCCCCAAGCAGCGTTTCACGGTCCTGGCCAAGATCGCCGAGGTGGCCGCCGTCCGCACCCACTGCGAGGCCGGCAAGCTGAGCGCCACGGCGCCGGGCGCGGCGCCCTTCGAGGGAGATCTCGACGACAAAGCGGGCAAGGCGGCCTTCGCCGCCTGGCTGACGCCCCTGCTCGGCGAAGCGGCGAGCGGGCCCCTGGGGGTCGTCGAGGGCGGCGGGCACCGGTTCCTCGATCACCCGCAAGGCCACGTCTCGATCATCAATCTGGCCAGCGTGCGGGACCTGGCGGCGCGGCTCGGCCGCGAGGTCGAACCCCTGCGCTTTCGGGCCAATCTCTATGTCGAGGGCTGGCCGGCCTGGGCCGAGAACGACTGGACCGGCCGCGACCTGATGCTGGGAGGGGCGCGGGCCCGGGTGTTCAAGCCGATCACCCGCTGCGCCGCCCCCGACGTCGATCCGGCCACCGCCCAGCGCGACATAGAGGTCACCGCCCGCCTGCATGAGTTCTACGGCCACCTCTT
>DASXIE010000040.1:0-3543 GCA_036498165.1 Caulobacteraceae bacterium
AGGCCATGCCGGCGGCCACAACGCCCACCGGCCAGCCGCGCTTCGCGGTCGAGGCCCTGTCAATCGACTTCGACCGGGCGGCGGCGGGCGATCGCATCCTCACCATGACCGGCAACGAGGCGGCCTACATCAAGGGCGCGCGCTAGGACACCGGGGCGCAGTACCTGTTCGAATCGGCCCTCACCAACGCCTTCGCCGCCGACGCCGGCCCGGCTCGCCTCATCGCCCGCGGCGAGCAGACGAGACCGGACTATGTGCTCAAGCTGGAGGTGCGCACCTTCGAGGCCCGCTACCTGGGCGGCCAGGGAGCGGCCCCGACCGCGGTGGTCACCGTCTACGCGGCCCTGAGCCGGAACGGCGATCGGGCGATCTCGGCCGATCACGTCTTCACGGCCAGCGTCCCGGCGTCCGAGAACCGCGTCGGGGCCATCACCGCCGCCTACGACCGCGCCGTCACCCAGACGCTGAGCCAACTGGCCCGATGGGTCGACACCAAGGGGATGGGCTGAAACTCTCCTCCCCCTCTGGGGGCGGGGCTATCCCATATGCAATCGAGGGCCTCCTCCCTCCCCCTCATGGGGAGGGTGGATCGCGCGTAGCGCCAGACGGGTGGGGTCGTTCGGACAAGGCGCGGCGTTCGTTGACGCCGCCCCACCCCATCCGGCCCTTCGGGCCACCTTCCCCATCCAGGGGAAGGAGGAATCCGGAAATTACCCCAGCCCCGCCTGGCGTTGGGCGGCGGTGAGGGTGTTGGCGAGGAGGCAGGCGACTGTCATGGGGCCGACCCCGCCGGGGACCGGGGTGATCCAGCCGGCGACCTCGACGGCCTCCTTGAAGGCCACATCGCCGACCACCTTGGTCTTGCCGGCCGCCGCCTTGACCGGATCGCGGAAGGGGACGCGGTTCACCCCCACGTCGATCACCGCCGCCCCCGGCTTGATCCAGTCGCCGCGCACGAGACCGGGCCTGCCGACCGCGGCGACCAGGATGTCGGCCCGCCGGCAGATGGCCGCCAGGTCGCGGCTCTTCGAATGGGCGAGCGTCACCGTGCAGTTGGCGGCCAGCAGGAGCTGGGCCACCGGACGGCCGACGAGGACCGAGCGGCCGACCACGACCGCCTCGCGCCCCTCCAGCGCGCCCAGGGTCTCGCGCAGCAGGATGAGGCAGCCGAGCGGCGTGCACGGCGCCAGGCCCGGCAGGCCGCTGGCCAGGCGCCCCGCGTTGATCACCGAGAGGCCGTCGACGTCCTTGTCCGGATCCAGGGCGGCGATCACCGCGGCGGAATCGATGCCGGCCGGCAGGGGGAGCTGGACGAGGATGCCGTGGATGGCCGGATCGCCGTTGAGGCCGCGGACCAGGGCCTCGATCTCGCCCTGCGAGGCGCCCGCGCCCAGCCGATGGGTCATCGAATGCATGCCGGCGGCCCGCGACTGCTCGCCCTTGGAGCGGACGTAGATCTGGCTGGCGGGATCCTCGCCGACCAGGACCACCGCCAGGCCGGGGGTGAGGCCATGGTCGGCCTTCAGGCGGGCGACCTCGGACGTCACCTCGGCGCGCAGCGCCTCGGCGCGGGCCCGGCCGTCGATGATCTGGGCGCTCATTCAGTCGAGCCCATAGAGCGAGTCGGTGGGATCGACCTTGCCGGCGATGACGTCCGAGACCCTGACCGCCGGATAGCCGACCTCCCCGCCGGCGCTGGCCCGCCAGGCGTCGATGATGAGGTCGCGCAACTCATCGGCCCCGGCGGCGAGGCGGGCGGCGGTGAAGGCGCGACCCCTCGCCTCGCCGCCTGTGAAGGCGCCGGCCTTCCATAGACGGTAGAGGGGGACGACTTCGCGGTTGGTGGCGGCGAGATAGAGCGCCGTGCGGCGCTCGATGGTGCAGTGGCAATCGCGATAGGGGACCATGACGGCCCTGACCGCCGACTCGGTCATGTAGCGCCGCACCAGGGCGCCTTCGAAGGGGGCGTGGATGCGGTCGTTGGTGAAGGCTTCCGGATTGGGTCCCGGCCCCCAGCCGCTGAAATGGGTCGAGACGTGCAGGGGCTGGCTGCCGTCGCCGACATAGTGGGCGAAGACCCCGAGGTCGCGCAGGATCAGGGCCTCGCGGCGGAGCTTGTCGGCCGCCAGCCAGGCGCGGTGGGCCGGATCGGCGACGGTGACGGCGGCCGCCTCCTCGACCCGCCAATAGGCGAAATCCTTGGCGAGCTGCTGCCAGCCGTCGATGATCGAATAGGGCAGGTAGCCGGCCCGCCAGCTGTCGGCGCCGACGGCGCGAAGGTCGCTGTCGTAGCCCTCGCGGGTCACCGGCAGGGCGGCCAGCGCCGGGCCGCCCATCACCCGCCCGTCGTCGCCCAGATCGAGGAAGTGGGCCGGATCGCGGTCGGCGTCGTGGGTATGGCCCGAGCCTTTCCAGCGGTCCGGCTCGCGGGCCAGTTCGCCCGCCGCCTCGGCGGCGGGCGCCGAACGCAGGAAGGGCGGCAAGTCGGCGGGCAGTGAGGCGACGGCAAGCCGGCCGATGATCCGGTGCCCCGTGGCGCCCCAGGCGCTGGCGTCGTGTGGCGCCGCAACCATCGCGATGATGGCGAAAGAGGCTGCAAGGGTCGCCGTCCTGAGGCCCATGAAACGTCCTGAAACAATCGCTTAGCCATCTCTTGGCGCATGGCGAGGGGCCCGGCAAGGGGCGGCGTTTATCGCGTCGCAGCGCAATTGCTCACAGATTTTTGATGGAACAAAAGTCCATGACGCCAATGCATCGAAATTCACCGCCAATCACTTCGCGAGACTTACCAATAGAGATGACAATAAGTAATCATCCTGGTCGAGCTTCATCCTGAATATTGAATCGAATGTTGCCGCAACGCAGCGCAGATACCGGGCCGACGGCGAATTCGGCTTGATCCTCTCAATTGTGACAGTTAGGTTGCGGCCAATCGGGCCCTCGGGCCGCCGTCGGGGGCGTCCCCTCTTGAAAAGATTTCTGGCTGCCCTGGCCGCTGTCGCCATGCTTGCGCCTGTCACGGCCAGCGCCGAAACCAGCGATCCGATCGGCGATCTGATCGGCCAGGTGGCCGCCAAGGTCGAACCGATCCTGGCCACTTTCGGCCTGAAGGCCACCCTGTATCATGGCGGCGGGCGGATGAGCGACCGCGATTCCCTGGGCTGCCGGGTGGTGCCGATGCGCACCGCCGCGGTCGACGGGGTCAAGGTGCCCCGGCACAGCATCCTCTTCATCAAGGAAACCGTCGGCATGCGGATGCCGGACGGCCGCAAGCACGACGGCTACTGGTACGCCTCAGACACCGGCGGGGCGATCCACACCGGCCGCATCGACCTCTTCACCGGCCAGGGCGCCCGCTCCATGACCCCGCTGATGCCGCTGAACCTGGCCACGGTCACCGTCGCCATGGTCGGCCGTTTCGAGGGCTGCCCGAAGGGCTGATCTCTCCTTCCCCGCTGGGGAGGACTATCGAATCTGAAAGCAAGGGTTTCCTCCCTCCCCTTCTGGGGAGGGTGGACCGCGCGCAGCGCGGGACGGGTGGGG
>DASXIE010000041.1:0-4176 GCA_036498165.1 Caulobacteraceae bacterium
TCGAACCGCATGAGACGATCGTCGAGGCCATCCAGCGCGAGAAGTCGCTCAAGAAGTACGAGCGGGAGTGGAAGCTCAACCTGATCGAGCGGGAGAACCCCAACTGGGATGATCTCCTGCCGCAGTTCTTCTGAGCGCGGCGATGACGGCGAGTGACGATGCACGCATCGTCACCCCGCTTCACGTGATCATGGGTCCCCGGGACTGACGCCCGGGGATCACGGTAGTTGGGGGTGGGGGTCTACGTCCCCGCCAGCGCGCCCGCCCTCGCCCGCTCGGCTGGGGCGGCGGCGATCAGGTGCTCGCCGGTCAGCTCTATGCTCCTGAGGATCTCGCGGTGGGGGATGGAACCGAACTGCATAAGGCACATCAGTCGGTCGGCCCCGATCGCCTCGTAGCCCTTGACCTTGGCCGCGCAGTGGTCCGGATCGCCGATGATCACGCAGTCGAGCCCCTCGAGCACCTCGTGCGCCTCGGCGAAGTCGATCGTCTCGCCGTTGGCCATCCGCTTGAGCAGCACGAGAACATCCGGATCGCCGGGCTCGATCTCCAGGCCGGTGGGATCGCGGTCGGTCGCCGCCGTGGCCTGGGCCGAGTTGGGATGCAGGCCGGCCTTGATCATGTCGTACCAGACGGCCCTGGGCACCTTGAAGATGATCGGGGCCGCGTTGACGTACCACAGGGCCGACCAGGCGGCGCCGTTGGCGATGGCCCGCTCGCGGCTGTCGGCGAGATGGACGAAGGTAAAGACGCCGGCCTCGCGGTTGACGTCGACCCCGGCCTGATCGGGAAGGGCGGCGAGGCCGGCGCGATGCTCCTCGAGCATCGAACCCAGGAAGGCGATGGGGCTCAAGAGGGTGGTGCCCAGCGCCCCCACCCCCATCTCCCCGGCCATGCGGAAGGATTCCGGCGAGCCGCAGGTCTGCCACAGGCGCGGATGGGGCTTCTGCAGGGGACGTGGGACCACCTCGCGGGCCGGCACCTCGATGAGCTCGCTCTTCCACGAGAATTCGTCCTGCGTCCACATCCGCGGGATCATGTGCATGGCCTCGCGGACCTCGTCTCGGGCGGTCTTGGGATCGACCCCGAAGGTCTCCCACTCCTTCCCGCCGGATTTGGCGAGGCCGAGTTCGAATCGGCCGTTGGAGAGGATGTCAAGCGTCGCCCCGCGCTCGGCCGCCTTGAGGGGATGATTGATCTTGAAGGGGGCGAGGACGCCGGCGTGGCCGACGCGCAGACGCTGCGTCGCCATGGCGATGGCGGTCAGGACCACCTCCGGGGCGGCGCTGTAGCTGAACTGCGGCGCGCCGTGGTGCTCCACCTGCCACCAGATCTCGAAGCCGGCCTCGTCGCAGGCCCTGGCCTGGGCGAGGATTTCGCTAAAGAGGCTGGCCTCGTCGGCCCCGCGCCAGGGGAAGGCGCGCTGGATTTCGCAGAAAATGTCGAACTTCATGAGCGTTTCCTCACTCGCAACGATCCATAACGCTTGTTATGTTTTGGCGCAAGGGCGACGGTCCCGGCGCGGGCGGAAATCAGAACATGGCGATGGGGTTGAGGGGCGAGCCGGTGCCGCCCTGGATGCGCAACGGGGCGAGGGTGAGCAGAAAGGCCCAGCGGCGTTCGGCCGCGCAGACCTCGGCCACGTCTTCGAGGCTGAGATTGTCCAGCAGGTGCAGACCCATGGATACCAGGCCGATCATGTGGATGGGCATGGGCCAGTCGGGGGCGATCGCGCCGGGCGGAATGGGATCGTGGACGCCGTCGCCTCCGAGCACCGAGACTTCGCGGCGGTGCAGCCAGGCGGCGACCGCCGGATCGAGGCCGGCGACTCTCTGATCGTCCATGCTCTGGCGGCGCGCATCGCGGCCGGTGCGGACAAGGACGATGTCACCGGTCCCCACCCTCACCCCCTGCGCCGCCTCGGTCGTCTCGAGCTCGCCGATGGTGATGCAATGGTCCGGATCGACGAAGGCGCAATCCAGCGCCCGGGGAACATCGAGCAGGACGCCGCGGCCGGCTAGGCCGTCCTTCAGGGTCATGACGGTATTGACGCGCGCCCCGGTGCTCTTCACCGCCGCCGCCGGGCGGTCGTTGTACATCTTGCCGCCCTGGAAGACGTGGCACAGGGCGTCCAGATGGCTCGACGCCATGCCGTGGAAGGCGATGCCGATGTAGTCGGTGGAGACCTCCAGGCCGGGGACCTGGGGGATGCACGGATCATCGCCGGCGATGACCATGTGGTGTTGCGCCGGCCACGGGTTCTCCGGCCCCGGGGCGACCGGAAAGTCGCGCGACAGACTCACTGTCCGGCCGCTGGCGACCAGGGCGGCGGCGGCGCGAGCATGGTCCGGGGTCAAGTGGTTGAGGGTTCCGCGTTCGTCGTCGGCCCCCCAGCGGCCCCAGTTGCTGACCGATCCCGCCAGGGCCGTCATTTCCTCAGGCGTCATGGAAACCGAAACCACGCCAGTCAGCCCTGCTTCAGCAAGGCTTCATTGGCCTTGGAGTGGCGCACGCCCGGCTGCAGCTCGATGAGCTCGATGAGGTTGCCGTTGGGATCGTAGCAGCAGCAGGAGCCGACGAGGCCGAGATCCTCGTCCGGGACGAAGACGTCGCGGCAGAACTTCACCCCCTTGGCCGAAAGCTCGGCGTGGGCGGCGTGCACGCCCCGGGTGCGGAAGGCGATGATCCGCGGGACCGTGTCGGACGCCTCGGCCGGAGTGGGGAACTCCGCCTTCGGCTCTAGCCAGTCGATCAGATCGATCATCGGCCCGTGGGGATCCGCCGGCAGCACCATCAGCACGCCGCGGCCCTTGGCCCGCTTCATGCCGAAGATCGTGGCCACAAAGTCGGGCCAGTCGACCTTGCGGCGGTCGTTGAGCACCTCGAAGCCGAGCAGGCGATAGAAGGCCACCGACTCGTCGAGATCCTTCACGTTGACCACCGTGTGGTAGAGGCTCTCCAGCTTCCACGAGGTCATCTCAGCCGCCGAAATTGACCGTCAGGCGCACCCCGTAGGTCCGGGGCGGATAGTAGACGAAGTTGTCCGGCTCGATGACCTGCTGGCCAAGGTTGATCCCCTGCAAGCCGTCGTTGGAGATCACGTCGGCGTTCTCCAGGTTCTTCACGAAGCCTTCCAGCTTGTAGCGCCCGTTGAGACTCACCCAGGTCAGGTGCAGGTCGGTCTCGTGGTAGGCCTTCTGGGTGGAGGTCGGGATGTTGTCGGGCAGGAACTGGACCCGACCGGAGAAGAAGGTGTCGACCCTGGGCGTGATCGTGCCGAAGCCGGTGTGGAAAGTGTATTCGGCCCCGAGATCGACGGTGTAGGGCGGGGTCTGGTTGAGCTCGTGACCCTGGAAGTTGCACAGCTTGGTCACCGGATCGCAGCCCGGCCCCGGACCGCCGAAGCGGGTGTCGGTGGTGATGTAGCGGCCATAGTGGGCGTCGGTGAAGGTCACCGCGGCGTTGAAGCGCAGGAACTCCATGGGGACCACTGTCAGTTCGGTCTCGACGCCGTTGACGAACGTCGTGCCGTTGACGTTGTTGATCCCTGACTGGGTGTTGCTCTGGACGAATACTTGCAGGCCAGAGATCGCCTCGCGGTAGCCGGCCACGTCCAGCTGCGCCCGGTCGTCGAGGAAGCGCGACTTGAAGCCGGCCTCGCCGGACCACAGAGTCTCGGGCCCATAGACATGAGCCAGGCCGATGATGTTGCCGCCCGACAGGTACCCCCGGGAGATCGAGCCGTAGACCATCAAACGGTCGCTGACCTTGTAGTTGAGGCCGAACTTGCCGGTCACCTGGCCCCAGCTTTGTGCGAAGGGGCCCTGGGTGATCCCGCACGACCCGCCGCATAGGAGCGGCAGCTGGAAGTCGAGAAAGTTGAAGCCGTACTTCTCGTCGTGGGTGTAGCGCAGCCCGCCGGTGATCGTCAGCGGAATGCCGAGCCCGGTCTTGCCCAGATCGATGTCGACCTGACCGAAGGGCGCCCACGACTTGGTCTTGGTGACCCCGTGGCTCAGGAAGGTGAATTCATCCAGCGCGCCGGGGAAGAGGAAGGTGTCGTTGAAGCCGGTGTCGCTGTAGCCGAAGTTCTCATAGTTGTTGGCGTAGAAATAGATGAAGCCGGCCAGCCACTTGATCGGCGAGGGCCCGTCCCGCGAGGCCAGGCGGAACTCC
>DASXIE010000042.1:0-38545 GCA_036498165.1 Caulobacteraceae bacterium
CGCCGGCCTCGGCTATCAGAAGGGTTTCGGCGGCCATTTCCACAACGACAATTCCATCGCCGTGCTGCGCGACATTCCGGGTCTGATCATCGCCTGCCCGAGCAACGGGGCCGACGCGGTGGCCATGCTGCGCGAAGCGGCGCGCCTTATGCGCGAGGAGCAACGGGTGGTGGTCTTCCTCGAACCGATCGCGCTTTACATGACCCGCGACCTGCACGCCCCCGATGACGGCCTATGGACCAGCCCCTATCCGCCGCCCGGCGAGGAACCCCCCTGCCCGCTGGGCGCGGTCGGGCGCCACGGCGAGGGGAGCGACCTCGCCATCGTCACCTACGGCAACGGCTGCTACCTCTCGCGCCAGGCGCAGAAGGTCCTCGGCGAAGAGCATGGTCTGGCGGCGCGGGTCATCGACCTGCGCTGGCTGGCCCCGCTCGATCCGGCCGCGATCGTGGCTGCGATCGGCCCCTGCCGGCGGGTGCTCATCGTCGATGAGTGCCGGATCACCGGCTCGCCGAGCGAGGGCCTGATGGCGCTCATGGCCGAGCACGCCCCGGCCCTGGCGGTGAGCCGCATCGCCGCCGAAGACAGCTTCATTGCCCTGGGCCGCGCCGCCACCGTGACCCTGCCCAGCCGCGACAGCATCGTCGCCGCCGCCCTGGCCGCGGCCCGCCCCCGCACGAGGGCATGAAGGTGTCCAAGGCGCGCCGCACCGCCGTCGTCGTCTGCCCGGGACGGGGAACCTACAACAAGGCCGAGCTGGGCTATCTCGGCCGCCACGGCCAGGCCTCGATGATCGGACCGATGGACGCCTTTCGCGCCGGCCTCGGTCAGCCGACCCTGAGCGAACTCGACGGGGCGACGAGTTTCGATGCCGAAACCATGACCCGCGGCGACAACGCCTCGCCACTGATCTTCGCCTGCTCCCTGGCCGATTTCCTTAGCCTAGACGGGGACGCCGTGGAGGTGGTGGCGGTCACCGGCAATTCCATGGGCTGGTACACGGCGCTGGCCTGCGGCGGGGCGCTTTCCCACGCCGACGCCCTGACGGTGGTCAACACCATGGGCGGCTACATGCACGAGGCCCTGATCGGCGGGCAGGTGGTTCACAGCCTGGTCGACGACGACTGGCGGCCCATCCCCGGCCGCCGCGAGGCGCTCCTGGCGCTGATCGCCGACGTCCATGGCGTGGACGGCCGCGAACTCTATGTCTCCATCGAGCTTGGCGGGATGATCGTCTTGGCGGGAAACGCCGCGGGGATCGAAGCCCTGTTGGCCCGGGGCCCGCGCGGCCCGGGCGTCTTTCCCATCACCCTGCACAACCACGCCGCCTTTCACACGCCCCTTCAGGCTCCGATCGCCGAGCGCGCGAGGGCGAGCCTCGATGTCGCCTGGTTCCGCAGCCCACGGATCCCGATGATCGACGGCCGCGGCTTCATCTGGCGCCCGGCCGCCGAACCGGCGGCATTGTTCGACTACACCTTCGGCCATCAGGTCACCGCGCCCTACGACTTCACCACCGCCATCCAGGTCAGCGTGCGCGAATTCGCCCCCGATTGCCTGATCGTCCTGGGGCCCGGCGGCACGCTCGGCGGGGCGGTGGCCCAATCCCTGATCGCCGCCCGCTGGCGCGGCCTGGACAGCAAGGCGGCCTTCACGCGCCTGCAGGCCGAGACGCCGTTCGTCGTCGCCATGGGCCGCGAGGACCAGCGCGCCTTGGTCGCCGGCGCATGAGCGGCCCGACGCGCTACAGTCTGGTGGTTCCGGTGCTCAATGAGGAGGCGGTGCTCCCGATTCTCATCCAGCGCATCGACGCCCTCATGGCCTCCCTAGACGGACCGGCCGAAGCCGTATTCGTCGACGACGGCAGCACCGATCGGTCGTCCGCGATCCTGGAGCGATTGGCGCTCGCGGACCGCCGCTTCCGGCTGATCGAACTGTCGCGCAATTTCGGCCATCAGGCGGCGATCACCGCCGGCATGGAAGCGGCGGCCGGCGAGGCGGTTATCGTCATGGACGCCGACCTCCAGGACCCGCCCGAAGTGGCTCTGCAAATGATCGCCAAGTGGAAAGAGGGCTTCCATATCGTCCACGCCCAGCGCCTCACGCGCGATGGGGATACCGCCTTCAAAAGGTGGACAGCTGGTCTCTATTACGCCGGCCTGCGGCGCCTGGCCTCGGTCGACATCCCGCCCGACGTCGGCGACTTCCGCCTGGTCGACCGGCGCGCGCTCGACGCCTTCCTGGCCATGCCCGAGCGCGACCGCTATGTCCGCGGCATGTTCGGCTGGCTCGGCTTTCGCCAAGCGACCGTGCCCTTCGCCCGCCCCGCCCGCGCCGCCGGCCAGACGAAATATCCGCTGCCGAAGATGCTCCGCCTGGCGGCCAACGGGGTCGTCGGGTTTTCCGACGCGCCCTTGCGCATAGTCCTGTGGAGCGGCGCGGCGGTGTCCGCCCTGGCCTTCCTGGTCGGGGTCTATGCGCTCTTCGAGGTGGTGAGCGGCAACGGCCGACTGGTGCGCGGCTGGGCCTCGACAATCATCGTCGTCTCGTTCCTGAGCGGTATCAACATGCTGGTCACCGGAGTCATCGGCGTCTATGTCGGCCGCATCCATGCGGAGGTTAAAGGCCGTCCGCTCTATGTGGTGAAGCGACGGGTGGGGGTCAGGCGAAGGGGTGAAGCTGACCCGCGCTCCGCGCCGTTAGATCGAACGGAAGATCAGGCCTAGGCCGCAGAGCACAATGATGACGCCGGCGATCGCGCCGATTGGCGGCCGCTCGCCGAGCAGGAACACCGAGGCCAGGTAGACCAGAACAAAGGTGAGCGCCGTGAACGGATAGGCGACGCTCAACGGCGCCTTCGACAGGGCCGCGATCCAAAGGACGGCGCCCAGGAAATACAGCGCCCCGCCGCCGGCGAGTTGCAGGTTGATGAAGTCGCGCAGCGAGGTGCGATCTGCCGCCCCAAGCTTGAACAGGACCTGCCCGGCGGCGGCGAAGACCGCCGAAGCCAGCAGCACGCCGTAGAGTCGCAACCAGGTGGCGGGCCCCGCGCTCACCTTTTCGTCGCCAGGGTGATCCGGTGGTGGAGCATCGCCAGGCCATTGACCACCGGGACCGGCAGTCGGCCAAGCACCGCTCGGCGCAGTTGCCAAGCCAGGGGCGATCGGTCCGCGACAGGGACGGCAGGCTCGACAATGGCCTCACGCGACGCCGCGGAGAGCCGCGCCGCGCCGCCGGCGTTCGCGAAGAGAAGGACGTTGTAGCGATACCAGGGCTCGATCCGATCATCCGCCGCGATCTTCGGTCGGATGGCGTCGAAGCAATCGAAGCCCCGCGAGGCGAACTTCTTGCGCCAATAGCCGTATGGCTGTTCGTTGACGTGAAACTCGCCACCTTGTCCCGGCGTCGCGGCCGAGAACGCCACCACGTCGCCATGATCGACAAGGTTGTCGATGAATTGGTCGGCATAGGCCGCGGCGATGTGTTCCGCCACCTCGAAACTGCAGACGAGATCGAACCTTCGACCCAACGAAAACGGCCGCGACAGATCGCACTTATGGATCCGAGAGCGGGGAATCAGCAGGTCGCCATCTTCGACATAGTCGCCGTCGACGCCAAACCAGTCGTCGAGGCCCTGGTCGGCCCAAACCTGCAGCCACGCCCCGGCCCCACAGCCTATGTCGACCACCGTCCGCGCGCCGGTCATGTCGACAAGCAGTGGGGCGATGCGTCTCGCCGAACGCGCCGAGCCTTGATTGATGTAATCGAAGAACCGGTTGCTGTAGACGTGACGGTTGGTCATTCGATCGACTCTTCGGAGCCCGGGAACCCATAGGAAAGGTGTCGGTCGAATTGGTCGTAACATGCGCGAGAACGGCTTGCGAGGCATCGTGCCCAGCCACGGGTTGGTCGCCCAGCCGGCTAGAGGCTTGCGCAAGTCTTCCGCGATGACACCGCCAGTGACGGTGACGGCTCAACGATCCTGGCTCCTGGCGCCGCTGCGATCCGACTGGCGGCTCGGATTGCCAGACCTCATCGCGGTCGTGGGCTTTCTGCTGCTGTGCGCCCTGTTGATCTACGAATCCGATGTTCTACCGCTGCAGTATTGGGACGAGAGCCGCAACGCCAATAACGCGCTCGGCGCGGCGATGGATGGGCGCTGGCTTGCGCCCGTTTATTTCGGATTCGTCGACCATTGGAACACCAAACCGCCTCTGCTGATCTGGATGATGGCCGGCTTTCTGAAGGCCGGCCTGCCTGCCTTGTGGGCCATTCGCTTGCCCAGCATCCTCGCCGCCCTTGCGACTTGCGGCTTAGTCTGGGCTGCCCTGAGGCTATCGCTGAAAGACCCTATCGCTGCCGCCATCGGCAATGGCCTCCTTCTCACGTCCGCACTTTACGTCGGCGTTCACGGCGTCCTGACCGGCGATTACGACGGTCTGGAATCCCTGTTCATCGTCGGCTACGTGCTTAGCTTTTGGCGGGTGGCGGACAATCCGGTGAGGCCGAACTGGCTATTCGCCGCGGCTCTGTGCATCGCGGGAGCAGTGCTGACCAAAGGAATCGCAGGCACTCTTCCCCTGCCGGGCTGCGCCATCATCCTGGTTTCCGACTTTCGGCGGCTGCGAGCTTTGGTCGGTGACTGGCGCACCTGGGCGTGCGGTCTGTTCGTCGTCCTGCTTCCCCTTGGATATTACCTCAGCCGGGAGGCCTATGATCCCGGCTATCTGACGGCAGTGGTCAATGGCGAGCTGGGCGGCCGTTTCTTGACGGCAAACGAAGGTCATGTCGAGGCCCCCCAATTCTATATCGTCGCCCTCTCCCAGGGCTTCGGCGCGGGGCTGCTTCTATCGCCCCTCGCGTTTGCACCTCTGCTGGGCGCCTACGGAAGGCGGCGAGACTTGGTCGTGCTCTGCCTGGCGAGCTGCGTCGCTCTGTTGGTCGTGTTGACCCTATCCAGGACCAAGCTTTTTCAATACGCGATTCCGGTTGTCCCCTTATTGGCCATCGCCGTCGCCATCGGGGTTTCCGATGTAAGCCGCCTACTGGCAAAGATTGACGCGTCGCAAAGTCGCCGTACCCGTTTGAGTCCGATTTTGCTCTGTGGCACCGCCCTTTTGTGCGCCGAGGCCGCGGTTAAGACGGCGCATCCTCACAGTCTTCTGAGGGCATTGGACTCGTATAAGGAACGCGACGGAGCCTTCCTTGCGCGTCTTCATCAGATGGGAGTGAGATCGCCTGTGACCGTGGTGGAGGAGGGATTTTGGCCCTTTCCCAGTGGTCCGCCCGGCCGGCGCTCCAGCCAGATAATCGACTTCTACGCCACGCTCTATCGGGCCGAATGGACAATCGGTCAGTCGAAGATGGGCCAGACTCTGCCGACGGGTTCCCTGGCCGCCACCTGCAGCTCCAAGGTTTCAGCCTGGCTCCGGACCACCTACAACACCACAACTGTCGACAACTATGACGGCTGCATGCTGGACAGGCTGGAGCCCAAGGTGCCGGCTATTGCCTCTCCCCAGGAGCGATCCCCATCTTGATGGCCGAACGGTCGGGCTATTCGCGCCGGCCGATTTTGGAGTCAAAGACAAATGATTGAACGCAGGCCGTTCGCGAGCCTCGGTGGTGCGGACCACGGCTGGCTCAAGGCCAGGCATCACTTTTCCTTCGCCGGCTACCATGACCCGGGGCGGATGGGTTGGGGCGCGCTGCGCGTCTGGAACGACGACGAGATCGCCTCCAAGACCGGTTTCCCGCCGCACTCCCACGCCGACATGGAGATCATCACCTATGTGCGAGAGGGGGCGATCACCCATCGCGACTCGCTGGGCAACCTTGGCCGCACCGGACCGGGTGACGTGCAGGTGATGTCGGCCGGCGACGGCGTCACCCATTCCGAATACAATCTCGAGGACGGGGCGACCCGGCTGTTCCAGATCTGGGTCCAGCCGACCCGCCGCGGCGGCGCGCCGTCATGGGGCGCTCGGCCCTTCCCAAGGGGCGACCGCTCGGGCCGGTTCGTCACCCTGGCCAGCGGATTGGGCGACGAAGGGGCCCTGCCGATCCGGGCCGACGCCAGGGTGATGGGCGCGAGCCTGAAGGCCGGCGAACGGCTCACCCTCCCGCTCGACCCGCGCCGCCACGCCTATCTTGTTCCGGCGGAGGGCGCGCTCGATGTCGGCGGCGTGCGCATCGAGGCCCGCGACGGGGCGGCGATCACCGGCCTCGCCGAGGTGGAGATCTCAGCCGTGGAAGACGCCGAAGTGGTGATGGTCGAATCGGCCTGAAGGCTTCAGGCGGCCTGTTTGCCGCGCACCGCCTTGGGACCCTCGCCGTAGCCGGGCGTATCCTTGGTGTGCAGGTTGCTTAGGGCCATCTCGACGTACTTTTTGTCGAAATTCGGCGGCGCGTCGAGGAATCTCCCGGCGGCGCGGATCTGGTCGATGATGAACCTGGGCTGGTAATTGGCCAACGGAAAGCCGTTGCGCTCGCTGATCTCGGCGATCACCTCGTCGACGATCCGTTTTTCGAGCTTGACGCCTGCCGCCTCTGCGGCCCGACGGAAGATCTCCCGGTAGGTGTCCACGCTGGGGGCCGGGGCCTCGACCTTGTAGGGAATGCGGCGCAGGAAGGCGGCGTCCATCAGATCCTTGGGCGCCAGGTTGGTGGCGAAGATCACCAGTTCGTCGAAGGGCAGGACGAAACTCTTGCCCGAGTGAAGCTTCAGTCGGTCATGGCCGCCCTCGAGGGGCACGATCCAACGGTTGAGGAGGGCCTTGGGCGTCACCAGCTGGCGGCCGAAGTCGTCGATCAGACACACCCCGCCGAGCGCCTTGATGTGCATCGGCGCCTCGTAGAACTTGGCCTCGGCGTTGAAGCCAAGATCGAGCATCTCGATGGTCAGTTCACCGCCGACGCTGATGAATGGCCGCCGGCACGCCACCCAGCGCGGATCGAAGCGCTCGCGGTGCACGGCCAAGGGATCGGTGCCGGCCATGGCGAACAGGTGTGGGATCGGCTCATGCACGCCCGGATCGAAGACCTTGACGATTTGCCCATCGACCTCGAAGCAATAGGGCACATAGACGATGCCCGAGAACAGCTTTCCGATGCGCTCGGCGATCGAGGTCTTGCCGTTGCCGGGCGGACCGTAGAGCAGCATCGAGCGGCTGGAATTGATCGCCGGCCCAAGCTTCAGCCGCAGCTCATCGGCGGTCACCATGTCGGCCAGGGCCTCTTCGATGGCGCGCTGGTCGATCCGGGTGTTGGCCAGGCGTTGGCGGCCGATCTGTTCGCGGTAGGCCGCCAGGGGCACCGGCGCGGGTCCGACGTATTCGCTGCGCCGCATGGCCGCGTGGGCCCACTCCACGCCGACCTTGGTCAGGGCGTAGCGCCGCTCCGAGCCGATGTCGGCGCGCACCGCCGAGCCCATGCTGGTCAGAAGCGTCCGATCCTCGGCGTCCTCGACGACCTCGAGGACGATTTGCAACGGCAACTTCAGGAGTTCGGCGATTTCCGAGGGCGTCTCGACATCAGCGACATAGACGAGCTTGGTCAGCAGATTGAGCAGGGAGTTTGAAGAAACACCGGAGTCCGCCTGGTGGGCCGGCGCCACCGGCGCCCCGGCGATGACTTTGTCCAGATCCTCCGGCGTCAGCTTGCCCGCTTCAACCAGGTGGCGGCCGATGCCGCCCCGCTTGCCGCCATTGAGCTTGAGCGCCGCGGCGACGTCCTGCTCCGTCACCAACCCGAGGGCGACGAGAATCTCACCAATGAACACTTACAGACGCCTCCGAAACGCTTCACCGGCGTCGCCCCCCGGCGACGTGTCGGCTTGTGACATTTCTCTTAAGCCATGGGTAGGGTCTTCGCACGCCCTTGACGATGGCTATTCGGCTCCTCCGGGCTCTCCGGCTCAGCCTGGAACCGCCCGCGACCGCGCGGATTCAGCCATGCAGGAGGTATTCCCATGTCCAAGCGCGAACTCATCCAGCCGCACAAGGGCGACAAGCGCTATGTCCGCCGCCAGGAAGATGGCCGGTTCGCCAAGGAAGTCGACGTCGGCAAGTCGCTGGCCGCCGACCGCCGCCACAAGGCAGAGCATGACGCCGGCCCCGGCCAGGGCGATCGCGGCGATCACCACGCCAAATAGGCGTGGCCAGGACCTCTCGCCTCAAGGTCTTCCAGGCCCGGCTCGGCTTCTACGACACCGTGGTCGCGGTCCCGAACCAGCCGGCGGCCCTACGCGCCTGGGGCGTACATCAGAATCTGTTCGCCGACGGCCAGGCCGGCCTCGCCAATGACAAGGCCGCCATCGAGGCGGCCGTGGCACGGCCGGGAACCGTGCTGAAACGGCCGGTAGGCGCGGAGGGGAAATTCGAGGTCGATCCGGCCACGTTGCCCGAGCCCCTCTCACCCAGGCGGAGGCTGAAGAAGAGCGCCACGCGCGCACGTGAATAGGGCGTCCAAGGCTGGACAAATCGCCCGGCCGCGATTCTGGCAGACCTTCCGCGGAAACGGAGGTGGCGATGCTTGACCGTGGCGAATACGGGACTTTGACGTCGGCGCCGGGATCGCCGCCCCCGCCTATGAGGACAACGCCAAGGATCGGACGCCCGCCGCCGCCCCTGGCGACACCTACCTGGCCTTGCATGCGGCCGGCCGGCGGCCCACCCCTTCGATGGCCAGAAAGAGGTCGAGCGCGCCTGGGTGGCCGACCGGGAGTGGTGGTGGCGTTGCGACTTCGATGCGCCGCCGGTGAAGGGGCGGGAGGCGATCCAGGTTCGACGGGCCGACTTCGCGCCTAGGGAACAGGCGAGACGGTCCTGATCAGCCGTGCCCTTGGGCCAGGAAGTGCTGGGGCGTCGTCTGCGGTCCGCTCGAGGCGACGGCTTGGCCACCGCCGGCAATCCCGAAGCTGGCCATGGCCGAGACCAGGGAGCTGGTCTTGGTCGCGGTCGGATCGGTGACGACCGTCCCCGTGCCGCTGTCGGCGGAGAGCACCCAGGCGCTGCTCCGGTAATCGCCGGAGAACTTGATCGTGGCGACGACCACGCTGGAGCTGTTCAGGATCGACAAGGTGCCGCCCGCCGCCGTGCCGGAATAACTGGTCGTGTCACCGGCGTCGAAGGTGACGTCCTTCAGGTCGAGCGAGGTCTTGCCGGTCTTGGAGAAGCCGAACACCTTGCCGGTGAAGCCGGCGGTGTCGCCCAGGGCCAGCTGGCCGGTGCTCGCGGCGGCGAAGTTGACGTTCTCGCTGAGCGTCCCTTCGACGTCGAGAAGACCCTTGCCGAAGATCCGGGTCGTCCCGGCCCCGCTGACGGCGCCGTTGACGGTGAGACCGCCGTTGATCTCTTCCACCAGGCCGAGGTTGGCGACATCGCCGTTGATCGTCAGGCCGCCATTGGTCCCCCCGATGATCGTGCCGGAGTTCAGCACCGTGCCGCCCATCATGTTGATGGTGGCCGAGTGCAGGATCGACTGCAGGATTGCCCCCTTGCCGACCCCGAAGGTGGTTCCATGGAGGGTGGAGTTGTCGAGCTGCATGCGCCGCCCGTCGGTCACCACGCCGCCGCCGGTGCTGTCGACGGTGGTGTTGCGCACCAGCAGCAGGCCGCTGGAAGTGCTCTCCACCAGTCCGTCGTTGGTGACCGTATTGCCGGTGTTGAGAACCATGCGGCCGAAGTTGGCGTTGATCACGCCGCCGGACTCATTGACCAGTACGCCCGGACCCTTGACGAAGCCGCCGCCCTCGATGGTGTCGAGGTTGTCGAGCTCCATCCCCGTCCCGATGCCGATATAGCCGGTGCTGTTGAGGCTCAGCAGGCCACCGCCAGTGAGCGAGCCGCTGCTGGCGAAATAGATTCCGACGAATGAGGAGCCGCCGGCTCCGTCGACGTTGACCACGCCGGCGTCGGTGAGGCCGGAGTTCAAGGTGAGGCCCGCCCCGCTGACCGTGACGGTCGCGCCGGCATCGACGGTCATCGTCTGGCTGGACGAAGCGACGCCCCCGCCGGCGATCGTCCAGTGGCCGCCAGAGAGGAAGTCATAGGCCCCGAAGCCGGAGAAATTGCCCGACGCTCCGCCGCTCAAGGTTCCGGCGCCGCCCAGGCCGTTGATCACGCCCGTGGCTGGACCCAGATCGAGCTCGCCGCCGCCGCCGGCCACCGCGCCACTGAAAGACGCGCCATTTTCGACGATGAGGGTGTCGCTGGCCGAGACGAACTTCACCGATGTCGTCGAGCCCTGGATCGTCCCGTAATTGTCGATCGTCGCGCCGCCCGCCCCGGTGTCGAGGATGCCGTAATAGCCGCCGATCACACCGCCGGTCTGGTTGACGACATTGCCGCCGGCGATGACGTCGACGCCATGGCCCTGCCTTCCGGTGGGTCCAGAAGAGAACGCACCATGGCCGCCGGCCCCGCCGGCCCCCCCGTTGACGGAACCGCTGTTCTTGAGGATGCCGCCAGACAGAAGAATCGCTGCCCCGCCGGCCCCGCCGGCCCCGCCGGCCCCGGCGGTTGCGCCAATGGAGGCTCCGCCGGCGCCGCCCGCAATCAGGCCGGTGTTGTTGACGCCCCCATCGGCAATCGCCGCCCCGACGCCGCCCTCGCCACCTACGCCGGAGATGTATTGGCCCCTGTCAGTGAGGCCACCCGCGCCGCCGGTGACGGTTCCGTTGTTGATCAGACTGCCGGTGGAGAGCGAAATCCCGTTTCCGCCCGTGCCGCCATTGCCGGAGACCTCTCCGGATTGGGCCGTCCCACCGACGCCGCCGGCGACGTGGCCGCTGTTGGTGATCTCCCCGCCGCCGGCGGAGATACCGTTGCCGCCAGCCCCGCCGGCGCTCGGGAAATTTGGACCTGTATTGCTGATCCCGCCGGCGCCGCCGGTAATCGTGCCGCCATTGGTGAGGCTGCCGCCAACCATCCCCAGGCCTTCGCCTCCCGCGCCGCCCTGGCCCGGATGGACATAGCCGTAGCCGCCTTGACCCCCGGCGCCGCCAATGATCTGGCCTTCGTTGACGTTCACGCCGGTGGCCCCGGTGACCCCCGCGCCGCCGGTCCCGCCGGTCCGGCCCGTTCCCTCAGCACTGATGCGAGGGCCGCCGCCGTAGCCGCCCCTCCCGCCGGCGACCAGGCCCGAATTGTAGAAGACCGCGCCGTCGCTCAGGGTGGCGCCTGCCCCGCCTCGGCTCTCGCCGGCATCGACCCCGCTCTGGCCGGCGCCCAGGCCCGCGTCGCCGCCGACGATGTTCCCGCCATTGGTAAGGCTGCCGTTTGCCAGCGCCACGCCGCCACCGCCGTCACCGCCGGTGCCGAGGACAATGTAATCATAACCGCCGGCGCCGCCGTGGCCGCCGTAGATCGACTGGGTGTTGTCGATATCGCCGTCGGTGACGGAAACGCCGATTCCGCCGGCGCCGCCCCTGAAATTGCCGGTGACCAGACCCGAATCGCCGGCCGCGCCCCCGGCGCCGCCGCCGATCGTGCCGCTGTTGACAACCGAGCCGTTGGTGATCGCCAGGCCGCCGCCGCCCGCGCCGCCCGTACCCGCCGAGTGGTGGCCGTACTCGCCGTTTCCGCCGGCGCCGCCGATGATCGTCTTGGTATTGACGGCGTCACCGGTGGTTATCGTCAGTCCGCTCCCGCCGGCCCCACCCGAGCCGGCATAGTTGCCCATGCCGCCCGGTCCGCCGGCGCCGCCCGCGATCACGCCATCGTTGGTGGCGCTTCCATTGGATATGGCGCCCCCGGCGCCGCCACCTCCGCCCTGCCCGCCTGCAAAAGGGGCCACGCCGCCCAGGCCGCCGGCGGCCCCGTCAATTTGGCCGGTATTGTGCAGGGAGGCGCTCCCGGTCATGACCAGACCCGCTCCGCCGGCGCCCCCGGGACCACCAGAGCCATTGGCGCCCGCCCCCCCGACGGCGCCCGCGATCGTGCCGGAATTCGAGGCGTAACCGACCGCGGACAGCGTGGCCCCGGAGTCGCCGGCGGTCGTGGCGATGATCCGACCGGCGTTGATTGCCGAAGTCAGCTTCGAGGCCACAAGACCAAAGCCACCGATCGAAGCCGCACTGGTGATCATTAACGTGGCCGAGCCCGCGCCCAGATAGTTGTAGGTGTAGCCGGAGGGGTATGCGCCGATCAGGGTCTTGGACACGGGGGATCCTCCCTTGCGCTGGTTCGGACGAAGCGGCGTCGGCAAGGTGACTCCCGTCACCCTCGGCCTGTGGCGAGCCTATACGATGCTGAGGTGCAAAGCCCCGGCCAAATTTTTAAAACGCTGCGCGTGTCGGAGAGGTCGCCCGCGCAATGCGAAAGCGGCGCGATCTTGGGGCGCCCCCACCTCACCCCCGGTCTTTCTCAATTTCAGGCCGTAGCGCCCCAAAATCATTCAATCCGGACCTCGGCGCGGTGGGCACACCAATCGCAGGTAGCTTTGTGGGAGAACGGAAAACGGTCAAAAACGCCATTAAAATCAACGATGGCTGGCGGTGAGAGAGGGATTCGAACCCTCGTTACGGTTTCCCGTAAACACGCTTTCCAAGCGTGCGCCTTCAACCACTCGGCCACCTCACCCCCGGCGTGGGGCGCCCTGGAGGGGCCCGCGCGGAAGGCGGGCAATATACGCATCGGCCGGGCGGCCACAAGCGAGGCGGCCCTCGCTTGCGGGGTCATGGCGTTTGGCGGCCGGCGGGCCTATCTAGCCATTCGCGGTTTCTCCTCAGGAGGCGTTACCATGTCGCTATTCGACAAGATCTCGGCGACCCTCAATCCCCGTGAGGCCCTCGCCGGTCGGCCGGACCCAATCCCGACCGCCGAGGTCTCCTTCGTCAACGGCCGCCCCCTGCACAGCCCTTATCCCGAGGGCCTCGAGATCGCCCACTTCGCAATGGGCTGCTTTTGGGGCGTCGAGCGGCGCTTCTGGCAGGTCCCGGGCGTGTGGGTGACCGCGGTCGGCTACATGGGCGGGACGACGCCCAATCCCACCTACCAGGAGACGTGCAGCGGCCGCACCGGCCACACCGAGACCGTGCGGGTGGTTTTCGATCCGGCCCTGGTCAGCTACGAGGCCCTGCTCAAGCCCTTCTGGGAGGGCCATGATCCCACCCAGGGCATGCGCCAGGGAAATGACGTCGGCAGCCAGTACCGCTCGGCCATCTTCACGGCCTCGCCGGAGCAGGCGGCGGCGGCCCGCGCCTCCCTGGAGGTCTATCAGCAGGCCCTGAACGCGGCCGGGCGCGGCCCGATCACCACCGAGATCGCGGAGGCCGGGCCGTTCTACTTCGCCGAGGACTACCACCAGCAGTACTTGGCCAAGAACCCGGGCGGCTATTGCGGGGTCGACGGCACCGGCGTCGTCTGTCCGATCGGGACGGGCGTGGCGGCTTGACGCCCAGGGCCTTCGACACCGCCTGCCGGGCGCTTCCTGGGGTCACCATGGTTGTCCAGTGGGGCGACGATCACGTCTACAAGGTCGGTGAGCGGATTTTCGCGGTCGGCGGGGTGCACGGCGGGGTGTCGTTCAAGGCCAGCGACATCGCCTTCGAGGCCCTGACCGAATCGGGGCGGGCCCGGCCGGCCCCCTATCTCGCCCGCGCCAGGTGGGTGCGCTTCGACGACCTGGAAAGTCTCGATGACGAGGAGATGAAGAGCTGGCTGGCCAGCGCCCACGCCCTTGTCGCCGCCAAACTCACCCGCGCCAAGCGGCGGGAGCTGGGCCTCTAGTCTTCGAGGATGAGGCTGGCGGTGCGGGTCTCGCGCATGAAAAAAGCCACGGCGGCGGCGCCGGCCAGGACCAGGCTGACGTAGACAAAGAACGCCGCCTCGTGACCCGCCTGCTTGAAAGCCAGGGCGATGTACTCCGCGGTGCCCCCGAACACCGCGTTGGCCAGGGCGTAGGGCAGGGCGACGCCCAGGCCGCGGACATGAGCCGGAAAGAGCTCCGCCTTGACCACCGCGCTCACCGACGAATAGCCGGTGAGGATGACGAGGGCCGCGCACACCAGGGCCAGCGCCAGCCCGGCGCTGTGCGCGGCGGCGATGGCGCTCATCAGCGGCCACGTCATTACGGCGCCGACCGCGAAGGCCCCGGCCAGCAGGGCGCGGCGGCCGAGCATGTCGCCCAGCCAGCCGCCGAGCGGCTGGGCGAGGAGGTAGATCACCAGGGAGGCGGCGCTGATCTCGCTCGCCGCGGCCTTGCTGAAATGGCCGCTGTTGGTGAGGAATTTCTGCATGTAGGTGGTGTAGCAATAGAACGACAGCGAACCACCGGCGGTCAGGGCGAAGATCATCGCGCATTCACGCGGATGGCGCTTGATCAGACGCCAGGTGACCGAACCCACCGGCCGCGCGGCCTGGACGGCCGCGAACGAGGCGGTTTCGCCAAGCTGGCTCTGGATCCAGAACACCACCACCGCCAGTAGCGCCCCGATCACGAAGGGTATGCGCCAGCCCCACGCTTCCAGCTCCCCCTTACCGAGCGTGGCCTGGAGCACGATGAGGACTGCCAGGGCTGCGATCTGGCCGCCGATCAGGGTGACGAACTGGAATGACGACCACAGGCCGCGGCGCCCCCGACCGGCCATCTCCGAGAGATAGGTCGCGCTGGCCCCGTATTCTCCACCGACGCTAAGGCCTTGGACGAGGCGGGCCAGGGTGAGGATGACCGGGGCGGCCGGCCCGATGGTCCGGTAGCCCGGAACCACGGCGACGATCAGCGAGCCCAGGCACATCAGGGCCACCGAGGCGATCAAGGCGGCCTTGCGCCCGGCCCGGTCGGCGTAGACGCCCATGATCCACGCTCCCACCGGCCGGGCCAGGAAGCCGACCGCGAACACCGCTGCGGTCTGCAGCAGCTGGGCGGTCTGATCGCCGCCGGGAAAGAAGACCTTGGCGAAATAGAGGGAGAAGGAGGCGTAGGCGAACCAGTCGTACCACTCGACGAAATTGCCTGCCGATCCGCCGAGGATCGCCCGGGCGCGGGCGAGGGGGGTGATTGGGCCGCCGACGGCCGTCTGCTCAGCGGCCGCCAATCCCTATGCCCCTAGTCGAACCGGTCGGCGGTGTGCAGGTGGGCCTCGTCGCGGCGGACGTCGAGGGCGTACAGCAGACCGATCACCGCCCCCTTGACCCTCGGCAGGAAGAGCAGGGTGAACACCGCCAGGGGCGCGAGCGTGCCCGGAATCGCCAGGATCAGCGGCGCCTTCCAGATCGCCGGAAAGAGCAGGAGGGGAATCACCACCATGTGGCCGGTGATCAGGATGGTGAAATAGGCGGGACCGTCGTCGGAGGGATAGCGGTCCAGGTCCTGGCCGCACGCCGGACAAAGGGGGTTGATCTTCAGATAGCGCCAGAACAGCGCTCCGTTCCCGCAACGGGGGCAGCGCCCCATCAGCCCGCGCAGCATGGCTCGCGGGACGCCGTTGGAAGGGGGCGGCTTCATGGTCTAGAGGATATGCCCGCGCCGGACCTCCAGGGGAAGTCCCGGCCGCCAATTGAGGGAGCCGGCCATGGCCCGCGACGAGGCCCAGGATTACGCCACCGCCACCGCCCGCGGTCTCGTCGCCGCCCTGGCCCAGGGCCGGCTCAGCGCCGCCGAGCTGTGCGAGACCGCGATCGAGCACATCGAGCGACTGGATCCGCCGATCAAAGCCGTGGTTGTCCGCGACTTCGACCGCGCCCGGGAGACTGCAAAGCAGGCCGACGCCGCCTTGGCCCGCGGCGAGCGGCGGCCCCTGCTGGGGCTGCCGATGACCGTCAAGGAGGCCCACAACGTCGCCGGCCTGCCGACCACCTGGGGACTGGAGAGCGCCAGGGACTTCATTCCCGCGACAGACTCGGTGGGGGTGGCGCGGCTCAAGGCGGCCGGGGCGGTGATCCTCGGTAAGACCAACGTGCCGCCCTTCCTTTCCGACTGGCAGAGCGCCAATCCGGTCTATGGCCGGACCAATAATCCGCACGATCTGACCCGCTCGCCGGGCGGCTCGTCGGGGGGCAGCGCGGCGGCCCTGGCCACGGGCATGGTTCCGCTCGAGTTCGGCTCCGACATCGGCGGCTCGATCCGCGTGCCGGCCGGCTTTTGCGGTGTCTATGGCCACAAGCCGAGCCACGGCCTCGTCCCGCAGCGCGGTCACGCGCCCCCGGGCCTCGACGGCGGCGATATCGTCCTCGGCGTGGTCGGTCCACTGGCCCGCGATCCCGCCGACCTCGAGTTGGCCCTCGATGTCCTGGCCGGTCCCGACGCGATGGAGGCGACCGGCTATTGCCTCGCCCTCCCTGCCCCGCGCCATGAGGCCCTGGCCGACTACCGGGTGCTGATGATCGACTCCCACCCTCTGGCCAAGGTGGAAGCGGAGATCCGCTCCGCCCTCGACGGCCTCGCCCGTCGCCTGGAAGGCGCCGGCGGGGCGGTGGGCCGTTCGAGCGACAAGCTGCCCGACCTCGCCGCCGCCCACGAACTCTACTTCCGCATACTGCTGACCGCCCTCTCGCGCGCCGGGCCGCCGGGCCCTGATGTGATGTCGGCTCATGCCTGGATGGACGCCCTCGACGGCCAACTCGCCATCCGCCGGCAATGGGGGCGCCTCTTCGAGGATTTCGATGTCGTCCTCGCCCCGGTCCTGGGCGTGGTCGCCTTCGAGCACCTCACCGGCGAATGGGCCGAGCGGTCCTTGACCATCGACGGCGAGGTGACCCCCTTCGCGGCCCAGCTGGCGTGGCCCGGCATGGCGACGCTCGCCAACCTGCCGGTCACCGCCGTCCCGATCGGCGTCACCCGCGCCGGCCTGCCCATCGGCATGCAGATCATCGGCCCCTATCTGGAGGACCGCACGCCGCTGGCCTTCGCCAAGCTGCTGGGCGGGCTCTGAGCCCGCCCGCGTCCGCCAAGCCCTCCGAAAGCTTCGACTACATCATCGTCGGGGCCGGCTCGGCCGGCTGCGTCCTGGCCAATCGCCTCTCCGCCGATCCGAGGCGCAAGGTCCTCGTCCTCGAGGCTGGGGGCGAGGATGACTGGATCTGGTTCCACATCCCGGTCGGCTACCTCTTCGCCATCGGCAATCCCCGGGCCGACTGGTGCTTCTCGACCCTGCCGATTCCGGGCCTTGGCGGCCGGGCCCTGAAATATCCCCGTGGCAAGGTGATCGGCGGCAGCTCGGCGATCAACGCCATGATCTACATGCGCGGCCAGGCCGCCGACTACGATGGCTGGCGCCAGTTGGGCCTCGCCGGCTGGGGATGGGACGACGTCGCGCCTCTGTTCATGGCTCATGAGGATCACGTCGATCCGCCGGGTCCTTTGCACCGCGCCGGAGGCGAGTGGCGCATCGAGCACCCCCGCATGCGCTGGCCGGTTCTCGACGCGTTCGCACAAGCCGCCGCCCTGGAAGGCATCCCGCCGACGGGTGACTTCAACGGCGGCGATAATTTCGGCAGCGGCTACTTCCAGGTCAACCAGAAGGCCGGCCGACGGTGGAGCGCGGCGCGCGGGTTCCTTAAGCCCGCCCTTCATCGCCGCAACCTCGAGCTCAGAACCCGCGCCCAGGTCACCGGTCTCATCATCGAGGAAGGCCGGGCGGCGGGCGTCGCCTGGACCACCGGCGCGGCGCGCTTCGAGGCCAGGGCCGGCGGGGCGGTGATCCTTACCGCCGGGGCGGTGGGAACGCCGCCGCTGCTGGAGCTTTCGGGCCTCGGCGACGGGGCGCGGCTCGCCCAACTCGGCGTCGAGACCCGCCGCCACCTACCCGGCGTCGGCGAAAACCTGCAGGACCATTTGCAGATTCGGCCCCATTTCCGGGTCGCCGGCGTCGCGACCCTCAACACCCTCTACGCCTCTCTGTGGAGACGGCCTCTGATGGCCCTCGAATACGCCTTGTGGCGGCGCGGCCCGATGTCGATGGCGCCCTCGCAGATGGGGGCCTTCGCCCGCTCTTCGCCGGACTACGCCACGCCCAATCTCGAGTTCCACGTCCAGCCCCTGTCGCTCGACACTTTCGGCGAGCCGATGCACCCCTATGCCGCCATCACCGTGAGCGTGGCCAATCTGCGTCCCACGAGCCGCGGATGGGTCCACGCCGCCAGCCCTGATCCTCTGGCCGCCCCGGCCATCCAGCCGAACTACCTGGCCACCACAGATGACGAGCGGGTGGCCGTCGAGTCCCTGCGGCTGGTCCGGAGGATCATCGCCCAGCCGCCGCTGCGCGACCTGCAGCCGCCCGAGCACAGGCCGGCGGAGACCTCGGACGGGGCTCTGCTGCATGAAGCTCGGCGCCTGGGAACCACCATCTTCCATCCGGTGGGGACGGCGGCCATGGGCCCGGCCGGCGATCCCAGGGCGGTGGTCGACGAGCGGCTGCGGGTGCGCGGCGTCGAGGCCCTGCGCATCGCCGACGCCTCGGTCATGCCGCGGATCGTCTCGGGCAACACCAACTCCCCCACCATGATGATCGCCGAGAAGGCGGCCCGAATGATCCTCGAGGACCGCTAGGCCCGGCCGAGCAGGTGGGCGACGGGCAGCTTCAGCACCGCCAGCCAGACGAGAGCGGTGGCGGCGGCGGCGATGGCGACGCCGTAGGGGATGCCCCGGCCGAAATCGCCCTTGGCGCGCATGTTGATCATCACCAGGGCCCTAGTCGGCCGCGAGACGAGGCTGATGAGGGCGATGACGCCGCCGGCGACGGCCGTCGCCAGGGTCAGCCAGGCGAGATCGCCAATCCCGACCATCAGGGCGCAGGCCGCGAAGAGCTTGGAATCTCCGGCCCCGATCAGCCCAGCCGCATAGAGGCCGAAACTCAGCAAGAGGGCGACGGCGCCGGCCCCCAGGGCCCAGGCGTCCCATGTCCAGGCGTGGGCCACGGCCCAGGGGACGAAAAGGCCGATGACCGCCAGGACCGTCCAGTTGGGAATCCGCCGCTGGCGCACGTCGCTTATCGCCGCCCAGGCCAGGACAGCGGTCAGAAGCGCCGCCACCGCCAGGCGGGTGATCTCAGCGGCGCTTGACATCGGGCGTCGGCGGGATGTCTCCGGCGCGCGCCTCGAGCTCCTTGGAAAGGGCGAGATTGTCCGAGGCGCGGGCGTAGAACTGGCCCTTGGCCTCGATCGCTTCGCCGAGCAGCTTGTCGGCCTGGATGTAGTCTCCGCGGATGGCGGCGGCGAGACCGACATTGTTGAGCACGGCGGCGCGGTCATCGCCGACCCCCGTCACCGAGGCGCGGGCGTACTGCCCCTCGATCGCCAGGGTGATACGCAGATTGGTGCGGGCCGCCGTGAGGGCCGGATCCTTGGCCAGGGCGGCGACGAAATCGGCCGCCGCCTCGGTGGTCTGGCGCTGCAGCAGGTGCGAATAGCCGCGGTTGTTGAGGACGATGGCGGCATCGCCGCCCGGGGCGGCGAGGGCGGCGGCGTAGGCGGCCTGGGATTTCTTCCAGTCGCGGCGCATGTCGTATTCGCGGCCGAGCCCGTTCCAGGCTCGCCACAGGGTCTTGTCGAGCCGGGTCGCTTCGCTCAGCGCCGCCAGGGCTTCGTCGGACTTGCCGGTCATGGAGAAGGCCAGGCCCTCGCCTTCCAGGGCCTTGGCGCGCTCGGACGGGTCATTGGCCACGGAGCGGAAGGCGGTCAGGGCGTCGGCGAAATCTCCCCGGGCCAGAAAGAGCTCGCCATGGAGGCAGGTGAGCTGGGCGGATTTGATGTTGGTGACCTCGGCCTTGGTCAGGAGGTCGGAGGCGTCGACATAGCGCCGCTCGTCGAGGGCGGCGCGCACCGCGGCCGCGATGTCGCTTCCCTGAGCGGCGGCGGCCGGCGCGGCTTGGTGCGGCTTGCCGTGGCCAAAGAGATTGAGCGCCGGCGCGGGACTGCCCGCCGCGGTCAGAACGAGGGCCAAAGACGCGCCCACGATGGCCTTACGCATACTGAACACCCCCCAAAAGGCTTATCCGTGATCGCCGGTCCGGGCGTTTCTGGCCGGAGCGGCCTGAGAGACCCGCACGGTCTTGACTTCCGCGCTCGGCGCCGCGGCGGCCAGGACGATCACATCGTCGGGGCGCACCACACCGCCATGCTGCTGCAGCGCCAGCGAGGTCTGGCGATCCTGGGCCACGATCGCCGATCCCGGATCGGCCTTTTCGGCCAGGTCATAGTAGCGGGAGGAAAGATCGAAGCGGCCGAGATGGTCGTAGGTCACACCGAGCGCGGTCAGCACCCTCGCATCGTTGGGGGAGGCGTCCCGGGCGGCCCGCAGGGTCCCCAGGGCGACGCCGTATTCATGCCGCCCGATGGCGGCGACTGCCTGGGCGTAAAGGTCCGTTCCGGACGACCTGACGGCGGCTGGAGCGCGCACGGCGGAGGCCGCGGCGAGGGCCGGGCCGCCGATCTTGCCATTGCTGCGCAGGAACATCGAATAGCTGCGGTCCAGGGCCACGATCCGCGATCCGGGGTCGGCCTTCTCGGCCTGGTCGTAGTAGCGGTCGGAAAGATCGAACCGGCCGAGCTTGTCGTAGACGACGGCCATGGCGGTCAGCACCCGGGGATCGCCCGGACGGGCCGAGCGCGCCACTTGCAGGGCGTCGAGGGCCTCGCCATAGCGACGCTCGTCGATCGCCCGCACCGCGCTGGCGTAGAGCCGATCCTCGGCCGCGAAGGGCGCGGGGGCGGTCAGTTTCTCCGAGGAGACCGGCCGCACCTTCACCAGGCTGGCGAAATTGAGCTTCGGAAAATGCGAGCAGCCGCCCATCCCCAACGCCAGGGCAGAGGCCAGGAGTGGGGCGAGTACGTGGCGTGGGCTCATGATCACTTCCCTACGTGGGCCATGGCGGGCAGGAAGGTGCGCATGGCGTCGAGGACCGGCGGCAGAAGCACGGCGGCCATGATGACCGGCAGAATGAACAGCACCAGGGGTACGGTGAGCAGAACCGGCAGCCGCATGGCCTTTTCTTCGGCCCGCAGCATGCGGTGCTGGCGCATCTCGGACGAATAGATCCTCAGGCTCTGGGCGATCGAACCGCCCAGGGTGTCGGTCTGGATCAGGAGGGCGACGAAGGCCGACAGCATCTCGGACTGACAGCGATCGGCCATGTTGCGCAGGGCCTCGGCGCGGGTCCGGCCGGCGCGCAGCTCATGGGAAACCATCTGGAACTCGGAGGAGATGCGTGGATGGGACTCGACGGTCTCCATGCCCACGCGCAGGATCGCCCCTTCCAGGCCCAGACCCGACTCGACGCACACCACCATCAGGTCGAGGGTGTCGGGAAATTCGTTTTCCAGCAAGGTTTTGCGGGCGTTGACGCGATTGTCGAGGAGCCCCCGCGGGGCGATGAGCCCGACCACAGAAAGGCCCAGGGCGATCATCACCAGCATGAAGCCGGTCATCGGCTTGACGCGCATGGCGTTGATGAACAGGAATACCGCCGGCAGGCCGACCGCCAGGCAGAAGCGCGTGACGACATAGATCGCCGGTGCGGAGGTATGGTCGAATCCGGCCAGGGCGAGATCGCGCCGCAAGGCGGTGCGCTCGGCCGGGTCCTGCAACGTGGTCCTCTGGACCCAGGCCAGGACGGGGTTGCGCAATTCCTGGCTGCGGACCAGGCCGCTGGGCGCCCCCGCCTGGCGGGTCGTCGCGCCGCCGTCGCCGCGCAGGCGCCGCCGCACGGAAAGATCGGCCTCCACGCGGCGGCCGGCGATGATCACGCCGAACACCACCAAAGCGAAGGCCGCGAGATCGATGATCAGGGAAAGATACAGCGGCATGGGGGCACTCAGTACTTGAAATTGACCATACGGTTGATGGTGAACTGGCCCAGCAGGAAGATCAGGAAGATCACCCCGACGGCCGGCCAGAAGGCCGGATCACCAAATTTGGAAGTGTAGAATCCGGGCCGCGTGAGCATCAGGAAGCCGACCATGCCGACCGGCAGCAGGGTCAGGATCTGGGCCGACATCTTGCCCTCGGCGGCCAGGGCCCTGACCCTGAGGTGCAGTGTCTGCATGTTGCGGATCACGGTGGCGAGGTTGTTGAGAATTTCGGCCAGATTGCCGCCGGTTTCGCTCTGGATGGAAACGCAGACCGCGAAGAAGTGAGCGTATTCCGAACCCGTGCGATGGGCGAAATTGACCAGCGCTTCGCGGAACTCGAGGCCGAAGTTGGTCTCGTCGACGATGAGGCCGAATTCGCTGCCGATCGGGTCGGCCGATTCTTCCGAGGCCAGCTTCATGGCCATGACCACCGGGTGACCGGCGCGCAACGCGCGGATGGTGATGTCCAGCGCCAGGGGGAGTTGCTCCTCGAGCTTCTTCAGCCGGCTCGAGCGCCGCCAGCCCAGCCACACCAGGCCGCCGACAAGCGCCAGGACCACCGCTCCCACGATCGCCACCAGCAGATTGACCAGCCCCGCGCCCTGGACGCTATGAAGCATCCCCATGACGACGAGGCCGACGAAGACCAGGACGAGCGCGATGCCGCCGAGGATCAGGCCGAAACGGGCCGGCGAGACGGTGACCCCGGCCTGGCGGAAGAACAGGACGAAGCGGTCGTAGAGGGCGGGAGCGGCGTTCGCGAGGGCGTTGTTGGATCGCCGGCGGACAAGGGTCTCATAGACCTTCTCGCGCGACATGCCGCTGTCGAGCAGATCGAGGCGGCGATTGACCCGCCGGGTCCGGTCGCCGGCATTCATGACCACCGAGGCGATCGTCTGGACCAGGATGACGACGGCCACGAAGGCCAGGACATAAGCAAGGATTACTAGCATCTTGGGTCAGGCCGATTTTCTGTTGGGCGCAAACATCTGCGGATCGAGCTTGATGCCCCGCATGCCGAGGAATTCGAGGAACTTCGGCCGCACGCCGGTAGTCTCGAAATCGCCGATAACGCTGCCATCGTCGGCGCGGCCCCGGCGGCGGAAGCGGAAGATCTCCTGCATGGTGATGGTGTCTTCTTCCATGCCCAGGATCTCGGCGATCGACATCACGCGCCGCCGGCCGTCCTCCATGCGTTCGACCTGGACGACGACATGGATCGCCGAAGCGATCTGCTGACGCACCGAGCGCGGAGAGATTTCCAGCCCTGACATGCCGATCATCTGTTCGACGCGAGTCAAGGCGTCCCGGGTGGTGTTGGCGTGGACCGTGGTCATCGAGCCGTCGTGGCCCGTGTTCATGGCCTGGAGCATGTCGAACGCCTCGCCGGCGCGCACCTCGCCGACGATGATCCGGTCGGGACGCATGCGAAGCGCATTCTTGACCAGGTCGCGCTGGGTGGTCTCGCCCGTTCCCTCCAGGCTCGGCGGCCGGGTTTCCAGGCGCCCGACGTGCGGTTGCTGGAGCTGAAGCTCGGCCGAGTCCTCGATAGTGATGATTCGTTCCCGGATGTCGATGAATGATGAGAGGATGTTCAAGAGGGTCGTCTTGCCTGAGCCCGTGCCTCCGGAAATCAGGACATTGCGTCGCGCCCCGACGATGGCCCGCAGGACCACGCCCATTTCCTCGGTCAGGCTGCCGTAGTTGACCAGCATTTCGACGCTGAGAGCCTCGCGGGAGAACTTGCGGATCGAGACCAGGGGACCGTCCACCGCCAGCGGCGGAATGATGGCGTTGACCCGCGAGCCGTCGAGCAGGCGGGCGTCGACCATCGGCGAAGACTCGTCCACCCGCCGGCCGACCGCGGAGACGATCTTGTTGATGATCCGCACCAGGTGGCGGGTGTCCTGGAACTGGACCTCGGTGAGTTCCAGCCGGCCCCTGCGCTCGACGTAGACCGTGTCGTGGGTGTTGATCAGGATGTCGGCGACCGTTTCATCCTTCAGCAAGGGCTCGAGCGGCCCCAGGCCCAGAATTTCGTCGAGGACGTCCTCGGTGAGCCGGTCAGTCTGATGGGTGGTGAGGAGGCGCTTCTCTTCGGCCAGCAGTTCGACGACTGTTCCGCGCACCTCATGGCGCAGGGTGTCGCGCGGGGTACGCTCGATCAGCCCGAGGTTGAGCACCTCCAGGAGACGCGAGTGCAGGCGCGACTTGAGCGCCAGGGCCCCTTCTATCGGGGCGTTGGCCGCCCGTTGCGGCGCGGAGGGGGATGTGGAGGAATCGGAGTCGGACCAAAGGCTTGTCATGACCAGAGCCATCTACGCTTGACCTCGGGCGCGGTCCCGAGGGGAACTATGGATCCCGCGATTTCGGCGATCGCCTTCTCGAGCCTGACCCCGGCGCCGCGCACCTGGGAAATCTCGCAGCCTTGGGCGATCGCCTCGTTCATCACCGTCCGGTCTTCGGGAATGGTGACGTCGAATTCCCGGCCGATCGACTTTTCGACCGCCCTCTGGGAGACGATCGCTTTCTGATCGACGCTGACCCGGTTGCACACCAGGGTCAGCGGAATGTTGTCCAGCTTCTGGGCGGCGATGATCCGCAGCTGCTGCTTGACCAGGTGGGCATGCGGCACCGACAGGTTGGTGATCAGGATGATCTGATCGCAGCGCTGAAGGGCGCGATTGGTCCACGCCGTCCACACCGTGGGCAGGTCGAGGATGGTGATCGCGAAGTCTCGCCGCAGCGCCGTCAGCAGGCTCTCGACCTGGCGGGCGGTGACCGATTCCAAGGGCATCAGTTCGCGCGGGGCGGCCAGCAGGCGGGCGCCGCTCCTGTGCAGGGCCAGAGCCGAACCGAGCGGCGTTTCCTCGAGCGGGCCGCCGCCTTCGAGGATGTCGGTCAGGGTCATCGCCTCGGCCAGATCGAGGAACAGCGAGCCCATGCCGAACTGGACGTCGAGATCGGCGAAGCAGACGCCGCCGGCCTCGCCATGGCTGGCGATCATCGCCGCGACCTGAGTGCCTATGGCCGTGGCCCCGACCCCACCGCCGGCTTTCATCAATGCGATTACGCGCCCGGTGGGAGCGCGCATGGCCTGGGTCTCGACGGTGCTGAGGAAGCGCTCGAGGCTCAGCGCCAGGGCCGCTTCGGTCACCGGGGCCAGCAGGATGTCGGCGGCGCCGGCCTGCATCAGCCGCCGGGTGGCGACCACGTCCGAGCCGTTGAGCGCGACCAGAACCGGCGGCCCGGAGCGGGCGCTGAGGCGGCGCAGGATGGTGTCGACATCGCTCAGGGAGGCGGCGACGATCAGGGCGCTGAGGCCGGTGAGGGGACGCGAGGGCCAGGTCGCTCCGACGCTGACGAACTGAACGTTCGGGAAGAGCGCCGCCAGGGAGGCGACGCGCTCGGGTCCGCCGATGGCGCCTTCTACATAGCCGACGCGCGTGAGCCCCGTGCGTGCGGAGCGCGCATCATCTGCCGAAGCCATGTTCAGGTTCATGTTCATGATCGTGGGCGCCGCCGCTTGTCACGCCTGATTACACCCCACGATCGCGTTTGTGGCCCCTTTGCGCGGTCCTGCGGCGATTCGCCCCAAGCCCGGCGCGTGGCGTCGATGAGCGGCGCTCCGCCCGCGACCATGGCTGGACGCAAGGTGCGGCGCGTCACGGCTCACGGCCCGGTCTGTCCGCCTGCGCCGCCGCCGGTGGTGCCGCCGCCGCCGCCGCCGCTGCCGCCGCCCCCGCCGCCACCGCCACCACCGCCACCGCCACCGCCACCGCTCTGGGTGCTGATCGACTGGGGCTGCTTCATGGTGTCGGCGACATAGCGTTTGGTGGACACCTCGGTCTTTTCGCCGCTGGTCGGCGGCGGCGGGCCTTTGTAGACGGCGTCCGGATCGGCGATCTGGGCGGCGAGGTCTTCCTGCACCGCCCGTCCGAAGTCGTTGGCCTGGTTAAGATCGTTGCTCAGTTGCCGCTCGTCCGCGCAGCCGGCGGCCATCGCCGCCACTCCGGCCAAGGCGGCCAGAACAAGTCCAGATCTCACTGCCGATTTCATCCCAACGCCCCTTCGCGACTAGTAAAGCACGTGACCATAAGGGCCTTCAACTCCGCCCTTGGCGGGGTCCTGGCTCATCAGCGCCCGGTCTTCCGGCCGCAGTTGCGATCCCTCTCCGGCCAGCATACCGAACAGGAACAGTTCGTAGTCTGACGGCGGCGTGTAGTGATCGGTGGGCAGGGCCACCGGTCCGCGGCGCGCGACCACCAGATGCGGGGTCACCACGATCACCAACTCGGTCTGGTCATGCTGGAACTGCGGGGAGCGGAACAGGGCCCCCAGCACCGGCACGTCGCCGAGGAGCGGGAAGGCGTTGATGGTGTTCGAGTAGTTGTCGCCCAGCAGGCCGGCGATGGTGAACGACTCGCCGTCGCGCAGCTCCACCGTGGTGCTGGCCCGGCGCACCTTTAGGCCCGGAACGACGGT
Source organism: Caulobacteraceae bacterium (assembly GCA_036498165.1). Lineage (GTDB taxonomy): Bacteria > Pseudomonadota > Alphaproteobacteria > Caulobacterales > Caulobacteraceae > Acaudatibacter. The sequence continues at coordinate 26,274 of DASXIE010000042.1, forward strand.
GCCCAGGATGCTGACGCCGTTGGCCGAATCGAGGCTGGAGACCTCGGGCTTGACCACTAGGTTGATCATCCCGTCCTGAAGGATGGTCGGGGTGAAGCCCAGCGAAATGCCGAACTGCTGGAAGGCCACGGTGATGGCGGCGTTCGTGGCCTGTCCCACGGTTCCCGAAGTCGATTGGGCCGAGGGATAGGGAAACTCGCCGCCGGCCAGGAAGCTGGCGGTGTCGCCGCTCATCGCCACCAGGGTCGGCTCGGCCAGCGTCTTGACCACGCCCTTGGTCTCCAGGGCGTCGAGGGTGATGGTCAGGCTGCCGTCGGGGGTGAGGAACTTCAGCGCCCCGGATCCGAAGGCGCCGGCCAGCGGCGAGCCGGAGCTGAAATTGAAGGACGGGTTGCCGTTCGTGACCTTGTTGATGCCGATGTCCAATTGCTTGGCGGTCGAGCGGTCCATTTCGACGAAGCGCACCGACAACATCACCTGCTGGGTGCCTTCCACGGCCATCATATTGATCACCTTGCCCGGGGCATAGGCCTCGGCCAACTGCAGGATCTGGTGCAGGGCCACCGGACTGCTCACCGTGCCTGAGAGGACGAGCGACTGCGCCGAGGCCCGAATGGCGATGTCGCGCTCGGCGGGGGCGACTTCTCGCAACCGGGTGGTGAGGCCGGTGATGTCCGGGCCGACGACCACGTTGATGGCCGCGATCAGCCGCTTGCCGGGGCCGTAGATCGACAGGGCCGTCGAGCCGAGGGTCTTGCCGACCACGTAGACCGAGTGGCTGGTCAGGGGAACGACGTCGGCGACCTTGGGGTCGGCGATCATCAGATCGGTGTAGACGCCGGGGGTCTGCAGCACCTCGCTCTTGCCCTGCGCCACATCCAGCTCATAGCCGGAAGCCCCGCTGCCCAGCGGCGGCGGAGGCGTATATTCGGCGGCCTTGGCCGCGCTCGCCACGCCGAGCGAGGCGGCGCACATGAGAAAGGCCCCGGCCAACAGGGGGACGGCTCGTCCCACGCCCCGGCGCCGCCGGCGGCGGTCCGCTGAACTCATCATGTCCGGTTTACCCCCTCTTGAACTTCGCGCCGGCTCTTCGCCCTTAGCGCGCACTCAACTGATAGACACTGGTGTCGGTCGACCTGGTGACCCGCACAGTCGGAAGGGCCGGGCCCACATGTCGGATGACGGCGTGAACCGGACGCGGCGCGCCGCCGCCGTAGAAGCCGAAAGTCGCCGCGGTGGTCACCAGACGTCCGACCGGCTCGGTGTCGGTGACGTGACGCAGGGCCATCGACAGGGCGCCCATGGTCTGCGCCAGGGTGATCGACTGGGCCTGCTGAGGCGTCACCTCGATGGTCGCGGTCTTGACCACGATCGGCTTGTTGGCTTCCTGGTCGTCCACCTGGTCGACGCCGAGCACTCGGACGTTCTCCGCCACGACCTGGGTGATCGGCGTGTCATGGCCGACCTGGCGCGACATCAGGATATCGACCCGGTCGTTGGGCAGCACGAAGCCCCCCACCCCCGCGACGTCGCTGGTGCGGATGGAGATGGCCTGGGTGCCGGGATCCAGTTCGCTGGCCATGTTGAGCTTGCCGCCGGGGGCCGAGACGCGGGTGGCCAGGACCGGCTCGTCCGGTCCCAGATCGCGCAGGGCGACACGCTGGACATCCTTGCCGCCGGTGAGCTGGGCGACCGAGGTGAAGGCGCCCGTGGGCACCGCGGCGGCCGGATAGTTGACGATCTTGAGCTGGGCCGGCTGGATGACCGCGCCGCGGGTGATCGGGGCGGCGGCGACCACGACGGCCGATCCGGTCCCGGCCGCGACCTGGGTGGGTTGCGCCTTGCGGCTCGAGCCCATGTAAACGTTGATGAGAACCACGGCGATAATGCCCAGGACTACGGCGATCGCGAAAGTGGCAATTGTGCGGAGAGGCATCTTGGCGACCTCAAGCAAACCTTAACGGGGAATCGAAATAACTGGTCTTATCCACGCGATATCAGTCCGGACGAGTTACGGCAATGTTAAAAACATGGCCAAAATGCGAAACCGCGCGCCCGACCATTTCGATCGGACGCGCGGTTCACGCATCTTAGTCGTCCGCCTGGATCAGGACGTGGTCGAGTTGCCGATGGTCCCGGAAACCGAGGTCAGGACGTTGTTGATGCTCGTGCCCAGGGCGCCGAGGCCGACGATGATCGCCACGGCGACGAGCGCCAGGATGAGCGCGTATTCCGCCGCCGAAGCGCCGGACTCGTCGCCCATATATTGAAGAAACTTGCTCATGAGACTTGAGACCTTTCGTTGAGAGACGGTCGACGCCGTTGAACGGCGCTTGGCCGGGTTGCAGAGACGGTCATGAGCTTAAAGGGACCTTTTTCATCTGGGTCAAGGGCCGGGAGGCGGGACGGCAGGCCGCCTCGGGCAATGTCCGGTCATTCCAATGCTGCGGTTAACCAATTAACAATCAGATGACCTGCGAATTTATGTTCGATTCGAGTATTTTAGCTTCGACTTATACGGTCATTAACCACGAGGGCTCCCGCGCCGATTGCGACACTATGACGCGAGGAAGAATTCGCCGCAATTCGGTTGCCAAACCTAAGTCAACTTCAAGCAGTCGCGACATTCTGACGCACCCGCACGCTCCCGCCGGCGCCTCAGCATGGCCAACGGGTCCCTGGATCCGCGCCGCGGCATGACCGGCCGCCACACTTGAAGGGCAGGTTTCGCTCGCTCGTGAGCGCCGATCGAGCTGTTGGAATTCGAAGTTGCGCGTCGAGACGGCGGCGCGGAGACGCGGTCGAGAGTCTTCGCGCGCGGGGCCGCTCGCTGTCAGAAGCCGCGGCTGTGGAATGCGTTGTCGGTCGTGTTGATCGCGCTGGTGATGGCCCCCTGCAGGGCGAAGATCCCGCCGATCAGAAAGATGCAGATCAGGCTGAGGATTAGCGCATATTCCGCGGCCGAGGCGCCGCTCTCATCGCGCAGATAGGCGGAAAGGTTTGGCAAGGGTCGCCCTTTCATCATGCTTTTTCGCCCGCGACCGGCAGGTAGTCCGTTCATGATGTCGCCAGGAACCAAACATGGCAATGGCGCGCCGCCGCGGCGCATCTTCCCCGCCCGCCTCGGCCGGCGCCGCCCGATAATGGCCAGTCGCATGTATTCGCAGAGATAAAATGGCGGCCCTGGGCCGCGTTGCTGGCCCGATATTGACGCTCTTCAGGCGCGCCTGTGCGACACTGTGCCGCGCGGATCGAGGCCCTGGCCCGCGCCTTCCTGGGGCCGGCGTCCCGCGTAAGGGCTCGCCGAACCCGCGCGGAACGCTCCCTGGCGCCTAGGGATCAGCCGGGGTGGCGACCCCCGCCGCCGCCGCCGCGCGAACCACCACCGCCATGGAAACCGCCCCCGCCGCGGAAGCCGCCGCCCATGGCGCCTCCCCTGAAGCCGCCACCGCCTCGGAAGCCGCCGCCCATGGCGCCGCCGCGGGAGAAGCCGCCGCGGGAGAAGCCGCCGCGAGAGAACCCGCCGCCGCGGCCGAAGCTGGCGTGGCCGCCACGGCCGAAGCCGGAGCGGGCAAAGCCGCGTCCGCCGCTACGGAAGCCATGGCTCCCGCCCGATCGCGCCGCGAAGCGGCTGCCGTGGGCGCCGCCCCTGAGAGACGCGCCGTGGGCCGAAGCGGTCCGCGACATCGCCGCCCTGGCGGCGCCGTGCGTGGCCGCCGAACGCATGGCCGGATTGAGGGCGGCCGTCTGCGCCCGTCCGGCCTGGGCCGCGGTGGCCGGCAGGTGGTGATCACGGGCCGCCGCCATCTGGGCGGCGCTCGCCCGGGCCTGCACCCCGCCGCGACCGCCATTGAAGCTGATGTCGCGCGCCGCCCGATTGACCGCCAGGGGTCGGCTGAAGGTGGCGTTCACCCGCGTCGTCCCGAAGTTGTTGGCGAAGCGGTTGTAATAGAGCGTGCGGCCGCGCCAGAAGGCGCCGTCGTAACCGAAACCGCCGTAGCCGAAGCCGTAGTCGATGCCGCCGTAGAAGCCGACGGTCGGGCCCCAGTAGCCGGGGGTGAAGAGATAGAGGCCGCCGGACCAGCCCCACCAGCCGGGGGTCCAGAGGAGGCCGATCGCCGGGGGCAGGACCCACACGCCGGGAACCCAGTAGTAGTCGTTCTCGACCGTGTTCCAGCCCCAATAGCCCGGCGTCCATTCATAGCCGTAGCCTGGCATGGGCGGCTGGGCTTCGCGCCGCAGCGGCGGCGGAGGAGCGACCCCAACGGTGGCCGTCCGGGTGGCCGGCGGGCAGGGCGCCTGGGCCAGGGCCGGCAAGGCGGCCATGGCGGCGCCGGCGCACATCACGATGGCGATGGCAGACGTATTGAACTTACGCATGTTGGGGTTTCCTTGGGTTGCCCGTGAACCGCGCCCCACCGCTCGGCGGTCACGAGAAAATCGTCACGGCATTCAAACGCCCCTAGAGTGGACGAAAGCCCCTGAACCGGAGCAAGCCGTGCTGTTCAGGCGCCATTCATCTTCAAACGCGAGCGGCGCCGTCAGGTTTCCGCCAGGAGAGGACCGATGCGATTCATCGACAAGGCGGAAGTGGGCCGGCGGCTGACCTACGAGGCGGCGATCGCCCTCGTTCGCGAGGCGATGATCGCCTTCTCGGCCGGACGGACGCGGCAACTCCTGCGCTCCATCCTGCCGCTGGCCGGCGAGCGGATGTTCGGCGTCATGCCTGGCGCCCTGGGCGAAGCCGCCCCGTTCGGGGCCAAGCTGATCAGCGTTTTCCCCGGCAACTTCTCCCACGGCCTGCCCTCCCATCAGGGCCTGATCGTGCTCTTCGATCCAGAGAGCGGCGCGGCTGTCTGCGCCGTCGACGCTGGCGAGGTCACCGCCATCCGCACCGCCGCCGCCAGCGCCGTCGCCACCGATGCCCTCGCTCGCCCCGACGCCCGTCGCCTGGCGATTCTCGGCTACGGGGAGCAGGCGACGACCCACCTGCGGGCCCTTACGAAGGTGCGGCCGATCTCCGAGGTCGCCGTCTGGGGCCGCTCGCCGGAGCGGGCGGCGCGATTCGCCGCCGCGATGGAGGCCGAGCTTGGCCTGCCCTGCGCCGCCCTCGCCGACGCCCACGCGGCGGTGGCCCAGGCCGACATCGTGTGCACGCTCACCGCCGCCACCGATCCGATCCTGGCCGGCGCCTGGCTCGCCCCGGGAAGCCACGTCAACCTGGTCGGGGCCGGGCACGCCGGCCAGGCGGAGGCCGACGCCGAGGTCATCGTCCGCTCCCTGTTCATCGCCGACAGCCGCGAAGGCGTCGAGGCCCAGGGGGGCGAATTCCGCCGCGCCCGCGCCGCCGGCCACGACGTGGCCATCGCCGGCGAGATCGGCGAGGTGCTGGCGGGAACGAGACCAGGCCGCCAGGATGTCGATGAAATCACCGTCTACAAGTCGCTCGGCCACGTGGTCCAGGACCTGGCCTGCGCCTGGGCCCTGCACAGCGGCGAGGGCCTCTGACGGCCCCTCGCCGTGACTTGCGCCCGGCGCCCGGAGGCCTCACTGTGCGCCCGACGCGAGTCTCTTCTCGGGGGCGGCGAATCGCGCACCCACGGTGCGGCGTTCGGTTTTTCTGTCGCGTGTGTCCAGTGGCTTCCCCAGAGAGTCCTGCCCGCGCGGAAGACGCGGCCGCGGCGACGGCGTGAGTTCAGGCAGTGCTTCAGGCCGGGGGGCGGACGCGCCGCCTCGGCGCGTCATGGGAAGGTCCGGCGAGACGCTCGTCAGGAGACGCTCGATGGATTCGGGGGGGATCGCGTCGCGGATTTTGCAGGGCGGGACCGCGTTCACCGGCCTGATCGTCATCGTCCTTACCTTCATAACCCTGAGCGGTTACGTCTCAAGCGGATGGGGGACCAGCGCCCGGCGGCCCTCGACCCTGTTGCTGGTCGCGGTGCTGATCGTCGCGGTGGTGGCGGTCGTCGGTTACCTGTTTCCCAATCTGACCCGACCGGTGGTGGACCAGCTGAACCGCCTGGGTCCGCACTGAGGGCATCCTCGCGAGGAAGTTAGGCGTTGGTGCCAAGCGGGGTTGCGGATATTCACTTCCCCTTGACGGCGCGTCGAGGGAGAGCGCCGGGGATGAGGATCGCTCATGCCGCATGTCCTGCTGATCCGCGTCATCCCCCTCATCGCCCGCTATGGCTATGCCGTGCTGCTGCCGGTGGCGGTGATCGAGGGACCGGCCACGGCGGCGATCACCGGGGCCCTGGTGGCGGCGGGCCAGTTCGACGGCGTCATCGCCTGCCTGTTGCTGGTCGCCGCCGATCTCGTCGGCGACGGCCTCTACTACGCCCTCGGCCGATATGGCCATGGGCCCCTCTTCAAGCGCATCGACAAGTGGCTGCGGATCACCCCCGAGCGGCTGAAGAAGGTCGAGAACGGCTTCCACGCCCACGACTGGAAGTTGATCATGCTGGGCAAGACCCAGGCGCTGGGCGGCCTTGTGCTCTACTTCGCCGGGGCCAGCCGGATGTCCTTTGTCCGCTACATGGCCTTCAACCTGATCGGCACCTTCCCCAAGGTGATCCTCTTCGAGATGATCGGATTCTTCCTCGGGGCCAGCATCCTGCAGACCTCGAGCCGGCGGCTGGACTACGTCACCTTCGCCCTGTTCGCCATGGCCATGCTGCTGCTGGGATCCTACTGGCTGGTCCGGCGTCGCCTGTCGAAGGACCTGGCCCAGGACATCTCGCCGCCCTGAAAGGCTCGCCGGGGCCGCGCCGGCCGCCGCACCAGGGCCAGCAGGGCGAGATTCTGCCGCACCACGCCCCAGGGCGTGAGAACCTTCAGGGCGTCGGCGGTCATCCCCAGCTCCTCGATCATGCCGCGCCAGCGCCCGACCTTGTGGAATTTGCGGATGTTGAACACCCCCGGCCAATCGACCACGGCGATGGAGAGCCGCTCGCGGGTGATCAGGCTGTTGATGAACGCCTCGCCGCCCCAGCGCGGCAACCGCTCCATCGCCCCGATCGCCTCGCGGCCCAGCCGGGCCGGGATCACCCGCTCGCCGGAGACGAAGTCCAGGCCGAGGCTGCGATAGAGCGGCAGGCTGTTGGCGCGCAGGCTGATGCTGACCCCCGCCCAGCCGTCGATCACCGGGTCGGCCAGGGCCTGGATATCGGCGGCCCGCACGCCCGCCAGGTCGGCATCGAGCAGCATCAGGTATTCGCCGCTGGCCACCGCCATGCCGCGCCCCAGGGCATAGGTCTTGCCGCGATTGGGCGCGTAGGAAATCACCCGGATTTCCGGGTAGTCGGCCAGGAGGGCCGCCGTGGCGTCGGTCGAGCCGTCGTTGACCACGATCACCTCGTGCAGGGCCGGATGGCCCTGGACCGCCTCGAGGATGGCCCCGATGCGCTCGGCCTCGTTGTAGGCGCAGACGATGCACGAAATGCGCCCCGCCAGGGGGCGCGGCAGGTTCGATTCGTGGGCGACGGCCAGATGAGCCGCCCGCGGCAGGGAATCGCGCGCCATGGTTCAGCTTAACCCGAAGGCGGGGGAAAATCCTAGCGGCCGGCCGGTGGTCATCTGCATCGCGCTCCTGGGGTTCCCTCGCGGACTAAACGGACGCCGGCCACGGCGGTTGCCGCCAGCCCTTCGCCGCCCCTTTCCAAGCAATTGAATATCTTGGCTTTCATCCCTGGGGTCCCGGCATCGCCGAGCAATTCCTCGCGATCCGGTTGGCCATATAGACCAGCCGCTCGATCGAATCACCCGTCCGCCGCGCCGACGGCCCGGAGAGTCGTCACCTCGCCGCCGCGGTGATAGGCTTGCCCGTTAAACCAGGGGGAACTCTCATGACGGCCACGCTTCGCGCCCCGACGCGCGAATTCCGCACCATGATCATGGACTGGCGGCGGTGGGACGAATTCGCCGCCCGCCCCGACGACATCGTGGTCGCCACCTATCCCAAGTGCGGCACCACCTGGACGCAGCGGATCGTCGACCTCCTGGTCTTCCAGTCGCCGGATCCGCGGCCGATCATGGACAACGCCCCCTGGCTCGACTCGACGATCTTCGCGCCCATCGAGGACATGCGCGCCGTGCTGGAGGCCCAGACCCATCGCCGCTCGGTCAAGTCGCACCTGCCGCTGGACGCCCTGCCGATCTACGAGGGGGTGAAATACATCCATGTCGCCCGCGACGGCCGCGACGCCTGCGTCTCCATGCACAACCACATGCTGGGCATGCGCCCTGAGGCCATGATCGCCGCCGCCATGCAGGCCGCCGCCGATCCGCGCATGCCCCGTGGCGCCGGGCGCCCTGAGATCCCCCAGGACCCGCGCGAATGGTATCTCGGCTGGATCGGCCGCGCGGAGGCCGAGGTGGTCGACGGCTATGGCGTCGACCTGCCCTTCTTCGACTATGAGAACACCTACTGGCGCGAGCGGCGCCAGCCCTGGCTGCTCATGGTCCACTACAACGACCTCAAGGCCGACCTCGTCGGCGAGATGCGGCGCATTTCCCGCTTCCTCGAGATCGAGACGCCCGACTCTGTTATGGACGAATTGGCCCAGGCCGCTCGCTTCGAGACCATGAAGGCCCAGGGCGACGAGATCCTCCCCAACATCGGCACGCACTTTGACCGCGGCGCCGACCGCTTCCTGCACAAGGGGACCAACGGCCGCTGGAAGGACTTTCTGAGCGCCGACGATCTGGCCCGCTACGACGCCCTGGTGAAGGCCAAGTTCACTCCCGCCGAGGCCGCCTGGATCGAACACGGCCGCCTGACCGCCGGAGACCCGCGCGAGGCGGCGGACTAGAACTCGAATTCGCTCGCCCTGGCGAAAGTGAGCGCCAGGACGAGTCGGCTAGGCGCGCCCCGATCGCTCCACCAGCGGGCGCATAAGGGCCAGGTACTTATCGCCGGCCGCGGACCAGGAATAGCGGCGCTCGGCGAAGGCGTGGCGCTCGGCCGCGTCGGCTCTGCCGGCGGCGAGGACCTTACCTACGGCCGCGCCGACCCGCCGGGCGCGGTCGCCGTCGTCGCCGGCCGTCAGGTCCACCGGGGTCAGGAAGGAACTCGCGGCCGGATCGGCGGCTGCCGTCTCGGCCCCGCAAACCACCGGCAGGCCCGAAGCCAGGGCCTCCTGGACGACCAGCGGAAAGCCTTCGCCCCGGCTGGGCAGCACCAACAGATCGGCCCCCTGGTAGAGGCGGGCCAGGCCCTCGCCGGCGAGGCCCCCGAACACCGCGACGTTGCCGAGGCCCCAGGCGGCCGGATCGAGATGGCCCCAGCCGGCGAAGGCGAAGGTGATGTCGGCCCGCTCCCCCGCCACGCGGCGCAGGATGGCCAGCCCCTTCCTCTCCACGAACCGGCCGACGAAAAGCGCCACCGGCCGGTCGGCGGGAAGGCCGAAGCCGGCCCGCGCCGCGGCGGGGTCGTCGGCCGCACGGAAGACGGCCGTGTCGACGCCGTTGAAGATCTCCGCCGGCGGGGCGGAAAAACGCACGTCCGCGAAGAAGGCGGCGGTGGTCCGGCTGATGAACACCACCTGGTCGGCGCGGGCCAGCAGGGGGGCGGCCAGGAGGGCGTTGGCGGCGCTCATCGCTCCGCGCAACAGGGGATTGCGGTAGGGAATCGCCCCGATGTGCTGGACGATCAGCACCGGCTTGCCGGCCCGCCGCGCCGCCCGCGCGGCGATCTGGGTCGGCAGATAGAGCCCGTCGTGGGCGACCACGATATCGCAATTCCTCGCCGCCGCGGCGATGGCCGCGACGCCGGACGGCGAGGGAATCGGGAACGGCGTCCCCAGCCGCCGCTCGGTGATGTTGAGGGCCGCTATGCTCACCGCCGCCAGGCCGGGCTCGGCCGGCGGGGCCGGTGAGGCGTCGCAGGCCAGCCAGGTCACCTCGCAGCCACGGTGGGCGAATTCGCGGGCCAGGCGACCGGCCACCAGCTCGACTCCGCCGCGATGGCTTTCGAAATACGGGGAAAGGGTGAGAACCTTCATCGCCGATCGGGGGTCAGTAGAGATCAAGGGCGATGAGGGCCCTCGCCACCAGGCCTTTGATGATGCCGGACCGCACGACCGTGCCGAACATCGCATAGGCGAGCCGCTTCCTGACCGATCCACGCGAGGCCACCAGCTTGCTGGCGAGGGAGCGCCGCGCCGGCGAGAGCCGATCGCCGTGCAGGCGCAGGAACTCTTCGGCTTGGGCGTGTATGGGATAGAAGGCGCCAGGATCGCGGAGAAGCCCGCGGAGTCGGGCGGAGGTCTCGTTCAGCCAATTCGGCGAACTTCCGACGGCGTTCGATCCGTGCTGCCGGTAAAGGATAGTGGCCCGATCGTCCCGGACGATGACCCCGAAAGCCGACGCCCATAGGGCGCACCACCAGTCGTGCATGATCAATCCCGGGCCGGGCGTCTGGGCCACGATGCCCGACCTCGCGGGCGCGTTCATGACGAGGGTTGTCCCAAAGGCGATGTTTTCGAAGAGCAGGTGCTCGAAACTGGCGTCGCCCCCGATCCACCTCTCGCCCAGCGGTCGAAGCTGTGCGTCGACACACAGGACGCGCGCGCAATAGAGCGCTGGCGCCCCACCCTCCTGGGCCAGCCGCCGGGACGCGCGCCCGAGCTTTTCGGGTAGCCAGACATCGTCCTGATCGCAAAAGGCATAGTAGTCGAAATCGCCCGGCGCGGCGGCCAGCAAGGCGAGGAAACTCCTGGCCGGGCCGAGATTGGGGCCCGTCATCGGCGCCGCAAGGGCCGGCCAGCGGTCCGCATGGCGGGCCAGAATGGCAAGCGTCCCGTCGGTCGAGCCGTCGTCCCGGACGAAGACCTCGACGTCGACATCCTTCTGCGCGGCCAGGCTGTCGAGCTGGGCGGCGAGATAGGCCTCGCCATTGTAGGTCGAGAGCAGCACGGCGATGCGTGGCCGCCCATGGCCCGTCGGTTCGCCTTCCGCGTTCAGCCCCGCCCCCGGACGATCGACAACTGAGGCAAGGGGAAGACCAGGCTGGTTCCGGCGAAGGCCGGCGAGCCCTCGAAGAAGGGTCGGAAATGCCAGGGCAGCACGATCAGATAATCGGGCCTGAGGCTCATGAGCTCGCTCTGAGAGACGATCGGAATCCACGTGCCCGGCGTGTAGCAGCCGAACTTGTCCGGATTGACCTCTCCGACGGCGAAGATCTCCTCCGGGGTGAAGCCGCAATATTGCAGCAGCACATTGCCCTTGGTCGAGGCCCCGAGCCCGGCCACCCGCTTGCCTTCGGCGCGAGCCCCCTCGACGAACCGGCGAAGTTCGTCGCGCGAGGCGCTGACCCGTTCGGCGAAAGCCCGGTAGGGCGCCAAGGTGTCCAGGCCCTCGGCCGACTCCCTGGCGAGAATCCGCCGCGCCGCCGGTATGGCTTCCCCACGCCCCTTTCTGAGCAGGACCGAGAAGCTGCCGCCGTTGACGTCGTTGAACTCGAGATCGGCGATCTCGAACCCGACCTTGTCGGCCATCCATTTGATCTGCCCGAGGCCGTAGAATTCCAGGTGCTCATGGCACGCCGTGTCATAGGAATTCCGCTCCAGCATGGTGGGCATGTAGCTTTGCTCGAGCGCCCAGACGCCGTCATCGTCCAGCACATCGTGGACTTCCCGCATGAATTCCAGCGGCGATTCAAGGTCGTAGAACATCGAGAAGGAGGTGACGACCTTCGCCTTCTGGCCGCCGAACCTCTCGTGGATCAGCCCGGCCGAGAAGAATTCGGGGATGAGCTCGACGTCGCCCGGATAGAACTCCCTGAACTTGATCCCCGTGGGGTCCACACCCACGAAGCGCAGATCCCGCCGCGGGTAGGCGCCCAGAGAGGTTCCGTCGTTGCTGCCGATGTCGATCACCAGGTCGCCTGGCGCCAGCGGCGCCTTGCCGACGATGCGAGCGATCTTGCCGGTCAGGTGGGCGACCATCGTCGGGTTCAGGCCGGACCGGTAGCCGTAGTTCTCACCATACATTTCGCTGAGGTCGTAGCTGTGGGCCATCTGCAGCAGGCCGCAGACGTCGGGCGAATCCCCGAAGCACTTCACCAGCCGCAGCGGCCCGGCGGTGATCTTGGCATGCGGCGTCGCCGGAAAGACGCCGGTGAGCATCTGCTCGCCGAGATCCAGCACGCGCTCCAGGCGTGGATTGCCGCATGCCCGGCATCGGTCGATCGCTTTGATCATGTTTGGGACGGCCCGGCCCGCTCGGGACTCAGGGCATCGAGATCGTGCGCGACCATCATCTCCACCAGTTCT
>DASXIE010000043.1:0-6525 GCA_036498165.1 Caulobacteraceae bacterium
CCTGGGAGAAGGCGCGGCGGAAGATCTATCCCATCCTGCGCAACCAGCTCGGCCATGACTTCGCCGGCTACAAGCCCAACACCTTCGCCCGCCGGGTGCAGCGGCGCATGCACGTCACCCACGCCGCCTCGCTGGACGCCTATGTCGAGCGCCTCAAGAGCGATCCGGCCGAAGTCAGCGCCCTCTTCCGCGACCTGCTGATCAACGTCACCGGCTTCTTCCGCGACAAGTCCGCCTTCGAGGCGCTGGCTAAGGCGGTGATCCCGGAGATCTTCGCCGGGCGGGGGGCGCAGGACACGGTGCGCGTCTGGGTCCCCGGCTGCGCCACCGGCGAGGAGGTCTATTCCATCGCCATCCTGGCCCGCGAGTTCATGGACGGCCTCACCGCCATTCCCAGGGTGCAGATCTTCGCCACCGACATCGACGAGCACGCCCTCTCCGTGGCCCGCGCCGGGCGGTATCCGCGCGAGGCCCTCGAAGGGGTTACGGCCGAGCGGCGGCGGCGGTTCTTCCATCCCGACGCGGCCGGCTTCGTGATCGCCAAGGAGATCCGCGAGCTGTGCGTGTTCTCGCCGCACAGCGTGATCCGCGACCCGCCGTTCTCGCGGGTCGACCTCATCTCGTGCCGCAACCTCTTGATCTACTTCGGCCTGGATTCGCAGAACCAGGTGATCCCGATCTTCCACTACGCCTTGAGGCCGCGCGGCTTCCTGTTCCTCGGGGCCTCGGAGAACGTCAGCCAGTTCGGCGAGCTCTTCGCCGCGGTCGACAAGAAGCATCGCATCTACAAGGCCCGCGACGGGGCCGGCTCGCGGCTGCGCCTGGCCGGCCTCATGGGCCCCCAGCGGACCGATTTCCGCGCCGAGGCCGTGGCCCGGGCGGCGACGACGGCCGGCACGAGCCTCCGCGACCAGATCAACGCCCAGGTGCTGGGCGAATTCGCCCCCGCCCACGTGGTGGTCGGCCGCGACGGCGACGTGGTCTACTACTCGACCAAGACCGGCAAGTATCTCGAGGCCGCGCCCGGCTCGCCGAGCCGCCAGCTCCTGACCATGGTCCGCAAGGGCCTCAGGCTCGACGTCCGCAGCGCCCTGCGCGAATGCGTCGAGAGCGGGGCGCGGATCGTCCGCCCGGGCCTGCTCTCCGAGGGACCTGACGGCCAGACCCAGCTCGTCACCCTCACCATCGAGCCGGTCTCGGGACGCAACGGCGAGGAGCCGCTCTACCTGTTGCTGTTCGCCGACCAGGGACCGCCCGGAACCGAGGCCGAGGCGATCAGCCGCCTGCGCAGCAGCGCCGACGGGGCGTCCGAGCGGCTGGAAGCGGAGCTGCGCGAAACCCGCGAGCGGCTGCAGTCGCTGATCGAGGAATACGAGACCGCCCTCGAGGAGCTGAAGTCGTCCAACGAGGAACTGGTGTCGGTCAACGAGGAGCTGCAGTCCACCAACGAGGAGATGGAGGCCTCCAAGGAGGAGATGCAGTCGCTCAACGAGGAGTTGCAGACGGTGAACGCCGAACTGCACGGCAAGGTCGACGCGCTGGACGCCGCCAACGCCGATTTGCAGAACCTGTTCGAGAGCACCCAGGTGGCGACGATCTTCCTGGACCGGGACTTGGCGATCCGCAGCTACACCCCGGCGGTCGGCCAGCTGTTCAACATCCTGCCGACCGATCGCGGCCGGCCGATCACCGATCTGGCCAGCCGCATCCCTCTGCCGGGCCTCGCCGACGACATCGCCCAGGTGCTCGCCGATGGTCAGCGCCTCGAGCGGCGGATGGAGCAGGCCCAGACCAGCTACCTGCTGCGGGTCGCGCCCTACCGCGACTCCAGCGCCCGCAACGAGGGGGTGGTGGTGACCCTGGTGGACGTCACCAGCCTCACCCAGGCCGAGGCCCATCTGCAGGTGATGATCGCCGAGCTCAACCACCGGGTGAAGAACATGCTCACCGTGGCCATCGCGATCACCAGCGAGACCCACAAGGGGGCCCGCACGGTCACCGAGTTTCGTGTCTCTCTCATCGACCGCCTCCACGCCATGGCCCGATCCTACGAGCTGTTGTCGCGCGAGAATTGGATCGGCGCCTCGATCGATGAACTCGTCCGTCAGCAGCTGGCCCCCTTCGGCCTGGAGCGGGTGACGTTCGGCGGTCCGCCGGTCAAGCTGAAGCCCCGGCAGGCGCTTTCGGTCGGCATGGTGCTGCATGAGCTGGCGACCAACGCCAGCAAGTACGGGGCCTTCAGCGCCGATGCCGGCAAGGTCGATCTGGCCTGGACACAGGTCGACGGGGAGATCCGCCTCGACTGGCGCGAGCACGGCGGGCCCGCTACAGGGGAGCCGCCACGGCGCGGCTTCGGCCTCAAGCTCGTCGAGCGCGAAGCCGCCCACAACCTCGGCGGCGAGGTGAAGATCGAATTCCCGAGCGCAGGGGCGAGAGCCAGCGTGGCCTTTCCGGTGGCCTCGGATTGACACTTTCGGGCGCTTCGCCTATCCCCGCGCGCTCACCGCCCCTGGAGCATTTCACGTGAAACGGACCTACCAACCGTCGCGACTCGTGCGCAAGCGCCGTCACGGCTTCCGTTCGCGCATGGCGACCCGCAACGGCCAGAAGGTGATCGCCCGCCGCCGCGGCCGCGGCCGCAAGCGCCTGACCGCCTGAGGCGGGAGAGACGAGTCCCGCTCCGATCGAGCGCCTGAAGAAGCGCCGCGACTTCCTGGCCGCGGCCAAGGGCCGCACCAACGCCGCCGGGGCGGTCACCACCCAGGTCCGCGACCGGGCCGACGGAGAGCCAACCATCCGCCTGGGGTTCACGGCGACGCGGCGGATCGGCGGGGCGGTGGTCCGCAATCGCGCCAGGCGGCGGCTCAAGGAAGCCGCCCGGCTGCTCGCCCCCCTTCATGCCAGGCCCGGTTGCGACTATGTGTTCCTGGCCCGCGGAGGGACGGCGAGGCGGCCCTGGGCGCGGCTGCTTGACGATATGAGAACCACCCTGCAAAGGCTCGCCGCCGACACCTGAGCCTGGCGATGCAGGACGCCGCGCTTCCACCTCAACCTGGCCGAAACCTTGAACACCGAAACTCGCAACTGGATCTCCTTTGTCCTTATCGCCGGGCTGATCCTGCTCGCCTACCAGGTGTTCGTCGCCGGCCCCCAGACCAAGCAGATCGAGGCCGAGCGCGCCAAGACGGAGGCCGCCCGGGCCGTTGTCCCGGCCGCGCCGGTCGGCGCCCAGTTGAGCGTCGCCGCCGCCCTGGCCCAGACGCCTCGGGTGTCGATCAGTACCCCGAGCCTAGTGGGCACCATGAGCCTCAAGGGGGCGCGGATTGATAGCCTGCTGCTTCGCGGCTACCACTACGACATCCCCAAGACCTCGCCCCTGGTCGAGCTGCTTCGCCCGGAAGGGGCCCCCGACGCCTATTTCGCCAGCAACGGCTGGGTCGGCGCCAACCTTCCCGGCCTGCCCGACGACAACACCGTTTGGACCTTGGCGACGCCGGGCGCCCTGACGCCCAGCCATCCCATCACCTTGACCTACGCCGCCGCCGGCGGCCTCAGCTTCCGGCGCACCATAGCGGTGGACGACAAGGCGATGTTCACCATCACCGACCAGGTGGTGAACGGTGGCACGGCGCCGGTGACGCTGGCCCCCTTCGCCTCGGTCAAGCGGATCGGCCTCCCCGAGGGGCTGGGGCGCAACAACATCGTCCACGAGGGCGCCATCGGGGTGGTCAACAGCAGCACCCTCGTCAGTCCCAGCTATAGCGGCTGGAAGAAGAAGCCGGAGCCGAACCTCCCCTCCACCGGCGGCTGGCTGGGGATCACCGACAAGTACTGGATGACAGCGTTCATCCCGCCGCAGAACGAGCACATAGACGCCAGCCTGCGCTTCAAGGCCGCCGACGATCCCTCCGGCGACATCTACGAAGCCGCCTATCTGGGGGCGCCGCGCACCATCGCGCCCGGGGCCCAGGCCGTCGAGATCAACCGCCTGTTCGCCGGCGCCAAGGTCGTGCCGGTGCTCAACGCCTACAAGAAGACCATGGGCTTGCCGCGCTTCGACGACGCCGTCGACTGGGGCTGGGTGTGGTTCCTCACCAAGCCGATCTTCACTCTCCTGGACATCTTCTACCAGAAGGTCGGCAACTTCGGCGTCGCCATCCTGATGCTCACCGTGGTCATCCGCCTGATCACCTTCCCGCTCGCCAACAAGGGCTTCGAGATGGGCGTGAAGATGAAGAAGATTCAGCCCGAGCTGCAGGCCATGCAGAAGAAGCTCAAGGACGATCCGGCCGCCCAGCAGAAGGCGATGATGGCCCTTTACGCCCGCGAGAAGGTCAATCCGGTGACCGGCTGCCTGCCGCTCCTGTTCCAGATCCCGGTCTTCTATTCCCTGACCAAGCTGTTCACCGTGACCATCGAGATGCGCCACGCGCCGTTCTTCGGCTGGATTCACGATCTCTCGGCCAGGGATCCGACCACGATCATGAACCTCTTCGGCCTCATCCCCTGGGATCCGGCCATGACCCCGGTGATCGGGGCGATCCTCGGCGGGGTGCTGCACCTGGGCGTCTGGCCGATCGCCTATGGTCTGGCGATCTGGCTCAGCACGGCGATGACTCCCATGCAGGGGGTCGATCCGACCCAGCAGATGCTGATGAAGTTCATGCCCATCATCTTCACCTTCATCATGGCCCAGTACGCAGTCGGCCTGCTGATCTATTGGACTTGGTCGAGCCTGATCACGATCCTCCAGCAGTACGTGCTGATGCGCCGCTTCAAGGTGTCCAATCCGATCGACGACTTCTTCGGCCGGTTCGCCGCCAAGGCCCCGGAGCCGGGGTGAGCTTCGGGGAGGGCGAGATCGAGGCCGCCCGGATCCTCTTCGCCCGACCGGTCGAGTTCCTGATGGGGGCGACGAGCATGGACGCCTTGCCCCCCGCCGACCTGCCCGAGGTGGCCTTCGCCGGTCGCTCGAATGTCGGCAAGTCGTCGCTGATCAACGCCTTGGTGAGCCGCCACCGCCTGGCCAGGACATCCGGCGAGCCGGGACGGACGCGGGAGATCAACTTTTTCCTGCTCGACGGGCGCCTGCGGCTCACCGACCTGCCGGGCTATGGCTTCGCCAAGGTCTCGCGCGCCAGCGCCCGGAGCTTCCAGGATCTCGGCCGGGCCTATCTGCGCGGCCGGCCCAACCTCAAGCGGGTCTACCTGCTCATCGACGCCCGCCATGGTCTTAAGGGTCCGGACGGAGAGGCCCTGGACGCCCTCGATATCGCCGCGGTCTCCTACCAGATCGTCCTCACCAAGGCCGACAAACTCAAGGCGAGCGAGGCGCAGGCCATTCAGGCCAGGACGCTCGCCGCGATCGCCAAGCGCCCGGCCGCGTTCCCGAGGGTGATCGCCACCTCGGCCGAGAAGGGTCAGGGCCTGGCCGATCTCCGGGCCGAGATCGCCGCCGCCGCTTTCACATGACAAGGCGGCGCCCGCTCGCTATGGGCGGCGCCATGACAAAGGCTCACCAAGCTGCGGACGAGCCGGGGTGGGCGACGGCCAGGACCCTGGCCGAGGCGCTGCCCTATATCCAGATCTACGACCGGGCCACGGTGGTGATCAAATACGGCGGCCACGCCATGGGCGAGGAGGCGCTGGCCAAGCTATTCGCCGCCGACGCCGTGCTGCTGAAGCTGTTGGGCGTGCATCCGGTGGTGGTGCACGGCGGCGGCCCGCAGATCTCGGCCATGCTCGAGCGGGCCGGGGTGCGGTCGACCTTCGTCGACGGCCTTCGGGTCACCGACGCTCCGACCATGGAGGTGGCCGAGATGGTCCTCTCTGGGGCGATCAACAAGGAGATCGCCAGCTGGATCACCCAGGCCGGCGCCACCGCCGATGTCCGCGGGGTGGGATTGTCGGGCAAGGACGGCCGCCTGATCACCGTCGAGAAAGCCAGGCGCACGCGGCGGGACGCCGCCTCCCAACTCGACGAGGACGTCGATCTCGGTTTCGTCGGCGAGCCCAGCCGGATCGATCCGAAGCTGATCGAGGGCCTCATCAACTCCGCCGACGACTATGTGCCCGTGATCGCTCCGATCGGGGTTTCCGACAGCGGCGAGACCTACAACATCAACGCCGACACGGTGGCCGGGGCCCTGGCCGTGGCCCTCAGGGCCAAGCGCATGCTGCTCCTGACCGACGTCGCCGGCGTACTCGACGAGAACGGCGAGCTGATCCGCCAGATGACCGTCACCGAGGCCCGCGCCGCCATCGCCGGCGGGGTGGCCAAGGGCGGAATGATCCCCAAGCTCGAAACCGCGATCGCCGCCGTCGAGGGCGGGGTCGAGGCGGTCGTGATCCTCGATGGGCGCCGGCCGCACTCCATGCTGGTGGAGCTGTTCACCGAGCATGGGGCGGGCACGCTGGTGGGCGCATGAGCGCGACGGTGACCACCGAGGGGGCCGATCTGCGCCATGTCGACACCTGGCTCTTCGACCTCGACAACACCCTCTATCCGCTGGAATCGGGCCTGGC
>DASXIE010000044.1:0-3319 GCA_036498165.1 Caulobacteraceae bacterium
GAAGATCTTCATCACTTGGGGCGACCACGACGCCGCCGACAACATCGTCCATCTCGTCCTTGCCCGCCTGCCCGACGCCCCGCCAGGCTCGCGCGGCCTCACCCTTTTCCTCGCTCCCAAGCGCCTGACCGCCGACGACGGCGCGTTGGGCGAGGCCAACGCCCTGCGAGCGGCCAGCATCGAGCACAAGCTGGGAGCCCACGCCTCGCCGACCTGCGTGATGCTGTACGAAGGCGCCAAGGCCGAGATGGTCGGGGGCCCGAACCAGGGCCTTGCCAACATGTTCGTGATGATGAACGCGGCCCGCCTGCAGGTCGGCGTCCAGGGCGTCGGCGTCGCCGAGCGGGCCTACCAGCAGGCCCTCGCCTTCTCCCTCGAACGCACCCAGGGGCGCTCGGCGTGGACCGGGACCCTGCCCTCGCGCCTCTTCGACCATCCGGACGTGCGCCGCACCCTGATGATCGTCAAGGCGAGGATCGAGGCGGCGCGGGCGATCTGTCTGGCGACGGCCGTGGCCAGCGACGTGGCCCGCCTGGCCGGCAATCCGGTCGATCGCGACGCCGCCCGCCTGCGCGAGGAGTTGCTGACCCCCATCGCCAAGGCCTGGTCCACCGACATGGCGGTGGAGGCGACCTCGGCATGCCTGCAGGTCCACGGCGGGATGGGCTTCATCGAGGAGACCGGGGCGGCGCAGTACTACCGCGACGCCCGCATCCTGCCGATCTACGAGGGGACCAACGGCATCCAGGCCATCGACCTGATGGGCCGAAAGCTGGCGCTCGGCAAGGGGCAAGCGGTGCGCGAGTTGGTCAGCGACATCGTCCCCACCGCCGCCGAGTTGAAGAGCGCCGAGGACGGCTGGCTGCACACCATCGGCAACCGGCTCGAAGCGGCCCTGGCGGCGGCCCAGGCGGCCAGCGGCTGGCTGATCGAGCGCCGCGGCCACGCCCAGCCGGACGCCCTGGCCGGGGCGACGCCGTACCTGAAGCTGATGGGCGATCTCGTCGGCGGCTGGATGCTCGGCAAGCAGGCCCTGGCCGCCTCGCGCCACATCGCCGCTGGCGAGGGCGATCAGGACTATTGGCGGACCCGCATTGGCCTCGCCCGCGTCTTCGCCGAACAGATCCTCGCCCAGGCCCCGGGCCTCGCCCAGGCCGTCACCCAGGGCGCGGTCGACCTCTTTCGCGCCACCCCGGAGTCATTAGGAGCCTAACCCGCGTTCCTCAGGCCGGCGGCGACGCCGTTGAGGGTGAGGTGGATGCCTTCGCGCACCTCGGGGCTGTCGTCGCCCAAGCGGCGGCGGCGGATGAGCTCGATCTGTAGGTGGTTGAGCGGATCGATGTAGGGGAGGCGGGCGCGGATGACCGCGGCCAGCATGGGATTGTCGCCCAGGAGCCGGCTCTGGCCAGTGATCGACAGGATGGCGGCCTCGGTGCGATCCCACTCGGCCCTGATGAGCCCGAACACGCTCTCGCCAAGGGCCTTGTCGTCCACCAGATCGGCGTAGCGCCCGGCGATGGCCCGGTCGCCCTTGGCGAGGACCATCTCCATGTTGGCGACGATGGAGGCGAAGAACGGCCAGTCGTCGTGGAACCGCGCCAGCGTCTCGAGCGGAACCCCGCCGCGCTCGACCGCCGAGCCGAAGCCGTACCAGCCCGGCAGCATGGCGCGTGACTGCGACCAGGAGAACACCCAGGGAATGGCGCGCAGGCCCTGGATCGAGCGGGCGGCGGGGGCGCGCGAGGTCGGCCGGCTGCCGATGTTGAGGTCGGCGATTTCGCTGATGGGGGTGGCGGCGAAGAAATAGTCGGCGAAGCCGGGCAGGTCGTAGACCAGGGCGCGGTAGGCCGCCATGGCCTCGCGGGCGAGGGTGTCCATGGCTGCGCCGCGGCCATCTGCGTCGGACCCGTTGGCGGCCTTGCGCAGGGAGGCGAGAATCGTCCCGGCCGCCAGGGTGTCCAGGCTGGCGGCGGCCAGGTCCGGATCGGCGTATTTGTTGGCCACCACCTCGCCCTGCTCGGTGACCCGGATGCGGCCGTTCACGGTTCCGGTCGGCTGGGCGAGCAGGGCCTCGAAGCTGGAACCGCCGCCGCGGCCCACCGCCCCGCCCCGGCCATGGAAGAGCTGCAGGCCGAGCCCGCCCTTCTCGGCTACGCTCGCCAGGGCCCGGGACGTCTGGTGCAGTTCCCAGGTCGAGGTGAGGTAGCTGCCGTCCTTGTTGGAATCCGAATAGCCGATCATCACCTCCTGGCGCCCCTCGCCGGCGAGGAGGTCGCGGATGAGCGGGAGGGCGAAGTAATCGCCGAGAGTCTTTGGCGCGGCGCGCAGGTCGGCGATGGTCTCGAAGAGGGGTTCGGCGAGGATCTGCGCCCTCGGCAGCCCGCCGGGCGCATAGAGGCCCACCTCCTTGAGGAGGACATAGACCTCCAAGAGGTCGGAGACCGAGGTGGTGTTGGAGACGATATAGGCGCGGATGGCGCCGGCCCCGTAGAGCCGCTTGACCCGGGCGGCTTCGACAAGCACCGCGTATTCGCCGCGCGTTTCGGCGCTGTAGTCGATGAACGGCGAGTGGAGCAGGCGGGCGTTGGAAAGCTCGCCGATCAGCAGGGTCCGGCGCGCCGCCTCGTCCAGTGCCTGGTAGTCGGCCGCGACCCCCGCCTTGGCGAGGAGTTCGGCCACCACACGGGCGTGGACGGCGGAGTTCTGGCGCATGTCGAGGGTGGCGAGATGGAAGCCGAAGCAGTCCACCGCCCGGATCAGATCCGGCAACGGCCCGCGCGAGAACACTTCGCCGTGGTGGGCCACGAGGGACTCCAGCACCGTCCGCAAATCGGCCTTCAGCTCATCCGGTGAGTGGTAGGGGTCGGGTGTCCCGGCGGGGGCTCGCGGCGGCGTCTCGCCGGTCAGCGTCGGATAGGCGCCGGCCACGCGGGCGTAGATGCCGGTAAGCGCCTGGCGATAGGGCTCGTCGGCCCGGTGCGGCGAGGGATCGTGGGCGGCCAGGGCCAGGGCCTTCAGCCCCGGGCTGACCTCGGCGAGGCCGGCGGAGATGGACAGCTCGGCGCCCAGGCGATGGATGGCCTCGAGATAGAAGCGCAGGGCCGCCCGCGACTGGCGCATGAGGGCCGCGCCCATGACCTCGGCGGTGACGTTTGGATTGCCGTCGCGGTCGCCACCGACCCAGGTGCCGACGGTGAGGAAGCTTGGCGGCGCCTCACCCAGCGCCTCGCTCCAGCGGGCGTAGAGGGCCGGCAAGGCGGCCAGGAAGCTGCGCTCGAAATAGGAGACGGCGTTTTCGATCTCGTCGACCACCCCGATC
>DASXIE010000045.1:0-8896 GCA_036498165.1 Caulobacteraceae bacterium
ACCGTTTCCGTGGCCTTCGGCTGTCCGTTCGACGGAGAGGTGCCCTTGGCCCAGGTTGTCGACATCGTTCGCGAGGCGGCGCGCCTGGGGATCGGCGAAATCGCCCTGGCCGACACCATCGGTGTCGCCGATCCGTGGACCGTGCGCGACCGGATCGCGGCGGCGCGCGAGGCGGCGCCTGAGGCGCGCCTGCGCATGCATTTCCACGACACCCGAGGCGCGGCCCTCGCCAACGCCTTCGCCAGTGTCGAGGCCGGGGTCGACGTGCTCGACGCCAGCTGCGGGGGCCTGGGCGGCTGCCCCTTCGCCCCGGCCGCGACCGGCAACGTCGCCACCGAGGACCTCGTCTACATGCTCGGCCGGGCCGGGTTCGAGACTGGCCTCGACGCCGACGCCCTCGTCGAAGCGGCCCGGTGGATCGGCGAGAAGATCGGCAAGGCGCCGGTTTCCTCCCTCAGCCGCGCCGGTGGGTTTCCTTGAGCTGATGGCCGTGGTGGGCAGGCGCCGGCGTCCAGACCGCCTTGGCATGCCGGACCGGGGCCGCGGCCGGATGGACGAGGGGAAAGAGGACGATCGCCGCCGCCATGACGGGCGCCACGGCGACCAGAACGATGATGAGCTTTCGCACCTGTTTCTCCATCACGACGCTTAAGCGAGAAGGCTCAAGACCGCCGGCGGCCTTGCCAGGCGCGGGCGTCGGCGACACATCACGAGAACAGTACGAACGCTGAAGGTATCCTTGCGCCGCCGCGCGCCGACGCGCCAGAGTGCGAATTGTCGCGGCCGGCCGCGCCCTTGCGCGGCGCCGGGCGCCTCGCTATCACCGCGCGTTCGCTCGCCGGGCCCAAGGTCCTCCTCAAGGAGAGGTGGCTGAGCGGTTGAAAGCACCGCACTCGAAATGCGGCATACTCGCAAGGGTATCGGGGGTTCGAATCCCCCCCTCTCCGCCATTCACCCCACTAGTCTCAGGCGCCCCGGCGTCAGCGCCATTTGATCGCCGTCGTTCCTCGATTCGAGCGAGGGGTTGTCTGACGGGCGGGGGCGCTCTGGGAAATGGCAGAGGCCCTCGCCGCTGCGGTCGGCAAGGTGGGGAAGCAATCGACCCCTGTTCGTTACCGACCCGTCCGGTAACGCCCTGGAGTTCAAGCTTTCGCCGACGACCGCCGTGTCTTCGCCAATCAATAAGTGAATAATTCCAACCTGAAATACTGACGGCGACGCTTTACCCGACCCGACGGCCGGTGCATGCTCGAGGCGGGAGACGGCTGACAGATGGGATCGCAAGCGTGACCACGAAGATTCTCAGCGGCGTCTATTCCAGCGGCTACACCCTGGCGGCAAACTATTCCGGCGTCAGCGTGACCCGGACGGGCTCGGTGACGGGCGTGAATTACTCGACCGGGACGACGTACAAGCCTGGTGGCGACGGTTTGACTTTGGTCGACGTCGCGACCCTCGGCAACAGCGGCCAGATTCAAGGCGGAAAAGGCAGCCAGGGCAGAGCTGACAGTTACTCAGCTTACTATTCCAATGGTCAGTATTACATCGGCTACATTACCCCTGCCAGCCAAGGTTACGCCGGAGGCGCCGGCGTCGTGGCGCACGCAGACGTACAGATTGTCAACCACAGTACGATAAGAGGTGGAGAGGGCGGGTTTGGCGGCGTCGGTGGCGTGCCCTTCTTTCTTGGCGGCGGCGGCATCTATTCAGCTAAAGGCGGCGACGGCGGCGCTGGGATAATCTTGCAGTCTGGCGGCCAGATAAACAATTCAGGGTTGATCCAGGGGGGCGACGGATACTACGGCGGGATCGGCGGCGCGGGGATCGAGCTGGCTGCGGGCGGCGTGGTGGCCAACAGCGGCGGGATCGAAGGCGGCGCCGGTAGCTCCGGAGGATACGGGAACACCGCGCCACCTTCGTCTGGCGTGGGCATCTCTCTGCTCGCCGGCGGCAAGGTGACCAACGGAAGCTCGGCCGCTTCAAGCGCCTACATTTCCGGAAGCACCGGAGTCGTTGTGAACGGAACCGGCACGGTCGCCAACTGGGGAACCATCAAGGGTCTCAGCGGCCCATCGGTCCAGTTCAACTCGACGAAAGACGTCTTGATCGCCGAGGCCGGATCGGAGTTCATCGGCCAGGTCGTGGGCGGTGGCGGGACACTGGACCTTGCCGGTGGCGTGGGAACGATTGCCGGCCTGGGCGGGACGGCTACCCTGACCGGCGCGCTGAGCGCGACAATTAGCGGATTTGGCGCTTACGATATCGCAACCGGCGCCCATTGGAGTCTCGCGGGGGCCAGTTCGCTCGCAAACACCGGCGCATTGGTGATCGCCGGCAGCCTCATCAACGAAGGCACGATGGATCAGAATGGCCTCGTCACACTGGCCAACGGCGCGGTCGACAATCAGAGTGGGGCGGTGTGGGATCTCGCCAACGGGATCGACGTCGCCGCCGGCGAGTCCGGAACCTTCACCAACGCCGGAACGCTGGTGAGGGAGACGTCGGCGACAAGCGTCAACAACATCCACGCCGACCTGATCAACACCGGGACTCTCGAGGTCGCAGGCGGCACGCTCAGTCTCGACGGTCCGGTGAACTTCCTGTCGGGTCTGGTGACCGGTCCCGGAACCCTGCAATTCGGCGGCGGCGTCACGCGCCTCGACACCGGGCTCGCCCTGTCGGTAGGCGCCTTGGCGACCAAGGGGGCGACGACCAAGGTCATCGTCAACGAGACCCTCGCCTGGTCCAACGCCTGGGTGCAGTCGGGCGGGACGCTGGCTATCGCCTCTGGCGACATCCTCACCTTGAGCGGAACCGGCGACAGCTTCGCTGGGACGATCGACGGCGCCGGGACGGTGGATTTCGCCGGCGGCTCCGACCTTCTCAAGACTCTCAGCCTGAGCTCATCCCACATTGTCTTTGGGGCGGCGAATGTGACGCTCGACAACGTCATCATCGGTGGACAGGTCGGCAATTCCGGAACGATCACGCTTCAGGCGGGAACGTTGACCGTCAATGGCATGGTGAGCGGTGCTGGAACCCTTGCGATCGTCGCCGGCAAGGCCGACTTCAACTCCGCCTTCAGCGAAGACGTCAGCTTCACGGGCGCGAGCGGCGAACTCGAGTTGGCCCGTTCGATCAGTTATCACGGAACCATCAGCGGATTTTCCAAGACCGGCGGGACCTCCCTCGACCTCCTCGACATCGCCTTCGGCGGAGCGACCAAGGCCATCTACAGCGGCACGGCGACCGGCGGCTTGCTTACCGTTACCGATGGGGTCCACACGGCCAAGATCAAGCTGGCGGGAGACTACACGGGCTCTATCTGGAAGGTGGCCAGCGATGGCCACGGCGGCGTCACGGTGGTCGATCCCACCCCGGTTCACGGCCTCGCTAGCGCCATCTCGGCCTTTTCGTCCTCAGCGACGGCCTCTGTCACGCCGCCACCCCAACCCAGTTTCGCCCAGTCGGGGTTTCTCACTACCGCGAGTTGGCGCTAGCCAAGCAACGGGGTCAGTCAGCATTTCTTCGGACATGCCTCGTCACTCCTGGCCTCAGACATTGCCTGTGCCGGCTGGTCATTCTTTTACCGCTTGGTCACTGCGGACGCTTTGTCGCTCGCACCGCTCGATAGCCCTTCGACCAGACGCCGGGCGATTATGCCGCGCGGACCTCGATCCCAATGGTCGGGTGTCTCAGCGAAGCCGACCCAACGGGGCACCGAAATAAGCAGATAGTCGGCCAGGGAATCGAGTTGTGGTTCGTAGGTCGCCCGCGCAGTCGTAAGGATTTCCTCGGCCCCGGGATCCCCGCTCCACCTCAGACCGACGCCCTGCAACTCTTCGATCATGGCGTCGAATTCAGGCCCGGTCAGCCTTTCTGAGGGCTGGGATCGGGTGGCCGGAAGGTCGAGCGAGCGAACCAACTCCACGAGCACCTGGCGGCACATTGCGAATGTCATTCTGGCTTGCAGCGGCCCGATATCCTCCACGCCGACGAGAATGAGCGCGCAGGTATCCATCACCGCGGCCATTGCGGCCAGCCATGACTGGTCATCATGCTGGGAGCGGTAGAAGGCCAGCATCGGGTAGGACAGGTGGCTCTCCAGGAGTTCCGAGCCCCATATTTCCCACGCGCGCAGAACCTCATCGATCTTGTCCAGGCCGGCGCTTTCCGCATGGCGTCGAAGCATCACGCTCGCGCTGGGAGGAGACCCGGCGCGAGCGTCGAGTTGGATTACATGCGCTTCCCGGCGCGAAAAGAGTTGGTAGAGAACCGGCAGGTAACCGATCACCACGGCGATCAAGCCAAAGCCGACGCCCGCCTCGATGACGGCCAGAATCCGCCCCCACGCGCCGCGTGGAATCTCATCGCCATATCCGAGTGTGAAAAAGGTGACGCCACTCAGGTAAATCTGGTCGCCCAATGTCGCGGTGAACCCAAGCGAGCGTTGGATCGCCCATTGAATGAGGGCGAATGCCAGGATCAAGCCACCGGCCCAGAGAGCAAAAAGCATCATCATCGACATGGGGCCGAAAATGCTCAGGAACCGCTCCCGTCTCGCACCTTCCCTCGCCATTGATCCCAGACTTCGCCACACGCCCCAGGCGAAACGAAAATAGCCGCGGGTGAGGCGCCAGCGCCGCATAAGGCGTCGCGGCAACAGCATAACTTCGAACGCATCCTGAAGGATGAGGGCGAGGAGAACGAAGCCGCCCACGAGCGCCGCGGCGACCATGACATGCGATCCTGGCAGCCCGGAAGTCGAGCTTGTACGTGAGAACGGTCCCCGCCGATTGCCGTTCCGATAGCAACAAGCCCGGCCCCAGAGCTCAGATCCTCGGTCTATCCTGCCCTCCCGAGCTGCCCCGAGCGCCCCGCCCGCTGGGGGCGTCTAGGCGAGGCTCAGACCCTCCTATGTCACCAAGGCGCGGGTTTCGTGGAAACCTGAGGTGAGCGGGCGGCTGAACATTACGCGCATGTAACGAGGTCGGCCGTTTTCTTTGCCGCCGCCTTAATCGATAAGAAGACCGCATCGGGTTGGATCAGGGGGAGGCCTTCATGCGGCCTGGAGTTGTCGCGCTTGTCGCGGTCGGGGCGGCCATGAGCCATTCCGCTTGGGCGCAGTCGCGCGCGCCGGCCTTGTCCACCGAGGCGATCGTGGCGCGATACGCCGCGGCGCGGGGCGGACTGCCGGCGATCAAGGCGATCAGGTCGGTGAAGATGATCGGCACGATGCGCCCGGGCGGCTTCGATGTGCAGTTGAAATATGACGAGACGATCGATCGGCCGGGTTCCGTTCGCATCGATGCGACGCTGCAGGGACTGACGGTCGTCGAATCCTACAACGGGGCCGCGGGATGGCAGATCCAGCCGTTCCAGGGCCGAAAGGATGCGGAAGATGTCTCCGCGGACGACGCCAAGAGCCTGGCGGAGGAGGCAGACTTCGAGACGCCGCTGATCGACGCTGCCGCCAAGGGCGCGACCATCGAAAATCTGGGGGTGACCGATATCGACGACGCCCCGGCCTATGTCCTGAGGGTCAAGCTGAAGAACGGCGACGACGAAACCTGGTACATCGATCCGGACGCTTTTCTTCCGGTGAGGATGGTCACGCACCAGAAGGTGCGCGGGTCGGACGTCTACAGCCAGACCGATTTCGGAGACTACGAGAAGGTCGACGGGGTCTATTTCCCGTTCGAGATCGCCACCGGTCCCAAGGGTTCCACGGTTCAGCAGCGCGTCACCTACGACACCGTGGTGGCGAACGGGTCGGTCGATCCCGCCCTTTTCGCCAGGCCCGCCGCGCCGCTCGCCACGCCCTCCGGCGGGCCGCCGACGACGAACGCGAAGAAGCCAGGCCTCGCGCCTGAGCGGCCCAAGGACCAGAAGCCGGGCACGCCCCCGCCGGCGAAGGGATGACCCGCATGCGCAGCTCGACCTCTCTCATCGCCCTGACCGCTTGCCTGCTGGCCGGCGCCGCGTGCGCGGCCACGGTCCCGTTCGACTCCGCCTCGATTTCGGGGTTGGGCGCCCGCAACATTGGTTCGACCGCCATGAGCGGCCGGATCGCCGCGATCGCCGGTCGCGTCGAGGCGGACGGCAAGACCATGCTGCTGATCGGCGCGGCCAGCGGCGGCGTGTGGAAGTCCACCGACGGCGGCACGACCTTCCGCCCGATCTTCGACAAGCAGACCGCCCAGTCGATCGGAGCCCTCGCGCTCGATCCGTCGCATCCCGACACCTACTGGGCTGGGACCGGCGAGAGCTGGATGCGCAACAGCGTGTCGGTCGGCGACGGAATCTACAAGACCACCGACGGCGGCGAGACCTGGGTCAACATGGGTCTTCCGAACTCGGAGCATATCTCCGCCATCGTCGTCGATCCCGCCAACGGCGATGTCGTCTACGCCTGCGTTCCCGGCCGGCTATGGAGCGACAGCGCCGAGCGGGGACTCTACAAGACGACCGACGGTGGGAAGACCTGGGCGCAGATCCTCAAGGGCCCCAATCTGTCCACGGGCTGTTCGACCATCGCCATGGACCCGAAGAACCCGCGCAAGCTCATCGCCGGCCTGTGGGATTTCCGGCGCACCGGCTGGGGGTTTCGTTCCGGCGGCTCGGGTCCGGACCAGCCCTCGGGCAGCGACCTGATGGTCAGCGAGGACGGCGGCGCGACCTGGATTTCGCTGAAGAACAACCCCAGTCTCCCCAAAGGGCCGTGGGGACGCCAGGCGGTCGCCTTCGCGCCCTCGAATCCACAAGTCGTCTACGCCTTCATCGAGGGGACGCGCAGCGCCCTCTGGCGGTCGGATGACGGCGGCAAGACCTGGGTCGAGCGGGACCGCAGCCAGAACATGGTGTGGCGGCCGTTCTATTTCGCCAACCTGATCGTGGACCCGGTCAATCCCAACCACCTGTTCAAGACCGACCTTTCCCTCATCGCCAGCGAGGACGGCGGCAAGAGCTTTTCCACCGTCGCCGACAGCACGCACAGCGACCAGCACGCGGTGTGGATCGATCCAACCAATCCCAGGCATGTGGTCACCGGCAACGACGGCGGCCTCTACATCAGCTACGATGGCGCCAACCGCTGGCAGAAGGCGGACAACCTCCCGATTTCGCAATTCTACCACGTGAGCGTGGACGACAAGGACCCCTATCAGGTCTACGGCGGCCTGCAGGACAACAGCGCCTGGGCCGGCGACAGCGCCTATCCCGGTGGGATCACCAGCTACCGCTGGGAGAATCTCGGCGGGGGCGACGGCTTCTGGGCGTGGCCCGATCCCGCCGCGCCGGCCGACTTCGCCTATGTCGAGAGCCAGGGCGGCTCGATTCAGCGCGTCAACCGGCACACCCTCGAGAGTCGGGATATCCAGCCCAGATCAGACACCACCGAGAAATTGCGTTTCAACTGGAACACGCCGGTGATGGTGAGCCCCACCGACATCGGGACGATCTACATCGGGGCCCAGTACCTGTTCCGCAGCCGCGACCACGGCCAGAGCTGGGACAAGATATCGCCGGACCTGACGACCAACGATCCCGAGAAGCAGAAACAGGAAGAAAGCGGGGGCATAACGGTCGACAACTCCGCCGCCGAAACCCACACCACGATCTATTCGATCAGCGAGTCGCCGAAAAGCGCGGGGACGATCTGGGTCGGCACCGATGACGGCGCCCTTCAGCTCACCCGTGACGGAGGCAAGACCTGGACGAATCTGACCAGGCGCACGGGAATGGCGGCCAACGCCTGGGTCACATGGGTCGAGGCCAGTCCATACGACCCCGCCGTGGCCTATGCGGCGTTCGACCGGCACACGTTCGGCGACTTCGCGCCATACATCTACCGCACCGCCGACTTCGGCCGGACCTGGACCCGGATCGCCGGGCCGAAACAGGGCATGCGCGGCCAGGCCTGGGTGATCAAGGAGGATCCGCAGAGGCCCGGCCTGCTTTACGCCGGGACGGAATTCGGCCTGTGGATATCTCCCGATGGCGGCGCCCGCTGGGCTCAGTTCAAAGGCGGGGACTTGCCGGATGTTCCGGTTCGCGATCTGGCCTTCCAGACTCGCGACCACGACCTGGTCGTGGCGACACACGGTCGCGGCATTTGGATCATCGACGATCTGACCCCGCTGCGCGCCCTGGACGACAAGACGATGGCGACGCCACTGTCACTCCTGCCCTCGAGGCCGGCGCAGCAGAGGATCCAGGCCAACGGCGGCTGGGCGAGCGGGGACGCCAGCTTCATCGGCGACAACCCGCGCGATGGCGCGGTGATCAGCTATTACCAGCCGCAGCGCCATCTGATCGGCAAGCTGAAGATCGAGGTGCTGGACGCCTCCGGCAAGGTTCTGGACACGCTCCCCGCCTCCAAGCGCCCCGGGATAAATCGCGTTGTCTGGACCATGCGGGCGCCGGCTCCGCATGCGCCGCCGGCGGCCCAGATCGCGTTCAACTCAACCCAAGGGCCCCGCCTCGTGCCGGGCGTCTATACGGTGCGCGTGACCAGCGGCTCGACCGTGCTGGCCCAGCCTCTCACCGTTACCCTCGATCGGCGTGTCACCTTCGATCTGAAGGGCCGCCAGGCCCAGTTCGACGCCGCCATGCGGGTCAGCCGTCTGTTCGGCCGCGAGACGGCGCTCGTCGCCCGCATCAACGCTGTCCGCCAGGGCGCCGACGCCCGCGCCGGGTCCCTGCCCGATGGTGATCCACTGAAGGCGGCGCTGCGAGTCCTGTCGGCAAAGGCCGACGTTCTGCGCAAGGAGATCGTGGCGACCAAGGAGGGCGGCGCGATCACGGGCGAGGAGCGCCTGCGCGAGCACACCGATCAGCTGTACGGGGCCATCCAGTCGTATGAAGGCCAACCCGCCAGCTACCAGATAACCCGGAT
>DASXIE010000046.1:0-5833 GCA_036498165.1 Caulobacteraceae bacterium
AGCCCCACGAGCACCAGGTCGAGGCGATGATGCGCGAGGAAGTCCCCCATGGTCCCCCTCTATGCGGCCCTCCGCCAAACGCCAAATGTCACTCTCCCGCCGGGGGAGTAGGGCCGAAGTCCGGGAGGGGCGGCTGCGTCAGGCGCTCGCCCACTCTCCACCGCGCCCCCACAGGTGGAGGAGAACTCAGAAATCCTTCGTCAGGCCGACGAAGACGCCGCGGCGGGGACCGAACTGGGGGGCGCCGACGCCAATGCCGGTGCCGTCGCGTATCTCATAGACCTTGTCGAAAGCGTTGATGAGATCGGCGCGCAGCTCGATGGGCCCCAGGGACCCGTTTTCGAAGCGGTGCGAGAGGGAGAAGTTCACCTGGACATAAGCCGGCAGGTGGTCGCCGTTGGGCACGTTGTCCGGACCGGTCGAACGCAGGCCGCCGCCGTAGATGAGGTCGCCGCCGAACCGCGTCCCACGCCAGAGGTAGGAGAGCCCGGCCGAGGCAGTCCACGTCTGGTCGTGGTCGAGGAAGATGTAGTGGTCGGCGATATAGGCCAGGTCGTCCGGCGAGAAATTGAACTGGCTGGAGACGATTTGCTTCCCCTGCGCCTTGGCCCAGGCGAGGTTGGCGTAGGCGCTCCATGGCCCTCGATTGAAGGCGCCCTCAAATTCGACGCCGTATTGGCGGCCGAACTGATAATTGAATGGGGTCAGGATGACGGGCGCCCCGAACTGGCCCTCGTCGATGAGATCCTTCGAGGTCTTGTAATAGGAATCGATCCCCACCGTGACGCCGCGGGCGAGCTGCTGCGAAACCCCGAGGTCGAAATAGTTGGCGCGTTCGGAATATGGCGTGGTGTCGGTGACGACGCCCGGAGCGGCGGTGGTGTTGACGAACTTGGCCACCGTCTCGGCCCCAACCAATTCGAAGGGGGGCGGCGAAAAATAGCGCGAGTAGCCGGCGTGGATAGTCGTCCCCTTGAATGGCGTCCACACGGCGTTGACCCGCGGGCTCAGCTGGTTCTCGTCGCGGAAGCCATCGTACTGGTCGAAGCGCAGGCCGTAGTTGAGGGTGAGGTTGGCGAGCACCTTCCATTCGTCCTGCAGATAGACGCTGGCCGTGTAGGCGGTCTTGGCGCCGTCGTCGGCGACGGCGATCGGCTGATCGGAGGTCTGGGCCCCAGTCACTGGACTTAATGGGACGACGAGGGAGTTCGTCCGGCTGGTCGCGCGGTCGATCTCGCCAATGAGGCCGGCCCGGAGGGTGTGGGCGTCGGTCAGGGTGTAGACGCCCTCGGCCTGAACCCCGCCGGCCACGTCTTTCTTCAAGGCGCTCTGGGCGATGCCGTCGAACAGCAGATCGCCGAGGGGATCGGGCGAAAACCTCAAGGCCGAATAGCGGCCGAACAGCGAGATCTGGGTCGTCAGGCGCTCAGTGGTGTGCTGCCAGCTGGCCACCGCATAGTAGGTCTCCTCGGTCTGGTTCTCGTCGAGGTCGGCGCTGGGGAAGGTGGTCTGGCCGTCCACGACCAGCGGTTCATCGCCGTTGGGTCCGAACATCAGGGACGGCGTCAGGCCCACCTGGTTGGGGATCTGGAAGGTCTGATGCGAGGCGCCGGCGATCAGGGAGACGCGGTCGTCCGGATCGAGGATGTCCTGGACGTAGCCGAAGGCCTGATATTGGTTCGTATGGTCGTGCAGGGGCGTCGAGCGACCGTCGGGGGATTCGATGCCCAGGTCGTCGCTCAGGAAGCTGGCCGAGCCGTAGAAGCTCAGACCACCGTGGCTCCCGCCATATTCGATGCTGGGCTCGATCTCGCCGTGACTGCCGCCGTAGATCGCCACGTCGCCGCCTCCGGCGATGCCGCTCTTGCTGGTGATGTCGACGATGCCGGCGGTGCGGAGGCCGTATTGGGCGGGGAGGGCCCCTGTGATCAGCTGCACCTGCTGGGCCAGCCGCGGACTAAGCGCCTGGCTGAAGACCGACAGGCCTTCGGGGAGGATCACCCCGTCGAGGCGGAACTGCAGGCCGTTGTGCTCTCCGCGCACGTGCAGTTGGCCAAAGGAATCCTGGGCGACGCCAGGCGATTGCAGGACGACCTGGTTGAGGGCGGTATTGTCGCCGCCCGGCATGACATCGATCGCCTGGGAGGTGACCGTATAGACCGAAGCCCCGATCTGCGGCTGGATCTGGGCCCGTGCGGCATCGAGCCGGCGGGCGGTGACGACGATCTCCGAGACGCTCGAGGCGCCAGGGGCGGCCTGGTCGTCGGCCATGGCGCTCGCCGGCGCGGCCAGGGCGAGCACGGCGGCGAGAACCCTTGCGTCTTTCAAGCCAACCTCACCGCGCCACCCGCCGGGCTTGCTTAAGGGGGATACGGCGGCGCTCCCAGGGCGCTGCTTCCCGTTCTCGCCGGGAATTCTTCCCGATCGGACTTCAGAGGTTCGCCGCCGGCGGCGCCGGCCGGGTCCGCCAGACGAGCCAGCCGGCCAGGGCCCAGCACGCGCCCAACACCCAGCCGGCCAGGACGTCCGTGGGCCAGTGGACGCCCAGGAACACCCGGCTGAAGCCCACCCCGGCGATCACCAGGCCGGCGACGGCGAACCAGAACACCTTCTCGCGCCGGCCCGCCTCGAAGCTCGCCGCCAGCATGGCCAGGCTCAGCCACAGGGCCGCCGAGGCCGTGGAATGGCCGCTGGGAAAACTCTGGGCGCTGAAATAGGTCCCCAGCGGCGCGAAGTCGGGCCTCGGCCGATCGTAGATCCCCTTGAGAAGCTCGTCGCACGACTGGGCGCAGATCATCACCCCGGCCAGCACCCCGGCCCGCCGCCAGCTGCGGTGGAAGCCCAGGCCCGCCACCGCAAGGGTGGTGGCCAGGATCACGAAGGTCGTGCCGCCCAGGGCGGTGATGTCGCGCATGACGTCCTGCAGCCAGCGGGGACCGATGGGGATGTGCGGTTGGCCGGGCAGGCGCAGGGCCTCGATCGCCGCCTTGTCGAAGACGCTGGTGTCGCCCTCGCGCACCTCGCCGCCGAGGCCGAGGATCAGCCACACGCCGCCGGCGACGAGGATCATGGTCGCCAGGACCCTCGCCTCCGCAGCCGCCATGGCCGCCCGCAGCCGCGGCGGCAGGCGGGACGTGTCGAACTTTATCAACGCCGCCATCGCGCAACGTAACGGCCAAGCCGCGCGGAAGGTCCCGCCACTTCCGGGCCGGTCGGGGCGAGACTATGAAGCGCCATGTCTTTGCGCCTCCGGGTCGTCCTGGCCATCGCCGTGCTGATCCTGACCGGCTCGGTGATCGGGGTGGTCGTCGCCGGGTGGCAGGCCGAGAAGGTCCTGCGCGAGGAGCTCGCCGCGGCCCTCGACGGCGGGCGCCTCACGGTCGGCGGGGCGTTCCAGTCCCTCGCCCGCTCCGATGATCCGCGCCGCGACCTCGCCCGCCTCGTCGCCTCCTTCGACGGGGCCAGGCACGTGCGGGCGAGCCTGGTGGACGACCACGGAAGCATAGTCGCGATCTCCCACCCCCTGCCGGTGCGGCCGGCTCCGGCCTGGTTCGCCGGCCTCTTCCATCCGGGCGTCGCCGCCGTTCGCCTGGCCGCGCCGGCTCCGGCCCTGGGAACCCTCATCCTCGCCCCGGTGGCCGCCAACGACGTCGCCGCGGTGTGGGCCGAGTTCCTCGGCCTCGTGGCCGTTCTCGCCGCCTCGCTCGCCGTCGGCTCGGCCCTGGTGTGGCTGATCGTCGGCCGCACCCTGCGCCCCCTGGCCGACTTCTCCGCCGCCTTCGCCCGGATCGGGGCCGGCGACTACGCCGCCAAGGTCCGCCAGGCCGGCCCGCCGGAACTGGCCCGCGTCGGGGCGGCGGTCAACGAGATGGCCTCTCGCCTCGCCGCCATGCAGGCCCGCACCCATCGCCTCGAGGAGCAGATCACCACCCTGCAGGACGAGGAGCGCGCCGATCTCGCCCGCGACCTGCACGACGAGATCGGCCCCCACCTCTTCGCGGTCAACGTCGACGCGGCCATGGCCCGGCGGCTGATCGGCGAGGGCCGGAGCGGCGAGGCGGGCGCCCAGGTCGAGGCTATCCAGCAGGCGGTGGGCCACATGCAGCGGCTCGTCCGCGAGATCCTCGCCCGGCTTCGGCCCAGCGAGATCATCGACCTCGGCCTCGCCGCCGCCGTCGGCGAGCTCGTCGCCTTCTGGAGCGCCCGCCAGCCGGCCATCGCCTTCACTGTGAAGGTCCCCGACGACGAGGCCCTGGGGCTGGGGGTCGCCGCCCGCGAGACGCTCTACCGGGTGGTCCAGGAAGGCCTCAACAACGCCGTCCGCCATGGTCGCCCAGGCCGCGTCGAGGTCGAGATCGCCCGGAACGGCGGCGAGGTCGTGGCCAGGATCGGCGACGACGGGGCGGGCGGCGGCAAGCCGGAAGGGAGCGGCTTTGGCCTCATCGGCATGCGCGAGCGGGTGGCCGCCGCCGGTGGGACCCTGGCCATCGAGCGCGGCGCGGGCTGGACGATCACCGCCCGCCTGCCGGCCCGGGCCGAGGAATTCGAGGAGACGGCGCCCGCATGAGCCTCCTCCTCGTCGACGATCACGCCCTGGTCCGCGATGGCCTCAAGCGCCTGCTCAGCCCCCTCGCCTCCGGCGACATCCTGGAGGCCGCCAACGGCCGCGACGCCTTGGCTCTCATCCGCCAGCATCGCCCCGAGCTCATCATCCTCGATCTCAACCTGCCGGGCCTGGGCGGCCTGGAGCTGCTGCGGCGGATGATCCACGCCGGGGCCGGACCGATCCTGGTGCTGTCGATGCACGGCGAGCCGCTCTACGCCAAGCGCGCCCTCGACGCCGGGGCGGCCGGCTACATGACCAAGAACGCCTCGCCGAACGAACTCATCACGGCCGTGCGCCGGGTGAAAGCGGGGGGACGCTATGTCGAGGCCGAACTCGCCCAGGCCCTCGCCGCCCCGGCGCCCGGCGCCAGCCTCGACAATCTCACCGCCCGCGAGCTGGAGATCATGCGCCTGCTGGCCGCCGGGTCCAGCCTGGCCGAGATCGCCCAGGCGGTGGGGGTCGGCTACAAGACGGTGGCCAACAACTGCGGCCAGATCAAATCCAAGCTCGGGGTCAGCCGCACCGCCGACCTCGTCCGCCTCGCCATCGAGACCGGCGTGAGCTGAGCGCGAGGAGGGACCGGTGTTCGACAAGAAGAAGCTCGAGGCGTTGCGCGCCGCCTTTGCCGACGCCAAGGCCGGCGAGACAGCCGATTCCCGGTTCGCGGCCGCCGCGGCCGCCGCGGCCATGGTGTTCGGCGAAGGGGGCCGGCGCAAGCCGCCCTACAGCGGGGTCTCGACCCTGCTCGATGCGCCCTACCGGCCCGACGCGGCCGACATGGAGGACTTCGCCGGCCTGGAGATCGCCCTTATCGGGGTGCCGATGGACCTCGGCGTCACCAATCGTCCCGGAGCCCGGTTTGGTCCACGGGCGGTGCGCGATATCGAACGGATCGGCCCCTATAATCACGCCCTCGACATGGTCCCGCTGGCGTTGTGCAAGGCGGCCGACATCGGCGATACGCCTATGCGCTCGCGCTACAGCCTCGATGCCTGCATCGAAGACATCTTCGCCTTCTATGCGCGTCTGAAGGCGGCGAACGTGCGGCCCCTCTCGGTGGGCGGCGATCATTCCGTCACCTATCCCATCCTCAAAGCCCTCGGCGCCGAGCGGCCGGTCGGCCTCGTCCACTTCGACGCCCACTGCGACACCGGCGGCGAGTTCGACGGGGCCAAGTTCCACCACGGCGGGCCGTTTCGCCAGGCCGTCCTCGACGGCGTGCTCGAT
>DASXIE010000047.1:0-1900 GCA_036498165.1 Caulobacteraceae bacterium
CGAAGGTCTCGCTGACGAGGCGGATCATCCGCCGCTCATCGGCGGCATGAAGGCGACCTCGGCCCCGGTCATGAGGAGCGGATCGCCGCGCACCACCGCCTTGTCGATCGCCGCCTGGACGCCGGGGCCGGCCAGGGCGTCAGTCAGGGACGGCCAGCGACGGGCGAGCTCGCCCTTCAGGGCCGACAGGCTGGGCGGCACCGGCTCGATCACCGTCTCGCGCCACCCGGCGAGGTCGCCGAGGCGCCCGAAAAGCAGGACCCTGATCATCCGCCGGTGGTCGACATGTGGCGGGCCACCGATGGGGCGGCCCCGCGGGCGATGTGGAAATCGTGGCCCTTGGGCTTGGCGTTCACCGCCGAGGCGATGGCGGCGGCCAGATCGCCGCCGGAGCGGATCACCGAGCGCAGATCGGCCCCGTCGTCGTGGCCGAGGCAGGTGTGCAGGGTTCCGGTGCAGGTCAGGCGCACGCGATTGCAGGCCTCGCAGAAATTGTGGCTGAGCGGGGTGATGAAGCCCAGGCGCCCGCCGGTCTCGGCGATCTCCACATACCGGGCCGGCCCGCCGGTGGTGAGCGGCAGGTCGGTCAGGGTCCAGAAGCTCTCCAGCTCGGCGCGGACCGCAGCCAGGGAAAGGAACTGATCGCTGCGGTCCTCGTCGATCTCGCCCATGGGCATGGCCTCGATGAGGGTGATGCCGAGGCCGCGCTGGTGGGCCCAGGCGACGAGGGCGCCGATCTCGGAGGCGTTGTCGTGGGCCAGGGCGACGGAGTTGATCTTGACCTCGAGGCCAGCGACCAGCGCCGCCTCGATGCCGGCCTGGACCTTGCCTAAATCGCCGCCGCGGGTCAGGCGCGCGAAGACCTCAGGGTTGAGGCTGTCCATGGAGACATTGACCCGGCGCACGCCAAGTCTCGCCAGCTCCGGCGCGAATTCGGCCAGTCGCGTGCCGTTGGTGGTGAGGGCGATCTCCTTCAGCGCCCCGCTCCTCAGGTGGCGTGAAAGGCGCTCGATAAGGGTCATCAGCCCCTTGCGGACCAGGGGCTCGCCGCCGGTCAGGCGCAGCTTGCTGACCCCCAGGTCGATGAAGGCCGAGGCCACCGCGTCCAGCTCCTCGAGGGAGAGCACCTCGCTCTTGGGCAGGAAGCGCATGTGCTCGCTCATGCAATAGACGCAGCGCAGGTCGCATCGGTCGGTGACCGAGAGGCGCAGATAGGTCACCTTGCGGCCGAAGGGGTCGCTGAGGGGCGCGGCGCGCGAAGCCGGCGCGGGCCTTTCGGCGGCGATGTCGTAGGGCGTCATGCGGAGCCGAACATAGTGGGAAAGACGGGGTGACAACAGAGGGGCGGCTCGAGGCGGTGGTCCTGGCCGGCGGATCGGGAACGCGTTTCGGCGGCGGCAAGCTGACTGCCCCGTGGCGCGGCGGCCTGCTGATCGAGGCCGCCCTGGCCGCCGCCTTCGCCGCGCCCGCGCGGACGGTCACCGTGGTGACCGGGGCCGACATGGCGGTCACCGAGGCGGCTCGGGCCTGGGCCGCGCGGCGCGGAGAGATCGACCGGCTGCGCCTCGTCCATGCCGCCGACCATGCCGAGGGGATGGCCGCGAGCCTGAGGACCGGGATCGCGGCCCTGCCGCATGATACCGCCGGCGCCTTGGTCTTCCTGGGCGACATGCCGACCGTGCCGCACGGCCTGGCGCGGCGGTTGGCGGAGGCGCTCGGGGAAGGTGCGGCGGCCGCCGTCCCCTTATTCGAGCGCGAACGCGGCCATCCGGTTCTCTTCGCGGCCGAGCTGTTCGCGGCGCTTCGCGCCTTGAGCGGCGATCAGGGGGCGAAGATGATCCTCGACGGCCTCGGCCCGCGCCTGGCTGTGATGGAAACCGACGACCCGGGCGTGCGCGTC
>DASXIE010000048.1:0-8261 GCA_036498165.1 Caulobacteraceae bacterium
GAACCAGCGCACCTCGTCGATCTCGATGTTGTCGGCCACAGGTTCCCCCGGCTCGATCTCGGCGATCAGGCCGATCATCAGGCTCGACGGATAGGGCCAGGGCTGGGTGGAGTGATAGCGCACCGATGTCGCCCGCACCGCCGCCTCCTCGAAGAGCTCGCGCGCGCACGCCTCCTCTATGCTCTCGCCGGGCTCGAGGAAGCCGGCCAGGGCCGAATACATCCCCTTGGGCCACGCCCCCTGGCGGGCGAGGAGGCACCGCTCGCCCTGAACCGGCAGCATGATCACCACCGGGTCAGTGCGCGGAAAGTGCTGCGCCCCGCACGCCCGGCACAGGCGCTTCCAGCCGCCCTCGGCCGGCTCGCTCGGCTCGCCGCAGCTGGCGCAATAGCGGTGCCGGCGGCGCCATTCGAACATCGACTTGGCGGTGGCCGCGATCGCCGCCTCGCTGGCCGGCAGCAGGGTGGCGATGGCCCTCAGGTCCTCGAACCGCCCCAGGCCGGCCAGCGGCCCGTCGGCCGGGTCGGTGTCGCTCTCGATGTCGACGGCGAAGATCGCCGTCTCCTTCCATAGGCCCAGGAACAACAGCCGCTCGCCCCCGCCGGCGTGGGCCTTGGCCATGCCGGCCGCCAGATAGGCGATCTGCGCGCTGCCTCCGTCTTTGGCGCCCTTGGCGTCCTCGACGAGCGGCTTGCCGTTCCACATCGCCACGGCCAGGGTCTCCGGGTCGGCCAGGCGGGCCGCCAGCCACGGCTCGTCGCCGCGCCGATAGCTCGACCGGTCGAGGGGATTGCCGGCGAACACGTTGGTGAAGCTATCGAGCGCCATGGCGCCTCATACCTTCTCCGCCCCTCCCGGCGAAGCCCCCGGCCGTCAGCTGCGGGCGATCGCCCCCGCGCGCCCCATTTTATCCCCGGCCGTCATCGGCGGGCGTCAGTCCCGCCGACCCATGAACGCTGAAGGAGATGGGCCGCGCCTGCGCAGCCGCGCGCCGGCGGTTGCTCCGAGCTTCGGTTGCTGGCGCGGAGCCTGGATGCGCTCGCGCGTCCACTCGCCAAGATCGCGTTCATGGGTGACCGGGACTGACGCCCGGTCATGACGGTAGGGTTGTGTTGGAAGCCGATCGCACCGGCCGGTATGGCTGGCGTCTCCGTCTATGGTGTATGCCGAGGCGAGTTGGGGGCGTGCATGGCGAGCGAGGAAGACCTCTCCGAGCTGATCGGGGCCATCTACGACGCGGCGCTCGACGAGGCGTTGTGGCCGGCCGCGCTTGGGCGGATCTGCGGCTTCGTCGGCGGCATCGCGACGAACCTCTTCGCCCACGACGCGGCGCTGGCGCGGGTGGCCCTCTATCACCAATGGGGGGCCGATCCGGCCTGGGAGCAGGCCTATATCGACACCTACGCCAGGATGAACCCGGGCTATCCGGCCGCCGTCTTCGTCGAGATCGGCCACGTCTACTCGGTCTTCGATATGGTCCCGGAGGCGGAAATCTACGGGTCGCGCTTCTATCGCGAATTTCTGCAACCCCAGGGCTGGGGCGACGCCGCCGGCGTCAATCTCGACCGCTCGAGCACCAGCTCGGCGGCGCTGGCGGTGGTGCGCCGCGAGTCCGAGGGTCGGGTGGACGAGGAGATGCGCCGGCGCATGCGGCTCGTCTTCCCCCACGTGCGGCGCGCGGTCCTGATCGGCAAGGTCGTCGACCTTGGCCGGCTCGAGGCCCAGACCCTCACCGCGGCCCTCGACGCCCTGGCCGACGCGGTCATCCTCGTCGCCGCCGACGGACGCATCACCCACGCCAACGCCAGCGGCGAGCGCCTGCTTGGGCGCGGCGAGACGCTGCGCGGGGCCGGCGGCGTGCTGGGCGCCGTCGATGGCGCGGCGGCCCAGGAGCTGCGCGCCGCCGTCGCCGCCTGCGGCGCCGGCCAGGTCAGCCTCGGCCTCAGCGGCATGGCCATCCCCCTGGCCTCGCGCGACGGCGGCCAGGATGTCGCCCACGTGATGCCGCTCACCTCCGGGGCGAGGCGCGAGATCGGCGCCGCCTGGGGCGCGGTCGCCGCCGTGTGCGTGCGCCGCGCCGCGCTGGACACCCCTTCGCCGGCCCAGGTCCTGGCCCGCCGCCACAAGCTCACCGCCGGTGAGATCCGCGTCCTGCTGGCCGCGGTCGATATCGGCGGCGTCGCCCCCATGGCCCAGGCGCTCGGCCTCACCCAGGCGACGGTCAAGACCCACCTCCATCACCTCTTCCAGAAAACCGGCGCCCGCCGCCAAGCCGACCTCGTCAAGCTCCTCGCCGCCAGCGCCAGCCCGATCGCCGGCTGAGCGGCGCGCCGACCCGCCACGGAATTCGTCGGCGCGACCCACCTTATCTCCGGCCGTCATCGGCGGGCGTCAGTCCCGCCGACCCATGAACGCCGAAGGACATGGGCCGCGCCTGCGCGGCCGCGCGCCGGCGGTCGGTCCGGTCCGGAGTTGCCGGCGCGGAGTTCCGGCTATGGTGTATGGTCTGAAGGGCGGGGACGGGGCGTGCATGGCGAATGAGGAAGACCTCTCCGAGCTGATCGGCGCCATCTATGACGCGGCGCTCGACGAGGCGCTGTGGCCGGCCGCGCTCGGCCGAATCTGCGGATTCGTCGGCGGGACGTCGGCCACCCTCTTTGCCCAGGACGCGGCCCTGTCGCGGGCGGTGATCTACCACCAGTGCGGCGCGGATCCGACCTGGCGCCAAGCTTATCTCGACACCTATGCGCGGCTGAATCCGGGCTATCCGGCGGCCGCTTTCATCGAGGTGGGCCGTGTTTTTTCGGTCTACGACATCATGACCGCGGAGGAGTGGCGCCAAACGCGCTTCTGGCGAGAGTACGTTCGACCGCAAGGCTGGGCGGACGCCGTCAGTGTCAATCTCGATCGCTCAACCACCAGTGCGGCCATGCTGGCGGTGGCGCGGGGCGATGCCGACGGTTTGGTCGATGACGGAGTGCGCCGTCGGATAGGGCTTGTCTTTCCGCATGTGCGTCGGGCGGTTTTGGTCGGCAAGGTGATCGACCTGGGTAATCTCGAGGGCCAGACGCTGGCGGCGGCCATGGATGCCCTGGCCGACATCGTCATCCTGGTAGCGGCCGGCGGACGCATCATCCATGCCAACGCGGCCGCGCGCCAAGTCCTCGAACGCGGGGACATATTACGCAATGTCGGCGGCGTGCTCGCTGCCGGCGACGTCCGGGCGGGCCACGAGTTGCGCGAAGCCATTTCGGCCTGCGGCTCGGGGGACGTCAGCCTCCGCGCCAGGGGTCTCGCCATAGCTTTGGCCTCGCGCGACGGCGCCCAGGACGTCGCCCATGTGATGCCCCTGACCTCCGGAGCGAGGCGCGAGATCGGGGCCGCCTGGGGCGCGGTCGCCGCCGTGTGCGTGCGTCGCGCCGCCCTCGACACTCCCTCGCCGGCCCAGGTCCTGGCCCGCCGCCACAAGCTCACCGCCGGCGAGATCCGCGTCCTGCTGGCCGCCGTCGATATCGGCGGCGTCGCCCCCATGGCCCAGGCGCTCGGCCTCACCCAGGCGACGGTCAAGACCCACCTCCATCACCTCTTCCAGAAAACCGGCGCCCGCCGCCAGGCCGACCTCGTCAAGCTCCTCGCCGCCAGCGCCAGCCCGATCGCCGGCTGAGCCGGGGTCAAGAAAACGCGTCGCCTCAACCGAACGGTTGACGCGCGGCCTCTCGCCGGCGCCCTAGCAATGGCCTCGAGGCATCTGGGGGACGCGGCGATGGGTGAAGTGGCGAGCATGACCGGGCGGATCGCCGCCCGCCCGCGGGTCCAGGCGGAACCCTCCCCGGCCGCCCTGGCGGCGCTCATCGCCCAGCTCGGCCTCG
This sequence comes from Caulobacteraceae bacterium, assembly GCA_036498165.1. Taxonomy (GTDB): domain Bacteria; phylum Pseudomonadota; class Alphaproteobacteria; order Caulobacterales; family Caulobacteraceae; genus Acaudatibacter. The sequence continues at coordinate 3,870 of DASXIE010000048.1, forward strand.
TTCCCCGGCCCCGGGAATATCTGCGCTGGATCAAGGCGCTCAGTGGAGATCGGGTCGATCTGGTCCCGGTGGCGCGGGTCAACTATTTCCACGCCGAGGCAAAGTACACCACCGTCGTCACCGACGGCCGCGAAGCCATCATCCGGCGGCCGATCAAGCAGCTGGCCGCCGAGCTCGATCCCGACCGGTTCTGGCAAATCCACCGCTCCACCATCGTCAATGTGGAGGCGATCGAAGCGGTCTTCCGCGACGGGGCCGGCTATCGGGTCAAGCTCCGCTCGCAGCCCGCCACCCTGCGCGTCAGCGGCCCCTATCGCCACCTCTTCCGCCACATGTGATCGAGGACCGGCTTCAGGACCTCTGGAGGTTCTGCCGCAGCCACATCAGGTAGGTCAGCCCCACCCACACAAGGCCGGCCACGAAGGTGTAGTTCGCCCCCGCGCGGTCGCCGGACGCGGCCTGCTCGATGGCCCCGCCCAGGAACATGGTCGCCAGGATGGCGAAGAAGCGAACCTTGTCGAATGTCATGGTCCCGCCCCTATAACCGCCCGGCGCGCCCCTAACTATGGCGCCCCCCTGAGACACGACGCCGCGCCCTCCGTGCTGAAAACCTCTCCCAGAGGGAGAGGAAGGGGCCCATGGCGCAGCCATGGGAAGGTGAGGGGTTTACGCTTTCCGGAGTTTGTTCCGAGTCTGAAGCGGCGCGCCCTGTCCGCGGCGCCTTAAGTCCTCTCCCTCCCACTCCCTGCGGGCGCGGGCCCCTCCCTCTACCTACGGGAGCGGTTTTCGTGGTTGACAAATTGCAAGGTTCTTGCTATGTTCAGGGCTCGCGATAGGCGCGCCCGGCGGATTTTGTGCTCAAGCGGCCGTCAGAATCAGGCAACGTCTTGAAATCATGGAGAAACGGGTTGCGATTCCGGACACATACCAAGCACATCCAGACACAAAGCAAGCACATCCAAGCACATCCAAGCACACCCAAAGCACAAGCAGGCACACGGCGGACACAACCAGACAACGCCCAGACCCCCGCCGCGCCCGCTTGCGCCCGGCGCCCGGCCACGCGATATTGGTCGATGGAGATCGGCGATGGGCGGAGGCCTCGCCAATCCGGTCAGGTCCGGAAGGAAGCAGCCGTAACGAGATTCACTCCGGGTCGTCCGCCGGTCTCCACCTGCTTCCCCGATTCTCGGAAATCCCCGCGCCCAGTTCATGACCGATAACGTGCTCGAGCCGGACGAGGCCCCCGCCGAGCGCGACGAGGCCACCGTCGACATCTTCGGCGCTGCCGCCGCCGCGCCCGCGCCCATCGAGCCGGCCGCCGCCTACACGGTCATCGCCCGCAAGTACCGGCCCACCACCTTCGAGGACTTGATCGGCCAGGAGGCCATGGTCCGCACCCTGACCAACGCCTTCGCCTCGGGTCGCATCGCCCACGCCTACATGCTCACCGGGGTGCGCGGGGTGGGCAAGACGACCACTGCCCGCCTGCTGGCCCGGGCCCTCAACTACGAGAGCGAGAGCGTCCATCAGCCCAGCCTCACGGCGCTGGGGACGTTCGGGCGCCACTGCCAGGCCATTCTCGAGGGCCGCCACCTCGACGTCCTGGAGCTCGACGCCGCCTCGCGCGCCAAGGTCGACGAGATGCGCGAGCTGTTGGACGGGGTCCGCTACGCCCCCGCCCAGGCCCGCTACAAGGTCTACATCATCGACGAAGTCCACATGCTCTCCACCCACGCCTTCGCCGCCTTGTTGAAGACCCTCGAGGAGCCGCCGCCGCACGCCAAGTTCATCTTCGCCACCACCGAGATCCGCAAGGTGCCGGTGACCATCCTCTCGCGCTGCCAGAGGTTCGACCTGCGCCGGGTCGAGGCCCCGGTGATCGCGCAGAGCCTGGGGAAGATCGCCGCCGCCGAGGGCTTTTCCATCGACGCCGAGGCCCTGGCCCTCATCGCCCGGGCGGCGGAGGGTTCGGTGCGTGACGGCCAGTCCCTTCTGGACCAGGCCCTGGCCCAGGCCGAGCCCGGCGAGGCGGTGAACGGGGCGGCGGTGCGCGACATGCTGGGCCTCGCCGACCGCACCCAGACCATCGAGCTTTTCGAGCACGCCGTGCGCGGCGAGGCGGGCGGCGCCATCGCCGCCTTCCGCGAGCTCTACGCCTTCGGCGTCGATCCGGTCACGGTGATGCTCGACCTCCTGGAGCACTGCCACGGGGCGTCGGTGGCCAAGACCCTGGGACCGGACACCCTGGGCCTGCCCAAGGACCAGGCGGCGCGCCTGACGGCGATCGGCGCGGCCCTCTCGGCCGGCAGCCTCTCGCGCCTGTGGCAGATGCTCCTCAAGGCGCTCGGCGAGGTCCGCGCCGCCCCCGCTCCGGACGCGGCGGTGGAAATGTGCCTCATCCGCGTGGCCTTCGCCGCCGATCTTCCCGGTCCCGAGGAGGCGCTCAAGGCCCTGCAGGCGAGCGAAGCCGAGGGGAGGGCCCCCGCTTCGGCTCCCGGCAGCGGCGGATCGGGGGCCAGAGCCGGCCTCGCTCGCTCGCCCCAGGCGGCCGTCGCCCGCGCTCCGAGCCTGGCCGCCCCGCAGTCCTTCGAGGACGTCGCCCGCCTCATCGATGAGCGCCGCGACATCGGCCTCAAGCTCGACGTCGAGAAGTACGTCCGCCCGGTGAGCTTCCGCGTCGGGGCCATCGAGTTCGAGCCGGTCGCCGGGGCCCCGGCCAACCTCGCCCAGCGCCTCTCGGGTCGCCTCAAGGAATGGACCGGGGCCCCGTGGCTGGTCGTCGCCCAGGGCGGCGGCGGGGCCGAGACCCTCCTCGAGCGCCAGACCAAGGCTCTCGCCCAGGCCCACGAGGAGGCCCTCGCCGAGCCTTTCGTCCAGGCCGTGCTCGCCGCCTTCCCCGGGGCCGAAATCCTCGAGGTCCGCCAGATGGCCACCCTCGACAACCCCGCCGGCCCCCCCGAACAAGAGGACGAACCATGAAGGATCTCGGATCGCTGATGAAGCAGGCCCAGGCCATGCAGCAGAAGCTGCAGGACGCCCAGGCCCGCCTGGCCGTGAGCGAGTACGAGGGCCAGTCCGGCGGCGGCCTCGTCAAGCTCACCCTCCGTGGGGCCGGCGAGATCGCTCGCCTCGTCATCGACGAGAGCCTGATCGCGCCGGGCGAAGGGGAGATCATCGCCGACCTCGTCATTGCCGCCCATGGCGAGGCCCGGCGCAAGCTCGACGAGGCCCAGGCCGAGATGATGCGCGACGCCGCGGGACCGCTGGCCGGCCTGCCGGGCATGCCCAAGCTGTGACATGGCCGCCGCAGTCGGACCCGAGATCGAGCGCCTGATCGCCCTCCTGGCCAAGCTTCCCGGCCTTGGACCCCGCTCGGCCCGCCGCGCCGCCCTCACCCTTTTGAAGAAGCGCGACCAGCTGCTGGGTCCCCTCGGAGCGGCCCTCGCCGACGCCGCGGCCAAGGTGCGCACCTGCGGCCAGTGCGGGGCCCTCGACAGCACCGACCCGTGCGCCATCTGCGCTGACGCCAGCCGCGATGGCGCCATCCTCTGCGTCGTGGAGGAGGTCGGGGCCCTGTGGGCCATGGAGCGGGCCGGGGCTTTCCGCGGCCGCTACCACGTCCTGGGCGGCCTCTTATCGGCCCTCGACGGCGTCGGGCCCCAGACCCTGCGGATCGACGGCCTCGTTTCCCGCGCCGCCGGCGAGAGGGTGCGCGAGGTCGTCCTCGCCCTGCCGGCCACTGTCGATGGCCAGACCACCGCCCACTACCTCGTCGACCGTCTGGTCCCGACGAAGGTGGAAGTCACCATGCTGGCCAGGGGCGTCCCGGTCGGCGGCGACCTCGACTGGCTCGACGACGGCACCATAGCCCAAGCTCTCCGCGCCCGCCGCCCGGCCTGAATCTCCTCCAAGGAGACCTCTCCCCATGGGAGAGGTTTCTAGAACCAGATTCGCATAGGCGATCTCCCTGAGGGAGGAGAGCGGTCATAACCACGGCGCCAGGGGTTCCCTGGCCAGCATCGCCGCGTAGGTCGGGCGCTCGCGGACGACGGCGAATTGCGCGCCTCTCACCAGGACCTCTGGGATGAGGGGGCGGGTGTTGTACTCGCTGGCCATCACCGCCCCGTAGGCGCCCGACGAGAAGAAGGCCGCCAGGTCGCCGGCCTGAAGCGGCGGCAGCATCCTGCCGCGAGCGAAGGTGTCGCCGCTCTCGCAGACCGGTCCGACGATGTCGTAGGCCAGCGGCCCCCCCGGCCTCGGCTTCACCGGCCGCACATCGTGCCAAGCGTCGTACATGGCCGGCCGCAGCAGGTCGTTCATCGCCGCGTCCAGGACCAGGAAGCGGCGCCCGTCCGGCCGCTCATTGACGTGGATGACGCCGGCGATGAG
>DASXIE010000049.1:0-4788 GCA_036498165.1 Caulobacteraceae bacterium
GAACCGCCGGCGGGGGTGTGTCGCAGGGCGTTTTCCATCAGATGGTCGAGCACTTCGGCGAGGCGGGCGGGATCGGCGCGCATGAGGCCGAGGGTGGCGTCCAGAACGGCCTCAACGCCGACGCCCTGCTCGCGCCCCGCCCCTTCCCAGCGGGCCGCCGCCTCGCCCATCAGGGCGGCGACATCGACGTCGGCCATGTCCGGGGCCACCTCGCCGGCGTCGAACTGGGCCATGGCCAGGACATTGTTGATCGAGCGGGCGAGGTGGGCGGCGGCGGCGCGGATCGAGGCCAGGTGGCCGCGAGCCCTGGGATCCAGTTCACGGCCCTCGTGTTCGAGCAGCTCGGCGTAGCCCAGAATGGTTGTGAGCGGCGTGCGCAGCTCATAGGAGACGCTGCCGACGAACTCGCGCTTGAGCCGCTCGGTCTCGCTCAGCGCCGCCTCGCGGTCGGCCAGCGCCCGCTCCAGGCGGCGGGTGTCGGTGATGTCGGCGAAGCTGAGCAGCATCGCCCCGTCGGGCAATGGGCGCGATTGGTGGGCGACGATCCGGCGGTCGGCGGTGACGATCTCGGCCTGCATCGGGGCCCGCGCGGCGGGATCCGGATCGCTGATCCGGGCCTTCAGGTCACGCCAGAACTGCAGGTCGTGCAGGCGATGCTGGGCCAGCTCGACGACCTTGTCGAACTCCAGGCCGGCGGCGAGCTGGCCGGCGGCAGCCGACCAGAAACGCTCGAAGGCCTCGTTGTGCAGGCGCAGCCGCCCGTCGGCCCCGAACACGGCCACCGCGTCGCTGAGCTTGTCGAGCGTGGCCTGCTGGACCTGAAGCAGGTGATTGAACTGGCTTCTGAGACGCAGTTCGGGAGTGACGTCGGAAAAGACCATCAGCAGCCCGCCGCGCGGATGGGGTTGGCTGGCCACCTTCAGCGACCTTTGGCCTGGCAGGCGCCAGATCACCTCCGGGGCGGGGCCCAGGCCTTCATGGCGGGCCAGCTCGGCGGCCTTGAAGCGGTTGAAGTCGCCGTGCTCGGGCAGGCGGCCGCGCTGGCGCAGGCGATCGAGCAGCTCGCCGTGGCCGGGGCGGTCGGCGAGCCACGCCGGCTCCAGGTCCCAGAGTCTGGCGAAGGCGGCGTTGTGGAAGGAGAGGCGGCGATCGGGCCCGAACACGGCGATGGCGTCGGCGACCTGGCCGAGCATGGCCTCCTGGGCGGTCTCCAGGCTACCGAGCCTCTCGGCCGCGGTCTCGGCCTCGGTGACATCGTCCGACCATACGGCCACGTCTCCGCCTTCGATGGGCGCGGCCCGGAAACGCAGGGCCCGCCGCGCTCCGGCCAGAGCCATCCAGCGCAGGGTGGCGCGGGCCTCGCCGCTGGCGGCGACGTCGCGGACGATCCGATCCGCCTCGCCGTCGAGAGAGAGACCGCGGGCCTTGGCCGCGTCGAGGCTGTCGGCGCCGACCGCCATCAGCCAGGCGCGGTTGACCCATACCGGCCGGGCGGCCCCGTCGGCGATCCACGCCGGTTCGGGACGCGTGTCGACGAAGGCGGCGAAGCGCTCGGCGGCCGGAGCGGCGGCGGCGAGCAGGCGGGAAAGCTTGACGAGCGCCAGGGCGCCGGCGGTCCGTCCCTCGAGCCGAAGGCCGCCGGCGGGGCTGAGGACATCGACGGCGAAGGCATCGCCCCTGGCGCGCAAGGCGGCCAGTCGGGCTTCGACGACGGAATCGAGCCCGACCAGGCGGGCGAGCAGGGCGGCCGGGTCCGGAGCGGTGAACGCGCCGGCGAAAGCCTGGTAACTGTCCTGGCCGGCGATCAGCCGGACCTCTTCGCCGTCGATGGCGATGAGGCAGGTATCGAAGGCCGCCAGACCCGTCTCGACGGCGTCCGCCTTGCCGCCGCCCGGGATGCGAAACAGCCCCCGCCGCTCAGGCCTTGCTTTTGCCGAATCCATCGACGGCGAGCTTACCAGAGAGCGGGGGCCAGCGGCTTCACAAGCCGCCACGCCTCATGGCATGGTCAAGGTCGAACACGGGGGGATTCGAAGTGGACGCACATCTGTGGACGGGCCTCGTCAGCATGCTGGCGCTGCTGCTTTATTTCTTCATGAGCCTCAGAGTCGGCCAGGCCAGGGGAAAGTACCAGGTCGCCGCCCCGGCGATGAGCGGTCATCCGGACTTCGACCGCGCCTTCCGCATCCACGCCAACACTCTCGAATGGCTGCCGCTGTTCCTGGTCTCGCTGTGGCTGTTCTCCTTCTACTGGAGCGACTGGGTGGCGGCGGCCATCGGCGTGGTGTGGATCCTCGGCCGGGTGATCTATCTCACCGGCTACTCGAAAGCCGCCGAGGCGCGCAGCCGCGGCTTCGGCATCCAGGCCCTGGCCACCGGGGTGCTGCTGTTCGGATCGCTCGGGCGGATCGTCTGGCTGCTGATCGCCCCGCGAGTGTAGAGAGGCCCCCACCCACCACCGTCATCCCTGCGCATCGTCACGCGCCGCCGATAAGAGAACCTCTCCCATAGGGAGAGGAAGGGGCCCGTCCGCCGCAGCCCGCAGGGCGAAGGCGGATGGGAAGGAGAGGGGTTACGCGGCCGGCCAATTTCCGCGCCAGCGGCGAGGTCCATCTCACCACGAAGACTCGTGGGCGCCTTCGTGAACTTCGTGGCCTTCGTGGTGAATCTCATGGCCGGCGCCATAACCCCTCACCCTCCCATGGCTACGCCATGGGCCCCTCCCTCTCCCTCTGGGAGAGGTTTTAAAGGAGCGCCACGCAGGGCTGGCGATGACGGCCGTGGGGGTGGCGGAGCGCACTCTACTCCGCGGAAGACTCTACCGCGGAGCCATGCGGATGGCGCCGTCGAGGCGGACGTCCTCGCCGTTGAAATAGCTGTTGGTGACCATGGTCAGCGCCAGCTGGGCGTATTCCTCGGCCTTGCCCAGGCGCTTGGGGAAAGGCACCGATGCGGCGAGCGTCTCGCGGACATTGACCGGCGCGCCCATCATCAGGGGGGTGTCGAAGATGCCGGGCAGGATGGTGTTCACCCGGATGCCCTCGCTCATCAGGTCGCGGGCGATGGGCAGCGTCATGCCGACCACCCCGCCCTTGGACGCCGAATAGGCCGCCTGGCCCATCTGGCCGTCCTCGGCCGCCACCGAGGCGGTGTTGACGATCGCCCCGCGCTCGCCGTCCTCGAGCGGCTCGAGGGTCAGCATGCCGGCCGCGCTCTTGGCGATGCAGCGGAAAGTGCCCACGAGGTTGATCTGGATGATCATGTTGAAGGCGGCGAGCGGGAAATGCTTGATTTCGCCAGTCGTCCGGTCGCGGCCGGCGGTCTTGGCGGCATTGCCGGTGCCGGCGCAGTTGATCAGGATGCGCTCCTGGCCGTGAGCGGCGCGGGCCTTGGCGAAAGCGGCGTCGACCTCCTCGTCCGACGTCACATTGCACTGACAGAAGACGCCGCCGACGTCCTTGGCCACGGCCTCGCCCTTGGCGTCGTTCATGTCGAAGATCGCCACCTTGACCCCGTGGGACGCGAGCGCCCGAACCGTGGCTTCGCCCAGGCCCGAGGCCCCGCCGGTGACCACCGCGGCGATGGAGGAGTCGAGCTTCATGGCGGGGTTCCTTTTGTGATCGGCCGGCGGCGGTTTAGCTCCCCGCGCGGCGCGCGCAAAGGGTGTCGCGGGGTCAGGCCGACGAGGTCCACGCCGCCAGGTCCCTTTCCAGGCCCATGTAGGCCAGGCCCGTGGCGATGGAGACCAGTTCCGCCCCGCCCTCCAGCCGAGCCTCGCCGAACCGCCGCGCGAAGAGGGCCCGCACCGCCGGCACGAATGACGATCCACCGGTCAGGAAGACCTTGTCGATGTCGGACGCCGCCAGGCCGGCTCGCCTCAGGGCTTGATCAAGGGCGCCTTCGATGGCGGCGAGCTCGGGGGCGATCCAGGCCTCGAACGCCTCCCGCCGCACGGGCTTCTCCAGGCGCACCGAACCAGCCTCGAAATGGAAGGTTGCTTCCTCGGCCGCGGAAAGGGCCTCCTTCAGCCGCGAGACCGACTGGTAGAGACGATAGCCGTGGTTGTCGTCGAGGATCTCGACGAGGCGGGCGATCTTCTCCGGCTCGGTGGCGTCGCGGGCGAGGCGGCGGATGTCGCGCATGTCGGGCGAGGCCCGGAGCAGGGCCAGCTGCTCCCAACGGGCGAAGGCCGTGAAATAGCGGTTGGGGATCGGCAGGATGTGGTCGAAGGCGCGGTAGCTCGACCCCTTGCCGAGCTCGGGCGAGACCAGGGCCTCGATGATCCGGTAGTCGAAGGCGTCGCCGGCCACCCCGACGCCGGCGTTGGCGAGGGCGGTGGCGGCGATCTCCCCGCCCTGGCGCGTGAAGCGGACGACGGAGAAGTCGCTGGTCCCGCCGCCGAAGTCGCCCACCAGGACCGTGGCGTCGGCGGCCAGCTTGCGGGCGAAGAAGAAGGCGGCCGCCACCGGTTCGTGGGCGTAGCGGATCTGCGAGAATCCCAAGCGGGAAAAGGCGGCCTGGTAGCGGCCAAGCGCCAGGGGGGTGTCGGGACTGGCGCCGGCGAACTCCACCGGCCGGCCGACGATCGCCGTCGACGGCATTTCCGTCATCGCCTCGCCGGCGTGGGCGCGCAGGCGCAGCAGGAAGGCCGACAGCAGGTCCTCGAAGGCGTAGCGGCGGCCGAGAATCCGCGTCTGCTGAAAGAGGGGGCTGGCGGCGTAGCTCTTGAAGGACTGGATGAAGCGGGTCTCGATCGGCTCCTCGGCGTAGGCCTCTATGGCCCACGGC
>DASXIE010000050.1:0-17212 GCA_036498165.1 Caulobacteraceae bacterium
ATGGCGGAGCGCCAGATCCCGTTTCGCCGGGTCGAAATCTATCTTCACAGGCGTTAAATGTAGTTACGGGAATTAGAGGCGTCAATCGCTGCTTCAGGCCGTCACCCCTCCTCGACCACCACCGGTGCCGTAGGCGAGGACCTCGGTGATGCCGTCCATGATCTCGTTGGCGTCGTAGCGCATGGCGATGACGGCGTTGGCGCCGTGCTCGGTGGCGTGGGCGGTCATGTGGTCGAGCGCCTCCTGACGGGCGGTTTCGGCCAGGTCGACGAACACGCTGAGCTTGCCGCCGAACAGCGACTGGATGCCGCCGGCGAAATTGCCGATCACGCTGCGCGAGCGCACGGTGATGCCGCGCACCAGGCCGAGGTATTTGACGATCCTGTGGCCGGCGATGTCGTTGGCGGTGGTGACGATCATGGCGAGGTTCCTCGAGGTGGAGCGTCACGATGGCCGGGCCGCGAAACGCGCGCAAGTGGTTCGAAGCCCGCGTCTCGGCTACGTCTGCGACATGGTCAAGTCTTCCCCGGCTTAGGACCGGCATGCCCGGCCCCATCCGCCGCCGTCACCTCATCGCCCTGGGAGGCCTCGCCCTCGCCGCGCTCGCCGTCTGCGTCTACGCGGCGTTGCCGATCGCCTGGGAGCATCACGAGCACCACAAGGGCTTCGCCGGCCGGCCGATGGTCACCCGCACGAAGCAGGGGATCCCGGGCGATCCGATCAACTTCGGCCTGGTGGGCTCGCCGGCGGATATCGTCTGCGCGTTCACCGCCGCCGGCTGGCAAGCGGCCAATCCGGTGACGATGAGGACGAGCCTGGCCATTGTCGGCAGCGTGGCGCTGCGCCGGCCCTATCCCGCCGCCCCGGTCAGCCCGCTCTTCTACCAGGGGCGCAGGGAGGACATGGCGTTCGAGCGGGCCGAGGGGATGAGCGCCGCGCGCCGCCATCATGTGCGCCTGTGGCGGCTCGCCGATGGCGCCTCCGATCCGGCCATGCCCCGGTGGCTCGGCTCGGACAGCTTCGACCGGGGCGTGGGCTTCTCGCACTACACCTGGCGCGTCACCCACCACATCGACCCCGACCTCGACGGCGAGCGCGACGCCCTGGCGGCGGCCCTCGCGGCCACCGGCCACGTGGCGGACGAATTCGAGGTCTCCGGCGTCGGCCCGACCGTGGCCGGCCGTAACGGCGGCGGCGATCCCTATTTCACCGACGGCGAGGTGGAAATCGAACGCCTCAACCCCGGTTGCGGCGCCGCCCCGACGACGCCGACGCACGAGACGAGCCCCTGGCCGGTCCGCCTGCGCACGCTCGTGTGGCGCCTCGCCCGCCCCGTCAACCGCCTGCTCCGCGGCGAACCGGCGACCACCACGGCCGGCCGCTAGGCGCCGGCTTGTTTCGCGCTGGCGGAATCCTGCTACCAGAGCCCCACAATGGCAGAGGCTGAGGCGCTGGTCGCCGGAGTGCAGGACCCGAGCGCGGAGGAGGCCGAGGCGGCCTACGAGCGCTCGGTGTGGGACAACCTGCCGCGCAACTTCGCCGGCCATTTCCTGCACGGCATGCTGGGGATGACCGGCTTTCGCCTGTTCAACGCCCCGACCTTCCTGCCGGCCTATCTGTACCTGCTCTCCGGTTCGGATTTCCTGGTCGGCCTCGGCCAGTCCCTGCAGCAGTTGGGCGGGGTGGTCTCGCCGGTGATCGGGGCCACCCAGATCGAGCACCGCAAGCGCGTCCTGCCGGTGGCCATGCTGATGGGCACCCTGATGCGCATCCAGATCCTCGGCGTCGCCCTGGCCGGCTTCTTCCTGCACGGCAAGGCCCTGCTCATCACCGTGCTGGTGTTCCTCTTCCTGCTGGGCCTGTTCTCGGGGCCGCAGCAGGTGGCTTTCCAGCTCCTCCTCGCCAAGGTGATCCCGATCTCGCGGCGCGGCATCCTCCAGGCGGTGCGCAACGTCACGGGCGGGGCGATCGCGGCGGGGCTGGCGTGGTTCGCCGGCCACTACATCATCCAGAAGAACCTGTTTCACAACGGCTACGGGACGACCTTCCTGCTGGCCTTTGTGCTCACCAGCCTCGGCCTCACCGCCTTGCGCCTCCTGATGCGCGAGCCCGAGCCGCCGACCACCCGGGCCAAGAGCCGCCTCTTCGATCGGGTGCGCGAATTCCCGGTGCTCATCACCCAGGACCGAGACTTCATGTTCTTCCTGATCGCCCAGACCCTGGCGACGACGGCCCGGGTGGCGGCGCCGTTCTACATCCTTTTCGCCGGCCGCTCGATGGCGCTCGACGGCAAGAACCTGGGCCTGGTTTCCCTGGCCTTCCTCGGAGCCGACACGGTGACCAACCTCGGCTGGGGCCTGGCCGGCGACCGCTTCGGTTTCCGCTCCACCTTCATCGCCTCGGTGGCATTCTGGATGGTCGCCACGGTCCTGTTGATGGCCGCCCCGGCCATGGCCGCCCACCATGTCGGCCTCGACGTCCGGGCCCTGATCCTGATGGCCTTCTTCGGCCTCGGCGCGTCCCAGTCCGGCTTCCTGATGAGCTCGCAGACCATGGTGCTGGAGTTCGGGGCGCGCGACGACATCGCCATGCGCCTGGCCCTGACCTCGACGGCCCAGGGGGCGATGTCGGCCATCGGCCCCCTGGCCGGGGGACTGATCGCCGCCGCGGCCGGCTACGAGGCCCTGTTCGGCGTCTCGCTCGGCTTCCTCTGCGCCGCCCTGATCATCCTTGTCACGCGCGTCGAGGAGCCCAGATTCCGGGGTGTCGCCTAGCGGCGGGGCGCCGTGCTAAGCCGCGCCAAAGGCTGTTCAACCCATTCCCCTCAAAAGAGAGACTTCATGCGCATCGGCGTGCCCAAGGAAATCAAGACCCTGGAATTTCGCATCGGGGCGACGCCTGGGGTGGTCCAGCGCCTCGTCCACGAAGGCCACGAAGTCTTCGTCGAGACCGGGGCGGGTGCAGGGATCGGCCTCGCCGACGAGGCCTTCACCGACGTCGGGGCGAAGATCCTTCCCGATGCCGACGCAGTGTTCGACGCCGCTGAGATGATCGTCAAGGTCAAGGAACCGCAGCCGGTCGAGATCGCCCGCCTCAAGCCGGCCCACATCCTCTTCACCTACCTCCACCTCGCCGCCGACCCGGCCCAGGCCCGCGGTCTGATGGAGAGCGGCTGCACGGCCATCGCCTATGAGACGGTCACAGACCGCTGGGGTCGTCTGCCCTTGCTGGCCCCGATGAGCCAGGTGGCCGGGCGCATGGCGGTGGACGTGGGGGCCTATCACCTGCTCAAGCCGGCCGGCGGCCGCGGCCTGCTGCTGGGCGGGGCGCCGGGCGTCATGCCGGCCAGGGTGCTGATCCTCGGCGGCGGGGTGAGCGGCAAGCACGCCGCCCAGATGGCCGTCGGCCACCGCGCCGACGTCACCTTGTTCGACATCTCCGCCGCCCGTCTGGAGGAGCTCGACGACCAGTTCGGAGGCACGGTGAAGACCTGCTACTCGACCCACGACCTGGTCGGCGAATTGCTGCCGACCGCCGACCTCGTCATCGGCTGCGTGCTGATTCCCGGGGCCGCCGCCCCCAAGCTGGTCACCCGCGCCGATCTCAAGCGCATGCGGCCCGGCTCGGTGCTGGTGGACGTCGCCATCGACCAGGGCGGCTGTTTCGAAACCAGCCATCCGACCACTCACGCCGACCCGACCTTCGTGGTCGAGGACGTGATCCACTATTGCGTGGCCAATATGCCCGGCGCCGCGCCTCTGACCTCGACCTATGCCCTGAGCGCCGCCACCGCCCCGTACATCTCGGCCCTGGCCGGCAAGGGCGTCGACATGGCCTTGGCCGACGATCCCGGCTTCGCCCAGGGCCTCAACGTCCGCGAGGGCAAAATCACCCATAAAGCGGCGGCCCATTCGCTGGGCATGGACTAGAGAAGTTTCGCCAGGGCTTCCTCGGCCAGCCGCGACGTGAATTCGGCGGCGCCGAGGCGGGCGGCGAGGGCGGCGGCCTGGCCGGACCACAGGGGGATGAAGTCCGGCAAGCCGTCGGCGAGGGCCTTGGACCGCAGCGGGGCCACGGCGGCGGCGGCCAGGGGAAAGGCGGGGGCCAGTTCGCTCATCGGCCCGATCTCGGCCATCAGGCGATTGACGATCGAGCGGGCCGGCCGGCCGGTGAACAGATTGGTCAGCGCCGTGGCGTCGTCGCCGGCTTCGTCGAGGGCGGCGCGATGGGCGTCCGAGAGGCTCGCCTCGGGGGAGAAGAGGTAGGCGGTGCCGATCTGGACGGCGCTGGCTCCCAGCGCCAGGGCGGCGACCACGCCGCGGGCGTCGGCGATGCCGCCGGCGGCGATGACCGGCACGGAGACCGCGTCGACCACCTGGGGAACGAGGGCGAAGGTCCCCACCTGAGTGGCCATGTCGAGATTGAGGAAAGCCCCGCGGTGGCCGCCGGCCTCGGCGCCCTGGGCGATGACCGCATCGCAGTCGCGCGCCTCGAGCCAGCGGGCCTCGGCGACCGTGGTGGCCGAGGCGATCACCTTGCCCCCGGCGGCATGAACCCGCTCGAGCAGGGAGGGGGCCGGCAGGCCGAAATGGAAGCTGACCACATCCGGGGCGATGTCCTCGACGAGGGCGCAGAAGACTTCGTCAAAGGGGGCGCGGCCGCCGCCCGGAGCGGCCGGACGGAGCTCGATGTCGTGCTCGGCATAGTAGGGAGCGAGGCGGGCTCGCCAGGCGGCCTCCCGCGTCGCATCGACGGCCGGCGGCTGGTGGCAGAAGAAGTTGAGGTTGATCGGTCCGGGGGCGGCGGCGCGGATGGCGGCGACGTCGGCGCGGGTCTGATCGGCGCTCAGCATCGCGCAGGCCAGCGAGCCCAGGCCGCCGGCTTGGCTGACCGCGATCGCCATCGCTGGCGTCGAAGCCCCGGCCATGGGGGCCTGGACGATCGGATGGGTGACGCCGAAAAGATCGAGGATCCGCCGGTCGGGCCATCGCTTCATGGGCGCCAGCAGACCACGGCCGGCGATGGCGTGGCAAGCCTTGCGCCTCAGCCCCGCTTGGGCCCGCCCTGGGCGGCCTTGGTCCCCTCGGCGGTGGGTGGCCCTTTGAGGATCCACTCGAAGCCGACCGCCACCATGGCCCCGATCAGGGGCCCGGCGACGTAGATCCATAGGCCGGTAAGGTCGCCCCGGATCACCGCCGGGCCTAGTGAGCGGGCCGGATTCATCGAGGCGCCGGTCAGGGGCCCGGCCCACAGGCCGGCCAGCGCGATATAACCGCCCACGGCGATGGCGGCGTTGGGCCCGACATTGCGGGCTCCCGAGGCGGTGGCGAGTATGATGTTGACGAGGCCGCAGGTGAGAAGGCTCTCCACCAACACGGCGCGAGCCTCCCCTATTCCCGGCTCCGGGGTCGTCGTTCCGAACTTGCCGACGACGCCGAAGATCAGGCTCAGCAACGCCGCCGCCGCCACGGCGCCGACGATCTGGGCGACGATGTAGGCCGGAACCCGCCGCCAGGGAAAATTGCCGCGCACCGCGAAGGCCAGGGTGACGGCCGGATTGATATGAGCCCCGGAAACCTCGCCCAGGGCGTAGATGGCGGCCATGACCATGAGGCCGGGGGCGACCACGGCGGCGCCGAACGCCACCTTGTCCGGCGCGGTCTCGGCTCCGATCGCCGCCCCGGCCGCGACCGTGACGAGCAGGAAGGTTCCCCAGGCCTCGGCGAAGACCCGCCGCCATTCGGTCTTGGGATCGCTGAAGTCTGGCCCCTCGCCGCGGTCCATCATCCGGCGAAAGGCCGCGTCGCTCGCGTCCGGCTTGGCCATGGGCCGATAACGTCCGGCGGCGGACGATGGCTCCTGGCAGGGGAGGGGCCCATGCGCGCGATGGTGTAGCGGAAGGCTCGTCGCGGTCGTAGAACCCCGCCGCCAGGCCATTCAATGCGCGAGACCGTGACCCCCGAAAATCCCTATAGATTGTCCGTCGCGCCGATGATGGACTGGACGGACCGGCATTGCCGGGCCTTCCATCGCACCCTCACGGCCCGCACCCGGCTCTACACCGAGATGCTCACCGCCGGGGCGATCCTGCATGGCGAGCGCTCGCGCCTGCTGGCCTTCAACGCGGTCGAGCATCCGCTGGCCCTGCAGCTGGGCGGGGCCGATCCGGCCGCCCTGGCGGCGGCGGCGCGGATCGGGGAGGATCTCGGTTTCGACGAGATCAACCTCAATGTCGGCTGTCCCTCCGACCGCGTCCAGGGCGGCGATTTCGGGGCCTGCCTGATGCTGAAGCCGGACCTCGTCGCTCAATGCATGGCGGCGATCGGGGCGATGGTGAGCATCCCGGCGACCGTGAAGTGTCGCCTGGGAGTCGATGACCAAGATCCGGAGGAGAGCCTGTTCGCGCTCGTCGATTGCTGCGCCGAGGCCGGCGTCAAGGTCTTCATCGTCCACGCCCGCAAGGCTTGGCTGAGCGGCCTGTCGCCAAAGGAAAACCGAGAGATTCCGCCGCTGGACTACACCCTCGTCCATCGCCTGAAACGGGAGCGGCCGGACCTCACCGTGATCCTCAACGGCGGAGTGTCCTCGCTGAACGAGGCGGTGGAGCATCTTTCCGGAGTCGACGGGGTGATGCTGGGGCGCGCCGCCTACCACGAACCGGCGATCCTGGCCGCCGCCGATCGGCGCGTGTTCGGAGCGCGCGGTCCCGACGTGTCACCTTTCGAGGCCGTGGAGCGGTTCCTGCCTTACGTGCGGGCCGAGCTCGCCCGCGGAACGCGGCTGGCGGCCATGACCCGCCACATGCTCGGCCTCTTCCATGGGGCGCGCGGAGCGCGGTCCTGGAGGCGGACCCTGACGGTTGAATCGGTAGGGCCGGGGGCGGGCGTCGAGGTCGTGGAGCGGGCCCTTGCGGACATCGTCGCGGCGAATGAGTCGCGGGAGGCCGCTTAACTCCCTACCAGGCCCAGCTTCTCCGGGGCAATCCGGTCGCGGCGGCCGGGAAGTTCGGTCATCAGGACGCTGCGCTCGACTTCGCTGAGGGCGGACCAGCGGGCCACCTCGCCGAGGGTGCGGAAGCAGCCAAGGCACAGGCCGCTCTCACCGTCGACGATGCAGACCTTCACGCAGGGCGTGACGATGGGGCCATCAGGCTTGAACATGATTTTCGTAAAATGCCTCTGCGGCGAAATCGATGCAAACCTTGGCCATGAGGATTACGGGAAGTTCACACTTACATTGTATAGATTACGAACTATTCAGATTTCATTCTTGTCACAGGAAATATTTATTCGAATTAATTTGAATTGCCGAGCTTCGATGGCGCACTCTGCGGCGTGTCCACCCCAACGGAGAACGGGAAATGTCAGTAATCAGAAATATCGTGCTGGTCGCCGCCCTGGCCGCGACTTCAGCCGTCCTCGCCTCACCTTCGCAGCTCTCCGACTCGCAGTATATCGCGGCGGCCCGGTGCCAGGGTCTCATCGGGTCCCACGCTTTGGGCTCGAGCGATTCTTCGGCATTCGACAAGATGATGAAGTCGGAGGGCGCCACACGCACCGCCGCGGTCTTCCAGATGGCCGACGATGCCCGCAGCAATGCCAGCCGCGAGGCCCGCAACGCCAGCGCCACCGGCCGTTCGGCCCTCGTCTCGGAGCGCGACGGCGCCTGCCAGTCGTTCACCAGCGCCGCCGGCTCGGGCCCGCGCGCCGCCAACTGATCCTTCAGGAAGAAACCTTCGCCGCCCCTGGCGATGGATCGGCTCGGGCCCCGAGTTCGAAATCCATCACCAGGGGCAGGTGATCGGACGCGGCGCGCGCCAGGGGCGAGGCGCCGACCCTGAGGGACTTCACCTTCACTCCACCGCTCACGAACACATGGTCGATGCGCAGCATCGGCAGGCCGGACGGGAAGGTCGCCACCCGCGCCTGGGCTGCCGGCCGCAGGTGATGGGCGTCGTCGAGGCGCCCGGCGAGGGTGCGATGGACCAGCGTCCTCTGGGTGGCGTTGAGATCGCCCAGCAGGATCAGAGGATCGCGGCGCGGGGCCGAGCCCAGCCAATCCTCTCCGGCCAGGCACGCGGCCTGGATCTGCTGCTCCCGCGGCACCAGGCCCAGGTGGGTGGTGATCACCTGCACCTCGCGGCCGGGGGCCGCTTCGATGGCTACCCACAGGGCCCCGCGCGGCTCCAGGCGCGGGATGCGGGCGTAACCCGGCAGGGCGGCGGCCTTGATCAGCCGCTCGGGATGGGCGGTGAGGATGGCGTCGCCGTATTGTTCCTCCTCGACGGCGAAAGCGGCGTGGAAGCGCGAGACCATGCCCAGGCGGCGGGCGAGATCATGGGCCTGGTCGACCCCGCCCGTGCGGGCGCGTCGGACATCCACCTCCTGGAGGGCGACGATATCGGGCGCCTCGGCGGCGATCACCGCGGCCACGCGTCCCACATCCAGGCGCCGATCGCCGCCTACGCAGCGATGAACGTTGTAGGTGAGGATGCGGAACATGTAGGGGTCCTGATCGCCGCGCCCGGTCTTGGCAAGACCGTTCCCTGGCTCGTATGTTCCATGCGCAGAGCGCAAGGGGAAAGTTCATGGATCTCGATTTCTCCGCCGAAGACGTCGCCTTCCGCGAAGAGGCGCGCGCCTTCATCGCCGAAAACTATCCGGCCGCCCTGCGCGACCGCCAAAAGAGCGAAGATGCGCTGACCAAGGAAGACTATGTCTCCTGGCACCAGATCCTGGCCGCGAAAGGCTGGGCGACGCCGTCATGGCCCAAGGAATGGGGCGGCACGGGCTGGACGCCGACCCAGAAATACATCTGGTCGGAAGAGCAGGCGCGGGCCGACACCATCGCCATCCTGCCGTTCGGCGTCGCCATGCTGGCCCCTGTCCTGTGGACCTTCGGCACCGAAGAGCAGAAGCAGCGTTTCCTGCCCGGTATCCGCGACGGCAAGACGTGGTGGTGCCAGGGCTATTCCGAACCGGGCGCCGGCTCGGACCTCGCCTCCCTGAAGACCAGGGCCGAGCGGATGACCGCCGACGACGGCAAGGAATACTACCTCGTCAACGGTCAGAAGACCTGGACCACCCTGGCCCAGTTCGCCGACTGGGGGTTCTTCCTGGTCCGCACCGACCCCACGGTCAAGCCGCAGGCCGGGATCAGCTTCCTGCTCATCGACATGAAGAGCCCTGGGGTGACGGTGCGGCCGATCATCACCCTCGAGGGCGGCCACGAGGTCAACGACGTCTTCCTCGATAACGTCCGCGTCCCGGTGGAGAACCGCATCTTCCATGAAAACCAGGGCTGGACCTGCGCCAAGGCCCTGCTGGCCCACGAACGCTCCGGCATCGCCGGGGTGGCGCGCTCCAAGCGGAGCCTCGAGCGCCTGCGGGAGATCTCATCGACCGAGCGGGCCGACGATTCCGGGCCGCTGCTGGCCGACACCTTCTTCCGGCGCAAGGTGGCCGAGCTGGAGATCGACCTCACCGCCCTGGAGTACACCGAGCTGCGCACTTTGGCGGGGGAAAGCTCGGGCAAGGGGCCGGGGCCCGAATCCTCGATCCTCAAGATCAAGGGCACCGAGATCCAGCAGCGCCTGACCGAATTGGCCCTGGAGGCCGCCGGCCACTATGGCGCCCCCTATCTGCGCGGCCTGCCGCACAATTTCGGCCCGGTGGGGCCGGACGCCGCGCACGGGGTGGCCGGGACCTATTTCAACACCCGCAAGACCTCGATCTACGGCGGCTCGAACGAGATCCAGCGCAACATCATCGCCAAGATGGTGCTGGGCCTCTGAAGCCCGGCCCGCCTTCCGCAAGAAAGACCGACATGGATTTCAGCTTCACCGAAGAGCAGACCCTGTTGCGCGACAGCGTGGCGGCCTTCCTGGCTGACACCTACGACTTCGAGAAGCGCCGCGCCGCCATCGCCTCTCCCGCCGGCTGGCGGCCGGAGATATGGCAGGCCTTCGCCCGCGACTTGGGAATCCTCGGGGCCTCGTTTGCCGAGGACGCCGGCGGCCTCGGCGGCGGGCCGACGGAAGTCATGGTGGTGATGGAGGAGTTCGGCAAGGCGCTGGTCGTCGAGCCCTATCTCGGAACGGTGGTGATCGGCGGCGGCTTCCTCAAGCGAACCGGCGACAGGGCCGGCCTGATCGGCGAGATCATCGACGGCAAGACGACGCTCGCCTTCGCCTGGGCCGAGCCGCAGGGCCGCTACTGCCTGCACGACCTGGCCGTCACCGCCCGCAAGGAAGGTTCCGGCTGGGTGCTGAACGGCCACAAATCGGTGGTCGTCGGGGCGCCATGGGCCAGCCATCTCGTCGTCACCGCCCGCACCGGCGGGGCGCGGCGCGACCGCGACGGGGTCTCGGTGTTTCTTGTCGACAAAGGGGCCAACGGGGTGGTCACCCGCGAATTTCCCACCGTCGATGGTGGGCGCGCCGCCGAGGTGGTGTTCGAGAATGTATCGGTTGGGCCCGAAGCCCTGATCGGAGCGGAAGGGGCGGCCCTGCCACTTGTGGAGGAGGTCGTCGACGAGGCCGTCGCGGCGATCTGCGCCGAGGCCTGCGGGGTGCTGCGCCGCCTGCACGAGGGGACCCTCGAATTCACCCGCCAGCGCAAGCAGTTCGGGGCCCCGATCGCCTCCTTCCAGGTGCTGCAACATCGGATGGTCGACATGTTCATCCAGGTCGAGCAAGCGGTCTCGATGACTTACATGGCCCACATCAAGCTCGCTGAGCCGGCGGAGGAGCGGGCCAAGGCGGTGTCGGCCGCCAAGGTCCAGATCGGCCGGGCCTGCCGCTTCGTCGGCCAGAACGCCATCCAGCTCCACGGCGGCATGGGGATGACCGAGGAGATGGCCATCGGCCACTACTTCAAGCGCGCGACGATGATCGAGGGCCTCTATGGCTCGGTGGACCACCATCTGGCCCGCTACGAGGCCCTGAGCTTCGCCAAGGCGGCCTGAGAGCCCGTTGTCCGGCTATATCCAGGCGCCTTCGCCCAACTTCGACGCCCGTCTGGCGCCTCCGGACATGATCGTCCTGCACTACACCGGCATGCCGTCCGCCGAGGCGGCGCTGGATCGGCTGCGCGATCCCGCCGCCAAGGTCTCGGCGCACTATGTCGTCGCGGAGGATGGCGCCGTGCTCGCCTTGGTCGATGAGGCGCGGCGGGCCTGGCACGCCGGCGTCTCCTGCTGGCGCGGCGAAGCCGCCGTCAACGCCCGCTCGATCGGCGTCGAGATCGTCAACCCGGGCCACGAGTTCGGTTACCGACCGTTCCCGCCGGTCCAGATCGAGGCGGTCATCGCGCTGATAGGCGATGTTCGCACGCGCTGGACAATCGAGGACGGCCTGATCCTTGGCCATTCCGACGTCGCCCCGAGCCGCAAGCAGGATCCGGGCGAGCTGTTCCCATGGAAGACCCTGGCCGCCGCCGGCCACGGCCTGTGGGCCGAGCCGCCGCCGGCGCCGGGCGATCCGCTGCGGGTCGGGGCGGCGGGGATCGGCGTCCTCGCCCTGCGCGGCGCGCTCGCCCGCCTGGGCTATGACGTGGCCGCCACCGGCCCGTTCGATGACGATCTGGCCCTGGTGGTGACGGCCTTCCAGCGCCACTGGGTGCAGAGCCGCTGCGACGGCGTCGCCGACGGCGAGACCCGGGCCCGGCTGATGGCCATCCTGCGCCTGGCCGGCGCCTGAACCGCGATGATCGCCGCCGATCCCGATCTCTCGGGCGAGCTTCGCCTGGCCGCCGGCCGCTTCGCACTCGCCCCCTTGAGCGCCGACGACGCCGACGATGTCCTGGCCGAGTTCTCCGATCCCGCGGTGGTGGAATGGATGGACATCGAGCCCCTGCGCGACATCGCCGAGGCCAACCTGATTGTCGGCTGGGCGCAGGATCAGCGCGCCTTGGGCGCGGGCCTGCGCTGGGCGATCCGCGAGCGCGCGAGCGGGGCGTTCGCCGGCACATGCGGCTTCAACCACATTGTCGTCGAGCGCGGCCGCCGCGGCGAGATCGCCTATGACCTCGCCCGTGGCTGGCAGGGGAGGGGGGTGATGGGCGAGGTTCTCCCCGCCGTGATCGACTTCGGCTTTGGCCACCTTCGCTTGCACCGCCTCGAGGCGATGGTCACGCCCGGCAACGACCGCTCGTGCCGCCTTCTCGATCGGCACGGATTCGTGCGCGAAGGGGTGCTGGTCGGCTTTGGCTTCTGGAAAGGTCGTTACTGGGACCAGATCGTCTATGGCTTGACGGCGACTGACGCCTCACCCACCCTCTGAGGCGGATCAGACGGCCGGGCGGTCGCTCTTCGCCTTCGCAAGAGGCGAAGGGAGGAAAGTCCGGGCTCCACGGCGACAAGGCGGCGGGTAACGCCCGCCGGGGGTGACCCCAGGGATAGCGCCACAGAAAGCAAACCGCCTTCCAGCCTCGGCCGGTCGGCAAGGGTGAAAGGGTGGGGTAAGAGCCCACCGCGGGCCTGGTAACAGGCTTGGCATGGCAAGCCCCGCCTGGAGCAAGACCGAATAGGGATGTCGCGTCCGCCCGCGTGAGTATGGGCGGGCAGGGCCGTCGCCGGTCCAGGCATCCGGGTAGGTCGCGAGAACCGTCCGGCAACGGGCGGTCCAGAGGAATGATCGCCGCGCCGCGGGAGCGATCCCGAGGCGGCACAGAACCCGGCTTACAGGCCGTCTGATCCGCTCAGCCCGATAGGCGCCGATGGTCTCGTCACTGCCAACACTCGACTGTTCTATGTATGTTCTGTGGATAACCTAAGGCTGCGTGGCTTTTGCCCAACAGGGTTAGCAAAATCTTACGATTTGACCGTTCAGTGTCATTGTATCCCAATCAATCCCATGTTAACCCATTCGTGACGCCCGGGACTGGGCGAGGTGGCGCTTGGGGCGGGCTGGGTGTTCCATTCCACATTCGATAAGCAGCTGGACGCTAAGCGGCGCATCGTCGTGCCGCAGGAGTTCCGCGCCGCGGCGGCCGGGCCGTTCGACGGGGTGTTCTGCTTCCCCTCGATCGAGCACGACTGCATCGAGGGCGGCGGCCAGGCCCTGTTCGACACCTATCTGAACGTCATCGACGAGCTGGCCTTCGGCGATCCCCTGCGCACGGCGCTGGAGACCAGCGTGCTGGGCGGCATGACCCGCCTGGCCTACGACACCGCCGGCCGCATCACCCTGCCGGAAAGCCTGTGCGAAGCCTTCGGCCTGACCGACTGGGTGGCGCTCGTGGGCATGGGGGAGCGCTTCCAGATCTGGCCACGGGAAGCGTGGGTCGCCCATCGCGCCGAACAGCTGCGGCTGGCCAGGGCCGGGCTGCCGGCCCTGCGCGCCCAGCAGCGGGGACTGGGAGCGGCCGGATGAGCGGCGCTCACGCCAGCGTGCTTTTGAGCGAAGTGATGGCGGCCCTGCGCCCCGGCCCGGGCAAGGAAATGATCGACGGGACATTCGGGGCCGGCGGGTATAGCCGCGCCATGCTGGACGCCGGGGCTTCGGTCACCGCCTTCGACCGCGATCCTTCCGTGGCCCCGTTCGCCGCCGAACTGGCCGCGCTCGGCCGCTTTCGCCTGGTGGCGGCGAGCTTCGCGACGATGGAGCAGGTCGTGGGCGAAGCCTCCAGCGACGGGGTGGCCCTCGATCTCGGCGTTTCGTCCATGCAGTTCGACGAAGCCGAGCGCGGATTCTCTCTGATGCGCGATGGCCCCCTCGACATGCGGATGGCGATCGAGGGTCCCACCGCCGCCGATCTTGTCAACGGCGCGCCGGCCGCCGAATTGGCCCGCATTTTCCGCGACTACGGCGAAGAACGGCAGGCGCGGCGGATCGCCGCACGATTGGTCCGGCGCCGCGCGGAGGCCCCGTTCACCCGCACGGCCGACCTCGCCGGCGTCGTCGAGCAGGCCCTCGGCGGTCGGCGCGGCGCGAAAATTCATCCGGCCACGCGGGTTTTCCAGGCCCTTAGAATCGCGGTCAATGACGAGCTTTCACAGCTCGAGGCGGGTTTGGTGGCGGCCGAGCGAACTTTGAAGGCGGGAGGGCGTCTGGCCGTCGTGACGTTCCACTCCCTCGAAGACCGGATCGTCAAATCCTTCCTCACCGAGCGATGCGGGGCGACGCCGGCCGGATCGCGCCATGCGCCGCCGGCGAGCGGCGGCCAGAGGCCGAGCTTCAGGCTGATCCACAAGGGCGCCCGCGCCGCCGGCGCGGCGGAGATCGCGGCCAATCCCCGCGCCCGGTCGGCCAAACTGCGCGCCGCCGAGCGGACCGACGCGGCGGCGTGGAGGCTGGCGGCGTGATCCTCTCAGGCATCTTCGCGCGGCGCTACCGCGGCTTTCGGCTCGTTGATCTGGCGGCCCTGGCGGTGCTCCTGGTGGTCGCCCTGGCGAGCTACGCCTTGAAGACCCTGGCCGAGGGGATGGGGGCCGACACCGCCGGGGTCGAGAGCCGGATCGCCCAGGAGGACAAGCGGATCCGCCTCCTCCACGCCGAGATCGCTCACCTCGAGGATCCCGGCCGCGTCGAGCGCCTCGCCACCCAGTACCTCAGCCTGCAGGCGGTGGATCCGAAGCAGGAAACCACCGCCGAAGCCCTGCCGCAGATCGCCCTGAAAGGGGCCAAGCCGTGACCGCCGCCCCGTTCAACGATGGCGCGCAGACCCTCTGGCGACCGGGGCGTGGGGCGGGGGCGTGGCTGTGGTGGCTGGACCGCGCCTTCGAGCGCGCCCGCGCCTCGGGACGGGCCGAGGACGACACCCGCCTGCGAATCTTCTTCGTCATGGCCCTGTTCGCCGCCGCCTTCCTGACCCTTGGCCTGGTCGCTTCCAAGGCGGCCCTCTTTTCCGGCCTCGACGCCGGCGGGGCGGGGGCCGGCCTCACTCCGGAAGCGCGCGCCGATCTCGTAGACCGCAACGGCGAAGTCCTGGCCGTGGATCTGACCCACTACGGCCTCTACATCACCCCTCGCGAAATCTCTGATCCGGCGGCGACCAAGGCGGCTCTGCTGGCGGCCCTGCCGACCCTGTCGCTGGCCCATCTCGACACGGCCCTGACCGGTCCGCACAAGGAATATTACGTCGCCGGCGGCATCAATCCGGAAGTCAAGGACCGCATCCACGATCTCGCCCTGCCGGGGATCACCTTCGCCGAGGAAAGCGCCCGGACCTATCCCCTGGGCGAGACCGCGGTCCATGTGATCGGCTTCGCCGGCAAGGACGGCCGGGGCCTGGCCGGGGCCGAGAAGGCCTTCGATGGCGAAATCCGCGCCCAGGCCGGCAAGGAGCCGGTGTCCCTCTCGATCGATCTGCGAGTCCAGGGCGCCCTCCAGGACGAGCTCGACACCGCCGCCGACCACTTCGGGGTCAAGGATGCCGTGGGCATGGTGGTCAACGTCCGCACTGGCGAGATTCTCGGCATGGCCAGCTGGCCGCACTTCGATCCCAACCGGCCGGGCAAGGCCGACCCCGCCGCCATGGTCAACCACGCGGCCGCCACCGTCTATGAGCCGGGATCGGTGTTCAAGGTCTTCACCCTGGCCATGGGCCTCGACGCGGGGACCACCACGGTCGACAAGGTCTACGACGTTCATACCCCGCTCGTCCTGCCGGGCCAGATCATCCACGACTACGACAAGGGCGACGTGAACCTGCCCCTGTGGGAGGTGTTCACCCACTCCTCCAACATCGGCGCGGCGCGGATGGCGCTGGAGTCGGGCGCCGCCAACATGGATCACTACTGGCACGCCTTCGGGCTCTACCAGAAGGCTCCCAGTGAACTGGTCGAGTCGGCGCACCCGCTCCTGCCGGCCAGGCTGTCCTCGAACTCGGTGGCCTCCATGGCTTTCGGCCATTCGATCTCGATCACCCCCTTGATGATCGCCACCGGCATGAGCTCGATCCTCAACGGCGGCGTCTACCGCCCACTCACCCTGAAGAAGCTCGAGCCGGGCCAAGCCCCGAGCCCCGGCCGGCGGGTGATCAAGGCCTCGACTTCGCGCACCATGCTCAACCTGATGCGCCTCAACGCCACCAACGGCACCGGCCGCAAGGCCGATATCCCCGGCTACCGGGTGGGCGGCAAGACCGGCACGGCCACCAAGCTGGTCGGCGGCCACTACAACGGCGGCAAGATCAACCTCGCCTCCTTCGCGGCGATTTTTCCCACCGACGGGCCGCTGGGCGCGGACCGCTACTATGTGCTGATCATGATGGACGAGCCGCACGCCACGCCCGAGACCGGCGGCTTCACCACCGGCGGGGTGGTCTCCGCCCCCATCGCCGGCAAGGTCATCGAGCGGATCGCCCCCTTCCTCGGCGTCCGCCGGATCGCCATCGCCGCCGCGCCGGACCCCAAGGCGCCGGTCGATCCCAAGCTCCTGACCGGAGACGAGTGATGGCCCGGCTCTCCGCCCTGGTGCGCCGCGACCTCGCGGTCGATCCCGAGATCACCGGGGTCACCGCCGACAGCCGCCGGGTGCGGCCCGGATTCCTGTTCGCCGCCCTGCCGGGATCGAAATCCGACGGCAGGACCTTCGTCCCCGCCGCCCTCCACGCCGGGGCGGCGGCGATCCTGGCCGGCGAGGACATGCCGGGGCTCACCGCCCCCCTCGTTCGTTCGACCGATCCGCGCCGGGCCTACGCCCTGGCCGCCGCCGCCCTGGTGGGCAGGCAGCCGTCGACGGTGGTCGCCGTCACCGGCACTAACGGCAAGACCTCGGTGGCCGCCTTCTGCCGCCAGATTTTCGCCGCCGGCGGCCGTGTCTCGGCCAGCATGGGCACCTTGGGGATCCGGGCCGGCGACGAACAACTCACCCCGCCGGGCCTCACCACGCCGGACGCCGCCGACGTCGCCGAGATGATGGCCGCCCTGGCCGAGCGCGGCGTCACCCACCTGGCCATGGAAGCCTCGTCGCACGGTCTCGATCAGCGCCGCCTCGACGGCGTCGAGCTCACCGCCGCCGGCTTCCTCAATCTGACCCAGGATCACCTCGATTATCACGGGGCCATGGACGCCTACCGGGCCTGCAAGCTGCGCCTGTTCGAGACCCTGCTTCCGCGCGGCCGCACCGCCGTGCTCAACGCCGACGCCGGCGCCTTCCCGGTGTTCGCCGGCGCGGTTCGCAGCCATGGGCTCGGCCTGATGACCGTCGGGGCCATGGGCCAGGGCCTGAACCTGAGCGCTCGCACCGCCGAGCCCGGCGGCCAGACAC
>DASXIE010000051.1:0-2148 GCA_036498165.1 Caulobacteraceae bacterium
GCGATCTTCGCCGCGCCGCTGAAGCACGACGCCTTTATCGACCAGGCCCTCCCCGACCCGGCCTACGCCCGGCGGGCCCGGGAAATCTGCGACGAGAGCGGGGCCCTGCTGGTGGTCGACGACGTGCGGGCCGGCTTTCGCGTCGCCCGCGACTGCAGTTGGGCGGCCGTGGGCGTCGAGCCCGATCTGTCGAGCTGGGGCAAATGCATCGCCAACGGCCATGCGATCTCGGCCTTGCTGGGTTCGGAGAAGGCGCGCAAGGCGGCCTCGCGGATCCCGGTCACCGGCTCGTTCTGGTTCCAGGCCGCGCCGATGGCCGCCGCCCTGGCGACCCTGAAGCGCGTCCGCGAGAGCGACTATCTCGAGCACATCAACACCCTGGGCGAGCGGCTGCGGGCCGGGCTCGCCGAACGGGCTGACGCTCACGGCCTTGGCCTGCGCCAGACGGGCCCGGTGACCATGCCCCTCTTCCTGTTCGACGACGATCCTGACCTGCGCAAGGGCTTCTGCTGGTGCGCGGAGATGCTGGCGCGGGGGATCTATGTCCATCCCTGGCACAACATGTTCCTCAACGCGGCCATGACGGCGGCCGACATCGACCAGGCATTGGACGCCGCCGACGGCGCGTTCGCGGTCCTGGCCGGCCGCGCCGGGGCGTTGGCCCCGGTGGAGAAGATGAGCTTTCTGTTGGCCTAGGAGGCGCGGGGGCGATGCGGTTTGCGACGATCGGCCTGATCATCCTCGCCGCCTTGGCGGGAGGTTCCACGGCGGCCCAGCCTTCCGCCGCGCTCAACCTGAAACCCTGCCGCGCACCCGGTGGGAACGAAGTGATCCAGTGCGGCCGCCTCGAAGTCCCTGAGAACTGGCGTCGGCCGGGCGGCCGCAGGATCGGCCTCAATATCGTCTACCTTCCCAAGATCGGGCCCGGGCCCGAGCAGGCGCCGGTCATCTGGCTGGATGGCGGGCCGGGCATCCCGGGAACACCTGGAGCGGCGCTCTACGAAGGGCCTCTCAAATTCCACCGCGAACGGCGGGCGGTCGTTCTCTTCGACCAGCGGGGAACCGGCCAGTCCAATCCCCTGCACTGCCCCAAGACCGAGAACCGCTCGGCGCTCGGCGACATGTGGATCTCGGCCAACGTCACGGCCTGCCGCCGCGACCTCGAGGCGCGCGCCGACCTTGGCCAGTACACCACCGACGCGGCCACCCGCGATGTCGACGCCATCCGCTCCGCGCTCGGCTGGCCGAAGATTGATCTCATGGGCCTTTCCTACGGGACCATGCTCGCCCAGGCTTACCTCAAGCTCTATCCGGACCGGGTGCGCGCCGCGGCCCTGATGGGCTCGGTTCCGCTGGGCGAGAAGCTTCCGCTCCATCACGCCGCTAACGCCGACGCCTCGCTGAGGGATCTTTTCGCCGATTGCCGCGCCGAGGCGGCATGCATTCGGGCCTTCCCCGACCTGGCGGCGGACTGGAGCCGGGTCATCGGGCGCCTGCGCGACCACCCGGTCACGATCGCCGGTGAAGCGGAGCCCATCCGGGCCGGACCCTTCGGCGAAGCAATCCGCGGCAAGCTCAATGTGATTTTCACCCGCCAAGTCCTGCCGGGCATGATCCATTCCGCGGCGGGCGGGGATTTTGCGCCCTTCCTCGCCTCGGTGCGCGGCGGCGTGCGCGAGCTGGAAGCGGACGGGCTGTATCTTTCGGTGACCTGTCCGGAGGACACGCGGCGGATCACCCCGAGCGAGATCGAGCGCGAGGCGGCCCATACTTCGTTCGGCCGCTATAGGATCGACCAGCAGACCGCCGCATGTCGCTGGTGGGCGCCGGCGGTCGCCAACCCGGCCATTCTGACCCCAGTCAGGTCCAATGTCCCCGTTCTCCTGATGTCCGGCGGCCGCGACGCCACCACGCCGACGGCCTGGGCGCGCGCCATCGCGGCGCGGATGCCGCGCAGCCGAGTGGTGGTTATCGCCGCCATGACCCACCTGCCTGATGGCCTGGCGAATATGGAATGCCTGGACCGCATCATGGACGGTTTCTTCGCCAAGGCCAGCGTCGACGGGCTCGACACGAGCTGCCTCGCTACCATGACGCCACCGCCTTTCAAGACGTGAGGACTCCGCGTCGCCTTGACCCACTTGACGT
>DASXIE010000052.1:0-2602 GCA_036498165.1 Caulobacteraceae bacterium
CGGACCACGGTCTCGATCTGGCGATGGCCGCGGGTGCGGCGATAGCCCTGGCGGCGGATCTTCTTGAAGACCTTGATCTTGTCGCCCTTGCGGGTCTCGATGAGGGTGGCCGAAACGCTGGCGCCGTCGATCAGCGGCGCGCCGAGCGTGACCGCATCGCCTTCGCCCAGCATCAGGACTTCCTCGAAGGCGACCTTGGCCCCCGGCTCGCCGGCCAGCTTCTCGACGACCAGCAGATCGCCGGGCTGGACCCGGTACTGCTTCCCGCCGGTCTTGATCACAGCGTACATCGTCGGAGCGCCCTGAAGAGAGGTTCGGAAAAAACGAAACGCGCCCGCGGGCGGACCCGGGGGCGAGGGGCCGCGATCTATACCGGCGAGGCCCGCGAGGTCAAGGCGTGGGGGGCGTTCGTTCTCACCGTCATCCCGCACGAAGGACGCCGCCAGGCGTCCACAGATGCGGGACCCAGGGGGTCCATGCGCCGGCGCTCGCCGCCCCTGGGTCCCGGGTCTCGCCTTCGGCTCGCCCGGGATGACGGCGTGTAAACTTGGCCGTTCGGGGGTAGATTGAGCCATGGCTAAGCCGATGCTCATCATCGTCGCCGCGTTCGCCCTGGCCGGGGCGGCGGTCGCGGCCGGCTATGAGGACCGGCTGGATTCCGCGGATTACCGGGCCTGCAAGGACACCACGACCGGCATCGGCGAGGCCGCCTGCGCGGCCGCCGAGTCCGACCGCCAGGACGCCACTCTCAACGCTGTCTACAAGTCGCTGATGGCGCGCACCGCCAGCCCCGCC
The DNA here is from genome assembly GCA_036498165.1 of Caulobacteraceae bacterium. Lineage (GTDB taxonomy): Bacteria > Pseudomonadota > Alphaproteobacteria > Caulobacterales > Caulobacteraceae > Acaudatibacter. Next base: position 796 of record DASXIE010000052.1, read on the forward strand.
AGACGAGAGGAATTGCGCGACGCCGAGCGCCAATGGATCCGCCGGCGGGACGCCAAGTGCAACCACGCCGGCGACGACTTCGAGGGCGGCACCCAGCAGAACGCCATGATCGGCCTGTGCAACGTCTCCGAAACCGAAGCCCGCATCCTCTGGCTGCGCGGGCGGCGCTGACGGCCCCCAGCTCGTCATCCCGCACGGAGGTCGCCAAGGGCGACCGCAGATGCGGGACCCAGGGGGGCTGGCACGGCGCCTGCCGCTCCGGGGTCCCGGGTCTCGCCTGCGGCTCGCCCGGGATGACGAAAGAAGGGTGGGCGCCCCTTGCCGCCTCGCGCAGCCCCCGTCAGCCCGCCGCCAGCCGGGCTTCGGCGGCGGCGATCATGGCGGTGAAGCGGGGGTCTTCGCGCAGGGGGTCGAGGTCGGGGTCGATCTTGACGTGGGCGAGGAAGGCGGGGGTGGCCTTTTCGACGACCGGGGCCAGCATGGCCAGGGCCGCCTCGGGGTCGCTCAGACCGCGGACGAAGCCGCAGGCGAAGTTGTAGCGCATGAGCATGTTGTCGGGGTCGAGCAGGAGGGCGCGCTCGCTCCACTCGCGGCATCGCTCGGCCTCGCCCAGGGTGGCGAGGGCGCCGGCCCCCATGCCCAGGGCCTTGCCGTTGCTCCCGTCCTGGGCCAGCGCCGCCTCGGCGCGGGAAACGCACAGCTGCGCCACGCGCCGCGCCGAGGCGTGATCGCCGATGGCGGTGTAGCAGGTGTCCAGCATGGCGGGCGGCCCGAAGTCCGTCTCCATCAGGGCCGACGCCTTCTCCCAATAGCGAATGGCATCCTCCAGCCGCCGCTGATGGAAGCTCAGGCTCGCGGCCGTGTTGTTGACCTCGTAGGACTCGGGATCGAGCTTGAGGGCGGTGGCGATCTCGGCGGCGGCCTCGTCCTGGCGGCCGCTCTTCGACCAGATGTCGGCCCGCACGGCGTGCGCTTCGGCGAGGTCGGGGTCGAGGTAAAGGGCCTGCTCGGCCGCCGCCAGCCCGCCGTCGCCCGAGCCGCCGAACAGGGTGCGCTGGAGTCCCTGGGCGAGCGCCATGAGGGCCCAGGCGCGGGCGTAGGCCGGGTCGATCTCGATCGCCCGGCCGGCGAGACGGATGATCGACGCCTCCCGCCGGGCGTCGCCGCTGTTGCCGGTGACCCAATACTGCCGGGCCATCAGATAGAGGTTGTAGGCCGCGACGCTGTCCGTCCCCCGCTGCTCGATGGCCTTCTTCTCCTCCGGGAGGAGCTTGAGTTTCAGGGCCTTGACGATCGCTTCGCTGATCTCGTCCTGCAGGGCGAAGATGTCGGTGAGGTCGCGGTCGTAGCGCTCGGCCCAGACGTGGTCGTTGCGGGCCCCGTCGATGAGCTGGGCGGTGATCCGCACCCGCCCGCCGGACTTGCGCACGCTGCCCTCCAGCACATAGGCGACGCCCAGCTGGCGGGCCACCTGCTGCACGTCGATGCTCTTGCCCTTGAAGGCGAAGGCGCTGTTGCGGGCGATGACGCTCAGCGCCGAGACCTTGGAGAGGTCGGTGATGATGTCCTCGCTGATCCCGTCGCTGAAATACTCCTGCTCGGCGTCCCCGCTCATGTTGGCGAACGGCAGCACGCAGACGGAAAGCTTGCGCGGGGCCCGCGCCGCAGCCGCCTCGCTCGGGGTGGGCGCCGCCAGGTTGGCGATCGCCGCCACCACCTGTTTCCAGCCGGCCGCCTCGGCGGCGCCGCTCCAGCCGGTCAGGTCGGCGCATTGGGTCTGGTCGAACGGCATCGGCAGGCGCGCCCC
>DASXIE010000053.1:0-4105 GCA_036498165.1 Caulobacteraceae bacterium
CTCGAGGGTGAAGCACGAATTCGCCCAGAGGTTGGCCTTCACGGGAAAGGTGGGAAATCAGAATTGGCCGCATTTGGCCTTCTGGCCCGCCGAGCACGCCGCACAGATAATAGCTTCCGTCCGGGGCGACTGTGGCGCCGTAGAATGCGGTCTGTGGGTACAGGCGCATTCCGTTTGGCATCACTGAAACAGTCGGGACGCCACTTTCCAGTCCGCGAACAAAACGCCACTTGATATTCCCACTAGCGTCGGTTGCCGCCGCCCATCCGGCGCTTGCCCCCTCCACGCCTCCGGCGATGACAAATCCGCCGCCTGGCACGGCTGCGATCGCATTCGGATCGACTGCGGCGAGAGCGCCCCCGCCGCCTGGGAGGAAGTGTTCTTTCGGGAGAACAGTGAAATGACTAGCCGGAATGCTCGTTGGAGCGGGGTCACCGCAACCCGAAGCGGTTAATAACCCCATGAATACGGCGACATGATACGGATACCCCACCGTTTCAGGCTAGCAGATCGAGCTTGCCCTCGGCCACGACCTTTGGCTTGCGGCCGGGCGCGCGCTTGGCGATGGGCCGGCCTAGCAGGCACCCCAGACCGGCGATGAAGTCGGCGTTTCGGAGCGGGCGGCCGCTGCCTTCGGAGGCCCGCAACGACTTGAAGGCCGGCGGCTCCGCCCGCGGCGGCATCCGCGCCGCAAGCGGTCCGACCGTCCCCCCTCAGCCCGTCATCTGCTCGAGCTCGCGCCCGCGGGTCTCGTGGACCAGGGCGCGGACGAAGAAGAAGGAAACGAGCGCGCTCAGCGCATAGAAGCCGTAGGTCGGCACGAGGCCGATCGTCTCGGCCGCCACCGGGAAGCTCAGGGAGATGGCGAAGTTGGCGCCCCACTGGGCGAAGCCCGACACCGCCAGTCCCGAGCCGCGGATCTGGTTGGGAAACATCTCGCCGAGCATCACCCACATCACCGGGCCCCAGGTGCCGTTGAAGACCACCACATAGAGGTTGGCCGCGATCAGGGCCGTCAGCCCCGCCCACTGGGGCAGGTGGGCCTGGCCGTTCGCCAGGGTGGCGGTGGAAAAGGCGAAGGCGACGGCGGCCAGGGTCAGCGCCATGCCGATCGAGCCGAAGAGCAGGATGGGCTTTCGCCCCACCTTGTCGACCACGGCCATCGAGACGAGGCACGAGACGATCGAGAGCGAGCCGGAGAGGATGTTGATCTTCAGGGAGTCGGCCTCGCTGAAACCCACCGACTGCCACAGCACCGCCCCATAGTAGAAGACCACGTTGATGCCCACGAGCTGCTGGAAGACGGCGAGGCCAATCCCCGCCCATACGATGGGCCGCACCCGGCCCTTGTCGAGGAGGTCTGAAAGGCGCGGCCGATGATGGTCGGCGGCCAGGGAGGCGCTGATCTGCGCCGCCTTGGCCGTGGCGGCGGCGGGGCCGAACAGGCGGCCCAGCACCGCCTCGGCCTTCCCCGTCCTGCCGCGCGCCACCAGGAAGCGCGGGCTTTCCGGAATGGCCAGCAGGCTCACCAGGAAGACCGCGGCGGGGATAACCTGCACCCAGAACATCCACCTCCAGGCCGGATGGCCCAGGACGATGGCGGTCGAGCCGCCGGCCCACTGGGCGATGAGCCAGTTGACCACGAACGAGCCGGTCAGTCCGATGATGATCATGATCTGCTGAAGGGTGGTGAGGCGCCCGCGCACCGCCGCCGGGGCGACTTCGCTGATATAGACCGGCGAAAGCACGCTGGCCGCGCCGACGCCCAGGCCACCGATCAGGCGCGCCAGGATGAATTCCGCCGAGCTGGCGGCCGCTCCGGCCCCCAGGGCGCTGATGATGAACAGCACCGCGGCGGCGATCATCACGTTGCGGCGGCCGAAGACGTCCGAGGCGCGTCCGGCCGCGTAAGCGCCCGCCGCGCAGCCGAGCAGCACCGCCCCGACGTTCACCCCGAGCATGAGATGGCTCAGGTGAAAGGCCTCGCTCAGGCCCTTCTGGGTGCCGTTGATGACCCCGCTGTCGTAGCCGAACATGAAGCCGCCGAGGGTCGCCACCGCGACGATCGCCGAAACGAAGGCCATGTTGGCTCTGGGCTCCGCGCCGAGCCCGGTATCGCCGGTGATATCCGCTCCAGTCATGCCGCCATCCTCATGGGCGCCGTGCGCCGTTTGTGGTCGTCAGGTTCGAGGCTTCGCAGGTCGAGATCGCGGGTCTCGACCCCGAAGCGGGCGATGAGGCCCAGCGCCAGCACGGTCGGGGCCATGATCGCCAGCGCCGCGATCCCGATCGGCGGGGCCAGGGCGGTGATGCTCAGCGCCTGGGCGCAGACGCCGCCGGCCTTGGTGCAGGCCGCCACCAGGCCCGTGGCCCGGCCGCGGACGCGCAGCGGATAGGATTCCGCGGCGTAGGGCAGCAGGATCGCCAGCAGGCCGTTGCTGCCGACGATCAGCAGCGCCACCGGCGCCACCGGGTCGCCGCCGGCGTGGGCCTCGAGCAGCAATACCCAGATGAGGCCGCCCAGCGTCAGGGCCAGCGTCAGAACCAGCGACCCCTTGGTGCTCCACCGGCTGTAGAGGGCCGTGCAGGCGAAGATGGTCGGAAAGGCGATGAGCGCCGAGGCCGCCAGCAGCCGTGACGAGGCCCCGATGCTGTAGCCCTTGGCGACGAGGTCGGAGGGCAGCCACAGCAGGAGGCCGAAATTGACCAGGCCCCAGACGATGGCCGCGATCGAAAGCGCCGCCGTACGGCCGATCAATCCGGGCGTCCAAAGGCGCCCCGCCTCCGGGGGAGGGTCAGCCTCCAGGGCATCGCCGCGACCGGCCGCCTGGGGCCGACCCTCCTCGTCCGTGCCGAGCCTGCGGCTGAAGGCGCCGAACCGCGCCATGACCTTGTGGGCTTCGGCGTTTCGGCCGCGCGCCAGCAGGAACTTGGCCGACTCGGGGATCAGCCCCCCCATCAGGACCAGGACCAGCCCCGTGGGCAGATTGAGCAGCCACAGGATGCGCCAGCTGAAGACCGGAACCAGCAGGGCCGAGGCGCCGCTGGCGGCGAAATAGCCGCCGACCGATCCCAGGCCGCCCACCAGCACCAGCACCCAGCCGCGGTGGCGCGTGGGAATGGTCTCGGCCAGCAGGGCGAAGGTGACGGGCAGCATGCCGCCGGCCCCGGCCCCCATCAGGAAGCACATGCCGATGTTCCAGGCCAGCGACGGCATCGCCCCGCAGATCGAGGTCCCGACGAACACCACCGCCGAGAGCAGGATCGAGGCCTTGCGGCCGTAGATGTCGGCGATCGCCCCCCAGATCAGCGATCCGACGACCGTGCCCACGAGGGCGAAGAAGGGCACGAGCGAGGCCTGGGCTCTGGGAACGCCGTATTCCCGGGTCATGCCGGGCATGACGAAGCCCAGCGAGGCCGGCTTCATGACGTCGATGACCAGGGCCAGGACCAGAACGGCCATCAGGGTCCAGTGGGCCGGCCTGAGCGGCGCGTCCTCAGGGGCCCGTACGACGATCCGCCCGGCGGCGCGCGCCTGGCCGGCGATGTCGGTGGGCAGGAGGCCATAGGCGGCGACGAAGATGCCGCCGAGGATCAGGAACATGCCGAAGATCATCCCGCCGTCCATCGGCATGCCGGCCAACTGGAAGCCGTTCATCCGGCCCATCCAGAACATCGGCAGATGCAGCAGCACGCCGGCCGTGACGGCGGCCACGCCGGCGGCGAAGGCCAGGGGCGCCCGCCGTTCCCGCGGTCCCGCGAGCCTCATGGCGTCGCCTCCGGCGCCGGGACGATGTCGACGACGCCGCCCGGCATGTCGGGCAGGGTCACGCGCAGCGTCGCGTGGTCACGCTCGACCGGCACGTCGCGACCGCCTTGGCGCGCCGTGGCGCCGCCGCTCCAGCCGTGGACCGTGAGCGAGATCGACCGCCACCAGGGATGGAAGTCGCCCTCGCGCGGCAGGAACTCCACTCTGAGGGCGCCCGAGCCGTCGCGGCTGCAGCGGATCTGCTGGCGCAGGAAGTGGCCGCGACGAAACTCCAGGCTGTGGCCGTCGTCGAGATACAGGGACCCGTGGCAATCGGGGCCGAGGTAGAGGTCGAGG
>DASXIE010000054.1:0-53217 GCA_036498165.1 Caulobacteraceae bacterium
GGCTATGTGGTGGTCTCGGGAATGGCGCGCGGCATCGACGCGGCGGCCCACGAGGGAGCGCTGGATACCGGAACCGTAGCCGCCTTGGCCGGCGGCGTGGACGACATCTACCCGCCGGAGAACGCCGCTCTCTTCGACGCGGTGAAGTCCAGGGGATGCTTGGTCTCCGAGCGGTCGATGGGACACGCCGCGCGGGCGCAGGATTTTCCCCGCCGCAACCGGATCATCTCGGGTCTGTCGCTCGGCGTAGTCGTAGTCGAGGCGGAAATCCGCTCAGGCTCCTTGATCACTGCGCGCCTGGCCGGCGAACAGGGCCGGGATGTGTTCGCCGTGCCCGGCTCGCCCATCGATCCCAGGGCCCGCGGCTCGAACGGCCTCCTGCGCCAGGGGGCCTTCCTCGTCGAAGAAGCCGAGGACGTCCTGCAGGTTCTCGACGCGCAGCCCGGGTTCGGCGAGCCGGAGCCGCCCGCGGCCTTTGCTCCCGATGACGTCCCCGAGCCCCTGAGCGCCGCGGCTGTGGATCGCCTCGAGAGCCTACTTTCTCCCTCGCCGAGCCGATTCGACGACCTGGCCCGCGACGCCGGCGTCAGCGCGTCGGCGGTCGCCGCGGCCCTCGTCGAGCTGGCGCTGGCCGGTCGGGCGGAGCTTCTGCCCGGCGGCTATGCCGTGCGCCGCTGAGACCGCTGCGTTGACAGAGCGGGGGGCCCTCGCCCACCTTTCACGCGCGAAGCCGCCCCTTGGCGGTCCCCTCCCTCGAGTTGGCCGCAAGAACCGCCCATGAATCTCGTCGTCGTTGAAAGTCCGGCCAAGGCGAAGACCATCAATCGCTATCTGGGCCCGGACTACACGGTCCTGGCATCCTACGGCCATGTCCGCGACCTGCCGGCGAAGGATGGCTCGGTTCTGCCGGACGATGATTTTTCGATGAAATGGGAAGTGGACGGCAAGGCGGCCAAGCGGCTTTCCGGCATCGCCCAGGCGGCGAAAGGCGCGGATCGGCTGATTCTGGCCACCGACCCGGACCGCGAGGGCGAGGCGATCAGCTGGCACGTGCTGGAAGATCTCCAGCGACGCCGGGCGCTCAAGGACGTCAAGGTCGAGCGGGTGGTATTCAACGCCATCACCAGGGCCGCCGTCACCGAAGCCATGAAGCACCCGCGCTCCATCGACATGGAGCTGGTCAATGCCTACCTGGCCCGTCGTGCCCTCGACTATCTGGTCGGCTTCACGCTCTCGCCGGTCCTGTGGCGCAAGCTCCCGGGCGCGCGCTCGGCTGGGCGGGTGCAGTCTGTGGCCCTGCGCCTGATCGTCGACCGCGAGATCGAGATCGAGGCCTTCAGGAGCGAGGAATACTGGACGGTCGAGGCGGACGTATCCGCCGAGGGCGATCCCTTCACCGCCCGCCTCGTCAAGCACCAGGGCAAGCGCCTGGGCAAGCTCGATCTCGCCGACGAGCCCGCCGCCAAGGAAGCCAAGAAGGCGGTCGAGAACGGGGACTTCAAAGTCACGGCGGTGGAAACCAAGCCGGGGCGCCGAAGCCCGCCGCCGCCCTTCACGACCTCCACTCTGCAGCAGGAGGCGGCGCGGAAGCTCGGCTTCTCCGCCCAGCGCACCATGCAGACCGCCCAGCGGCTCTATGAAGGCGTCGATATCGGCGGCGAGACGGTGGGCCTCATCACCTACATGCGCACCGACGGTGTCCAATCGGCGCCCGAGGCCCTCAGTGAAACGCGTGGCGTGATCACCAGCCTCTATGGCCGCGAATATGTCCCCGAAAGCGCCAGGCAATACAAGGCAAAGGCCAAGAACGCCCAGGAGGCCCACGAAGCCATCCGGCCGACGAGCCTGGAGCGCAATCCGGGCCGCCTGCGCCTGGAACCGGACCAGGGCCGCCTCTACGAGCTGATATGGAAGCGGATGATCGCCTCGCAGATGGAGGCGGCCAGGATCGAGCGTACCGCCGTCGACCTGGAAACTGCCGACGGACGAACCGGTCTTAGGGCCACTGGCCAGGTCATCCTGTTTCCGGGCTATCTGGCGGTCTACGAGGAGGGCCGCGACGCACCCGATCCGCGTGCGCCGGAGAGCGACGCCGCCGAGGACGATGGCGGGCGTCTGCCGCTGATCCGTCAGGGCGCCCCGGCGCGGGTGATTGAAGCGCGCGCCGACCAGCACTTCACCGAGCCGCCGCCGCGCTATTCCGAGGCCAGCCTGGTCAGAAGATGGAGGAGCTCGGCATCGGCCGGCCCTCGACCTACGCCTCCATTCTCTCGGTGCTGCGAGACCGCGGCTATGTGCGCATGGACAAGAATCGCTTCGTAGCCGAGGGCGCCGGTCTGCTGGTCACCGCCTTCCTCGAACAGTTCTTCGCGCGCTACGTCGAATATGGCTTCACGGCCGGCCTCGAGGAGAAGCTCGATCTGGTTTCGGCGGGAGAACTGGATTGGAAAGCGGTGCTGCGCGAGTTCTGGACCGGTTTTCAAGGCGCGGTGGGCGAGATCGGCGATTTGCGCATGGGCCAGGTGCTCGAGGCGCTCAACGAGGCGCTCGGCCCGCACCTTTTCCCGGCCACCTCAGACGGCGCCGATCCGCGACTGTGCCCGACCTGTGGAAACGGCCGGCTTTCACTGAAGTCAGGGCGCTTCGGCGCCTTCATCGGCTGCTCGAACTATCCCGATTGCCGCATGACCCGGCCGATCGGCGCCGCCGGCGACGAGCAGGCCGGCGACAGCGGTGATCGCCAGCTGGGGGTGGACCCGGCCACCGGCCACGCCATCTGGCTGAAGACGGGGCGCTTTGGTCCCTATGTGGAAGAAGCCGCGACACCGGCCAAACGGGCCAGCCTGCCCAAGGACTGGCCTGCAGCCACCGTCGATCTCGATCGCGCCCTGCGCCTCCTGCGCCTGCCCCGCGAGGTGGGTCGCCACCCCGAGGATGGTGCAGCGATCCTGGCCGGCGTCGGTCGCTACGGACCTTACGTTCAGCACAATGGCGTCTACGCCAACCTGGCGAGCGCGGATGAGGTCTTTGACGTCGGGATCAACCGCGCCGTCGCCGTCCTGGCCGAGAAAGCTGCCGGCCGTGGGGCCAAGGGGCGCGCCAACGGCGCGCTGAGGGAGCTCGGCGCCCATCCGCGGACCGGCGAGCCCGTGCGCCTGCTGGCCGGGCGTTACGGGCCCTATGTGAAACACGCCGCGACCAACGCCAACCTGCCGCGCGGCGCTGACCCGCAGTCCGTCACGCTCGACGAAGCGGTCGCGCTGATCGCCGCGCGGGAAGGCGCTGGCGGCAAGACGCAGCGCAAGGGCGCGGTCGGCAAGGCAAACGCCAAGCCGAAGGCCAAGGCCCGCGGCGCGCCCGGCAAAGCCAAGAAGGCGTGAGGCGTCCGGGCCGCCCTCGCGGGGCAGGGCCGCGACGGACGAGTGAAACGCCGCCCGTCGCCGTGGTGGAAGTCGTCGATCAGGATGCCGACGGCGAACTCTTCGTGCGTGCGGTCAAGGTAGAGTCCGGAGCCCATTCGGTCCGGCTGGTTCCGACCTCCGGAGAGGCGGCGGCCGGCGCGCCTGGATTGGGCGACCGCCTGCTGGTCCGTTTCTCCACCGGCGAGAACGGCGAGCGCGTAGCGCGCGTCATCAAGCGCCTGGGCCAAAGCGCCCATCGGGTGCTGGGAGTTGTTCGCCGAACTCCCCGCGAGACCCGCGTGGAGCCGGTGGATCGCCGGTCGCGCACTTCGCTTGTCTTGTCAGAGGTCCAGGCGCGCTCGCTTGCCGAAGGCGAACTTGTTCTCGTCCAATTGGAAGGCGAGCCCTCCCGGCCGCATGGACCCAAGCGCGGTCGCCTGCTGGCCAAACTCGGCCGCGAGGACGATCCGCGGGCCGCCTCCCTGATCGCCGCCCACGTCAACGGCGTGCCGATGGGCTTCTCGCCCGACGCCCTCGCCGAAGCCGGCCGCGCGCGCCTGCCCACCCTCTCCGGTCGCACCGACCTTCGCCACCTGCCTTTGGTGACCATCGATCCACCCGACGCGCGGGACCACGACGACGCGGTTTTTGCCGAACCGGATCCTGCCGACGGCAATCGAGACGGCTGGATCGTGTGGGTGGCCATCGCCGACGTCGCCGCTTACGTCCGGCCGGGGACCGCCCTGGACGCCAGTGCGCGCGAGAAGGGCAACAGCGTCTATTTCCCGGACCGGGTCGAGCCCATGCTGCCCGAGTCGCTGTCGGCGGGGTTGTGTTCCCTGAGCGAGGGGGAAGCGCGGGCCTGCATCGCGGCGCGGATGGTGTTCGACGCCCACGGTCACAAACTCGGCCATACCTTCGTGCGCGGCCTGATGCGCTCGGCCGCCAGCCTCACCTATGACGACGCCCAGGCGGCGATCGACGGCGCGCCCGGCGCCGCCGCGGCCCACTTGCTGGAAACCATCCTTCGACCCCTGTGGCGCGCCTATGGCGTGCTCAGAGAGGCCAGGGCGACGCGCTCGCCGTTGGAGATCAATTCCACCGAACGCCGCGTGGTCCTGGACGACGAGGGCGCGGTCATCGCGATTCAGCCGCGGACTTCCCTCGAAGCCCACAAGCTGATCGAAGAATTCATGATCCAGGCCAATGTTTGTGCGGCCGAAACGCTCGAGGGGCGACGATCCCCGCTCGTCTATCGCGTGCACGACGCCCCAAGCGCCGACAAGTTGGAGGCGCTAGGCGACTTTCTGGCCACTTTGGACATGCCCTGGTCGAAGGGTGAAGCGGCGCGAACGAGCCGGTTCAATCGTCTGCTGGCCCAGACCCGCGACGGCCCTCACGGCGATATCGTCAACGAGGTCGTTCTGCGCACCCAGATGCAAGCGATCTATTCCCCTGACAACATCGGCCATTTCGGCCTCAACCTCGACCGCTACGCCCACTTCACCTCGCCGATCCGCCGCTATGCCGATCTCCTGGTTCATCGCGCCTTGATCAGTGCCCTGGGGCTGGGGGATGACGGGCTGGCCCCGGCGGATGTGGCCCGCATCGCCGAGACGGCGGCGCATCTCACCATGACCGAGCGGCGGGCCATGGCCGCCGAGCGCGACGCGGCCGACCGCTATACCGCCGCCTATCTGAGCGAACACGTCGGGGCGACCTTCGCCGGGACGATCACCGGGGTGACGCGTTTTGGCCTCTTCGTGCGGCTGGCCGACACCGGGGCCGACGGCCTCGTCCCGATCGCCACCCTCGGCGCCGAGTATTTTGTCCACGACGAGAAGGGCCATAGACTGGTGGGCGAGCGCACGGGCGGCCAGTGGCGGCTGGGCGCGGCGATCGAGGTCAGGCTGCGAGAGGCCATTCCGGTCACCGGCGGGCTGCTCTTCGAGGCGTTGAGCGAACCGGAGGCGACGGGTCCGGGAGATCGACGACACGCGCGGCGGCAAGCTTTCCGCCGGCCGCGCGGTCGCAGGAGGTGACAGAAACGATGCTCAAGCTTTGGGGCCGGCGAAACTCGATCAACGTCCAGAAGGTGCTCTGGACGCTGGCGGAGATCGGGCTGGAATACGAACACGTCAATGTCGGGGGGCCATACGGCGGCCTCGGCGAGGCTTCGTTCCTGGCCATGAACCCGCACGGCCGCATCCCGGTGATCGAAGACGAGGGGACGGCGATCTGGGAATCAAACGCCATTGTCCGCTATCTGGCCGCCCGCTATTCGCCCGGCGGCCTTTCTCCCATCGACCCGGCGGAGCGGGCCCGATCGGACCAATGGATGGACTGGTGCGCCACCGCTTTGCAGCCGGCGCTGATGGACTTCTTCTGGTCCTGGTATCGCACCCCCGAGGCGCAGCGGAACGAGGCATTGAATCGGGCCCAACTTGCCCGCGCCTATCGGGCTTTCGCCGACCTCGGTCAGGCGCTAGGCAAGCAGCCTTTTCTGTCCGGTTCAAACCTGACCATGGGCGACATTCCGACGGGCGCCATGCTCTACCGCTATTTCACCCTGGAGATCGACCGGCCGCGGCTCCCTCGGCTGGAGGCGTGGTACGAGCGGATGTGTGAACGTGAATCGTACCGCCAAGGGGTGATGATCCCTTACGATGACCTGAAGGGCCGCCAAGCGTTCTGAATCCTCTCAGAGCAGCCCGGCCCCGTTGAGGCCGCCGAACACGCCCAGCGCGCAGGTGGCGCCGGCGACCAAGATCACCAGCCACATGTAGGGCCCGCGCAGGCGCTGCGCATCGGGCAGGGCCTTCACCGCCAGGGCGATCAGGAAGCCAAGGACGATGGGCAGCATGAAGGCGTTCATCACCTGGACGCCGACATTCAGAGACACCAGGTCTGGCGCCACGCCGATCAGCACCGCGCTGGCGACGACCGTCACGGCGTAGACCGCGTAGAACCAGCGCGCCTCCAGAGGATGGTGTTCCAACGAATGCTTGTAGCCGGTGACTTCCCCCAGGCCCCAGGCCAGGGCCAGGGACGTGACGATGGCCGCGACCATTCCGGCCCCGACGATGCCAAGTCCGAACACTAGCCGGCCGGCGCCGATGCCCAGATAGGGCGTCAGGGCGGCGCTGAGGTCACCAACCGTATTGAGGTTCGGATGGCTCTTGTGAGCGCCGATGGTGGCCGCCGCCGAGATGAGCACCGCGGCCATCACCAGTTGCGTCACCACCGCTCCGACCGCGGTGTCCAGGCGCGCCGCCCCGATGTGCTGCGGACCCAGTTTCTTATCGGCGACCGCCGACTGCTGGTAGAACACCATCCACGGCATGATCACCGCGCCGATGTTCGCCGCTACCAGATAAAGATAGCCCTTGTCGGCGAACGGGATCGCCACGGACTGTCTGGCCATTGCGCCGATATTCGGATGAGCCACCCAGGCCACGCCGAAAAAGGCGAATTCGAACAGGCCGATGGCGATCGCCGCCCGTTCAACCCGGCGATACGATCCGGTGATCACAACGAGAAGCAGGGTTCCGGTCGCCATCGGCAAGGATACCCAGCGCGAAACGCCGTAGAGTTCACCCACGCCGGCCACGCCGGAAAGCTCGGTCAGGAGGGCGCCGGCGGTGGCGATGGCCAATCCGCCCACCGATACCCAGGCCCAGAACCGCCCGAAAGTCTGTCTGATTAACTCGCCGTGGCCGCGGCCCGTGAACACCCCCAGTCGGACGGTGAGTTCCTGGACCATGTACAGGATCGGAATGAGGATGGCCTGCAGCAGCAGCAGGCGATAGCCCCACTGCACACCGCTCTGGCCGGCGGTGATGATGCTGCCCACGTCGGTGTCGGCCAGCATGACCACGAGGCCGGGCCCCAGCACGGCGACGAACCGGCCCACCCGCCCCGACCGTAACCATGAGGACCGGTCGATCTTGGCGGCGGAGGCTTCCAACGGCTGGCGACGCTTTCTTGCGGGTTGTTGCGAATGCTTCTCAGTTCGCTCTGGTCAACTAAGCGTTCCCCCCGCCTTGTCAACCTTCCAGCTGACTTGACCCGAGGGCAGGGTTTCGCCGCGCCAGGGCGGCGGCCTAAGGTCAATCCATGAGCGAGCAAGCGTTTGACGATCTGGGTGTCGATCCGCCCTTGCCGCGCGCGACGCGGGTGGTCCGGGCCCGCGATGCGGCGACCCTGATCCTGGTTCGCCAAGACCGAGCGGGGCCGTCCGTCCTCATGGGGCGCCGCCACCGTGGCCACGACTTCATGCCTGACAAGTGGGTGTTTCCGGGTGGCCGCGTCGACCGCAGCGACTTTCGCGCCCCCGCGGCCAGCGAGCTGAGGCCCGCGGTGGCCTCGCGGCTGGAAAAGACCGCCTCCCCCTTGCGCGCGAGAGCCCTGGCTCTGGCCGCGATCCGCGAGACGTTCGAGGAGACCGGCTTCCTCCTGGCCACGCCGTCGCCTATCCGCGCCGCCGCGGGGCCATGGCGGGAATTCCTCCAGGCTGGCGCCCTTGCCGACCTCGATGCCCTCGACTTCGTCGCCAGGGCGGTGACCCCGCCGATGTCCCCCAAGCGGTTCGACGCCCGCTTCTTCCTGGCCGATGCCGACCGGCTGCTGAGCTTCGACCGCCGCGCCGATTGCGGCGAACTAGACGAGATTGCCTGGTTCTCCCTCGACGACGCCCTCGATCTCGATTTGCCGAGCGTCACCCGCTTTGTGCTGCGCGAACTGCCTCTGCGGCTCGCCGATCCAACGCGCCCGGCCCCGTCGCTGCGATTCAGCCGCGGACGCCAGCAACTGGTTCATCTCTGACCCGAACCAGGTGTGGCGTTGACTTTGGGCCCGCGATTCGTAATGTCCGCGCCTTTCGCAAAATCCCTGGCCTCGCCCCTCAGGTTCGCCAGCAACATCCGAGACCGCCATGGCCAAACCGGCTTCCATCAAGATTCGCCTCAATTCGACGGCGGATACCGGCTTCTTCTATGTCACCAAGAAGAACGCTCGGACCATGACTGAAAAGATGGTGGTCAAGAAATACGATCCGGTCGTGCGCAAGCACGTCGAGTTCCGCGAAGGCAAGATTAAATAGGCCCAGGCGGGCCCCCTGGCCCTGACGGTTTGCCGACGAGGCGGGCGATGATCTCCAGAAAGCTCGTGACCGAAATCGGCTTGGCGATGTAGGCCTCGCAGCCGCCTTCCAGGATCCGGCTCTCGTCGCCTTTCATGGCAAAGGCGGTCACCGCGACCACTGGGATCGAGGCCAGGAGCGGGTCCTCCTTGAGCCAGCGGGTCACTTCGAGGCCGGAAATCGCCGGCAACTGGATATCCATGACGATCAGATCCGGCCGCCGCTCACGGGCCATCTGAAAGCCCTGCACGCCCTCGCGGCTCTGCAAGACCTCGTAACCCTGGGCGCGCAGCAGGTCATGAAAGAGCTTCATGTTGAGATCGTTATCTTCGACGATGAGGATGGTTTTCGGCATGCGACAGGCCGTCCTCACGAGACGCTCGCGCGCGCAGACGACTCGCCTGGCGCAGGTGTACCCTCGCGTGTCGCCCCAATATCCTTAAGCTCGCGTTAGCCCCGCGAAAGGTCCCGTGCTGACGTTGTCATCTCAACCCCTCGAAATTGAGCAGGCTATCGTCGCTCCCGACGCGCCGCTGGTGGTGGTCGACGTCGATGAAGTCCTGGCCATGTTCATGCGCGGTTTCGGGGCCTTCGTGGCTGGCCACGGCTACGAGATGCGGATCAGCAAGTTCGCGCTCTTCCAGAACATCTACCGCCTGACCGACGGTGAGGTGCTGGATCCCGACAAGGGCCGCGATTTGTTCAACCGGTTTTTCGAGACCGATGTCGAGCATATCGACCCGGCGCCTGGCGCGCGCGAAGCGCTCGAGTGCCTGGCCGGCGCGGCGAGCGTCGTGGTGCTCACCAATGCTCCCAGCCACGGCCGGGAACCCAGAGCCCGCTGGCTGGCCAAGCACGGATTTCCCTACCCTTTGATTGTCAATTCGGGGCTCAAGGGGCCGGCGGTTGCGGCACTGGCGGCGCGGACCGCGGGACCGGCCGCGTTCGTGGACGACCTCCTGCCCAATCTCGAGTCGGTGGCCAGCGAGGCGCCGGCCGTCGCCCGCTTTCAGTTGGTAGCGGACGAGCGCCTTCGGCCGCTGGCGCCCGCCGATCCTGCTCGCCACGCGCGCATCGATCACTGGCCTAGCCTGGCCGCGGCGATCGCCCGGTCGCTGGGCTTGCCGCCGCCATGAAAGCGCTCTGCCGAGACTGCATGCGCACCTTCGAAGCGGCGCCCCGCAGATGCCCAGCTTGCGCTTCACCGCGCATCCTCGCCCACGCGGAACTGGCTAGCCTGTCGATCGCCCACCTGGACTGTGACGCCTTTTACGCCTCGGTGGAAAAGCGCGATCGCCCGGAACTGCGCGACAAGGCGGTGATCGTCGGCGGAGAGACCCGAGGCGTCGTCGCCGCCGCCTGCTATGTGGCTCGTCTTTCGGGCGTGCGCTCGGCCATGCCGATGTTCCAGGCCAAGAGGCTCTGCCCCGAGGCGGTGGTCATCCGTCCGGACTTCCGCAAATACCGCGACGCCAGCCGACAGATCTTCGCCAGGGTTCGCGCGCTCACCCCGATGGTGCAGTCCCTATCGCTCGACGAGGCATGGCTCGATCTCTCCGGCACCGAGCGGCTGCACGGCGCGCCGCCGGCCATGACGCTGGCGCGCCTGCAGGCGGAAATCGAACGCGATGTCTGTGTGACCGTCTCGATCGGCCTGGCGGCCAATCGCTTCCTGGCCAAGATCGCGTCGGACCTCGACAAGCCGCGCGGCTTCGCGGTGATCGGGATGGGCGAGGCGGCCGCGTTCCTGGCTCCCCGCCCGGTCTCCCTGCTTCCCGGCGTCGGCGCTCAGACGGCCAAAGCGCTCCACGAAGCGGGGTTCAGGACGATCGGCGACATCGCCGCCGCCGACCCGAGGATTCTGGCGCAGCGCTTTGGCGAGCGTGGCGCCCAACTGGCCACGCTCGCCCGCGGCGAAGGCGGACGTGGTGTCGACCCCGACCAGGATCGCAAGAGCGTCAGCGCCGAGACCACTTTCTTCGAAGACCTGACCAGCCTCGCCGACCTCGAGGAACGGCTACATCCGCTGTGCGAGCGGGTGGCCTGGCTGGCCCGGACCGAGAACATCGCCGGCAAGGTCGTGGTGCTCAAGCTGCGTCATGCCGATTTCCGGATCATCTCCCGGCGGCGCACTCTCGCCGAACCCACCCAGACCGCCAAGACGATGTTCGCTGAGGCGAGGTCCCTGCTCGCGCTGGAAGCCATCGGACCGGCCTTCAGGCTTATCGGCGTGGGGCTCAGCCAACTCGTCGACTGCAAGGCGGCCGGCGATGAATTGTTTCCCAGCCCCGAGGCTCGGGCGCGGCACGGCGAGCGGGCTGTCGACGAACTGCGCGAACGTTTCGGCGCCCGGGCGGTCTTGGGTGCGTGGCTTCTTGGTCGCGGCGAAACGGCGAAGTGATCGGCGGGGCTTGAACGGACCTTTCAATGAGGCGAACATTCCATATCTAAGGGACGCTCTGGGGCGGAAGCCCCCGCGCTGGAGACTTTCGTGGCTGACAAACAGCAAAATGGACAGGTGATCGGAACTGGGACGGCCGTCGTCACTCGGACGAAGACCAAGACTCAGAAGCCGTCCATGTATCGCGTGCTGATTCTAAACGACGACTACACACCCATGGAATTCGTTACCTATATTCTCGAGCGTTTTTTCAATAAGTCGCGCGAAACCGCGGTGCGCATCATGCTGCATGTGCATCAGAACGGAGTCGGGGTCTGCGGCGTTTTCACCTATGAGGTCGCGGAGACGAAGGTCGCTCAAGTGATTGAGTCCGCCCGGCGCCACCAGCATCCCCTCCAGTGCACTATGGAAAAGGACTGAGACTTGCCATCGTTCTCGCGCAATCTCGAGGAATCCTTGCACCGGGCCGTCGCCTATGCGACCCAGCGCAAGCACGAATACGCCACGCTGGAGCACCTGCTCCTCTCGCTGGTGGACGACACCGACGCCTCTTCGGTGATGCGCGCATGCGACGTCGATCTCGAGGCGCTGCGCAAGAACCTGACGCAATATGTCGATACCGAGCTTCGCTCTCTGGTCGTAGATGACGGCGAGGACGCCAAGCCGACGGCCGGTTTCCAGAGGGTGATTCAGCGCGCCGTGATTCACGTGCAATCCTCCGGCCGTGACGACGTGACTGGGGCCAACGTGCTGGTGGCCGTCTTCTCCGAACGTGAGAGCCACGCGGCCTATTTCCTGCAGCAGCAGGAGATGACCCGTTATGACGCGGTCAACTTCATCGCCCACGGCATCGCCAAGAAGGCCGGCGCCTCGGAGCCGCGTCCGGCCAAAGGCGCCGACGAGGAGGAGAAACCCCCCGTCAAGACCGGTGGCGAGGCGCTCGAGGCCTATTGCATCAACCTCAACGAGAAGGCTCGCCAGGGAAAGGTTGATCCGCTGATCGGCCGCGCCAACGAAGTCGAGCGCTGCATCCAGATCCTCTGCCGGCGCAACAAGAACAATCCCCTGCTGGTCGGCGATCCCGGAGTCGGCAAGACGGCGATCGCCGAGGGCCTGGCCCGCAAGATCGTCGGCGCGCAGGTTCCCGATGTCCTGGCCAAGGCCACCATCTTTAGCCTTGACATGGGCTCTCTGCTGGCCGGCACCCGCTATCGCGGTGACTTCGAAGAGCGGGTCAAGCAGGTGATCAAGGAGCTCGAGCACCACGCCAGCGCCATTCTGTTCATCGACGAAATCCACACCGTGATCGGGGCTGGCGCGACCAGCGGCGGGGCCATGGACGCCTCCAACCTGCTCAAGCCGGCCCTGGCGGCCGGTAACCTGCGTTGCATGGGTTCGACGACCTATAAGGAGTTCCGCCAGCACTTCGAGAAGGATCGCGCCCTGGTCCGGCGGTTTCAGAAGATCGACGTCAACGAGCCGACCGTCGAGGACACTGTGAAGATCCTCAAGGGCCTGAAGTCGTACTACGAGGAATTTCACAAGCTGAAGTACACCGCCGAGGCGATTCGCGCGGCCGTGGAACTGTCGTCGAAGTACATCACCGACCGTAAGCTCCCCGACAAGGCGATCGACGTGATCGACGAGGCCGGCGCGTCCCAGATGCTGCTGCCGGAACTGCGCCGCAAAAAGGTGATCGGCCTCCGCGAGGTCGAGGCCGTGGTGGCCAAGATCGCCCGCATCCCGCCCAAGTCGGTGTCCAAGTCCGACACCGAGGCGCTCAGGCAGCTCGAATCCGATCTTTCGGCAGCCGTGTTCGGTCAGGCCGAGGCCATCCAGCAGCTCTCGAGCTCGATGAAGATGGCCCGCGCCGGCCTGCGCGAAGCGGACAAGCCCATCGGCTCCTACCTGTTCTCAGGACCCACCGGCACCGGCAAGACTGAGACCGCCCGTCAGTTGGCCCTCACCCTGGGCATAGAGCTGCTCCGCTTCGACATGAGCGAGTATATGGAGCGCCACACGGTCAGCCGGCTGATCGGCGCACCCCCGGGCTATGTCGGCTTCGATCAGGGCGGCCTGCTTACCGACGCGGTGGACCAGCATCCCCACGCCGTGGTCCTGCTGGACGAAATCGAGAAGGCGCACCAGGATGTCTTCAACATCCTCCTGCAGGTGATGGACCACGGGGCCCTGACCGACGCCAACGGGAAGAAGGTCGACTTCAGGAACGTCATCCTGATCATGACCACCAACGCCGGGGCGTCCGACTCCCAGCGCAACTCGATCGGTTTTGGCCGCGGCAAGCTCGAGGGTCAGGACGAGGAGGCGATCAAGAAGCTGTTTACGCCCGAATTCCGCAACCGCCTTGATGCGGTGGTGGCCTTCAAGGCCCTCACCCCCGAGGTCATCCGGATGGTCGTCCAGAAGTTCGTCCTGCAACTCGAAGCCCAGTTGGCTGACCGCCATGTGACCATCGAGACGACGGACGAGGCCATCGACTGGCTGGCCAAGAACGGCTTCGACGAGCTCTATGGGGCCAGGCCCCTGGGCCGGGTGATCCAGGAACAGATCAAGCGCCCGCTGGCCGATGACATTCTGTTCGGCCGCCTTGCCAAAGGCGGGCACGTCAAGGTCGGGCTGAAGGATGGCAAGCTGACCTTCGACTTCGACGCCAAGGCCGCGCCCCCGCCCCTGGCGGACGCCTCCGACGCCGAGGAGCCGGCGCTGGCCGAATAGGCTAGGGTTCGATCCGGGCGGCGATCCGCTTCGCCAGATCGGCCCGCTGATCCGGATTCGAGGGTTCCTCGGCATGGCGACCGAGCGCTCGCCCACTCCACCGCGGAATGATGTGGAAGTGCAGGTGATAGATCGTCTGCCCCGCGGCCGCCCCGTTGAACTGCATCACCGTAATGCCGTCGGGATTGAGCGCGGCCCGCACGGCGCGCGTCACCTTCTGAACCGTGGCGATGATCGCCGCGAGATCGCCCGACTCGGCGTCGAGGAGGTTGCGGGCCCTGCTGTGCTTGTGCACCACTAGGCTGTGCCCCGGCCCCTGGGGAAAGGCGTCCATGAAGGCCATGGTTTCGGCGTCCTCGAAGATTTTGGCGCAAGGGATCTCTCCGCGCACGATCTTGGCGAAGATGTTCTCAGGATCGTAGACGCCATCGAGGTCCATGATCGAAGGGCCTTTGGGTGATAGGCTCCAACACCTATCAAGGATGGAGCCGTCCAACCATGACCGAGATACCCAACCTCACCGAACGCCAGGCCAAGTATTTCGCATCCATGCGCGAGAGCCTGGAGAAGGCGACCGGCAAGAGCCTCGCCGAGTGGGTCGAGATCGCCAGCACGTGCCCCGAAACCACGCATCGCGCGCGCCTGGCCTGGTTCAAGCAGACGCACGGCCTGATGCAGAACCGGGCGTCGCAGGTGCTATCGGAAGCGTTCGGATCGAGTTCGGCATGGCGCGATCCCGACGCCCTCATCACCGCCCTATGGACCGACCCGCACGCCCGCAAGATTTACGAAGCGATCGATGCCGCCTCACTGGCCTTGCCCGGCGCCTTGCGGACCGCCCGCAAGGGCTACACGGCCTGGTCGCGCACTTTCCAGTTCGCCGCCGCCCGGCCGGTGAAGGGCGGCGGCGTGGTTCTCGGCCTTGCCCTCCGGTCGGACGAAGCTGCCGGGCTCGCGCCCCCGCGCTCGGAACCGTGGTCTGAACGCCTGAAATCGCGGCTGGCTCTCAGCGCGCCGAGCGAGGTGGACGGGGCGCTTCGCGGCAAGCTCCAAGAGGCGTGGAACGGATCCTAGCGGCTTCGTGCCAACCGACTGTCGAGGTTGCCGCGCACCGCCGGCCATTCGCTGGCGATGATCGAATAGACGCAGGTGTCCCGCAGGCTGCCATCGGCCAGGCGTGAATGGCTGCGCAGGACGCCGTCGAGCGTGGCGCCTAGCCGCTCGATGGCCCGGCGACTGGCGGCATTGAAGAAATGTGTGCGGAACTCGACCGCGATGCAGTCCAGGATCTCGAAAGCGTGGCTCAGCAAGAGGCGCTTGCATTCAGTGTTGATCACCGTTCTCTGGACCCGCCGGCGATACCAAGTGGCGCCGATCTCGAGCCGTCGATTGATCGCATCAATGTTCATGTAAGTGGTCATGCCGACGGGCTCGCCGTTCGCGCGTTCGAACACCGCGAACGGAAGGCTGGAGCCCTCGGCCCGCAAGGCGAGGCGGCGATCAACATCGGCGCGCATTTCCGCAGGGGTGGCGACGGAGGTGTACCAGAGCTTCCACAGCTCGCCATCCTTGACCGCCTCGGCCAGGCCGGAACCATGTTCGCGCTCGAGCGGCGACAGGCGCGCATGACGGCCTTCGAGCACAACGTCGGGGGGCCAGAGGCTCATCGGCTCGCCTGCCGGAAAGGCGAGAACTCCTCCGCCAGCCAGTCCATCTCGCCCTGCACGTTGCGCCGCTCCTCGGTGAGATAGCGCGCCACCGGTGCGCGCAGGGCGGCGTCGGCGATGTAGTGGGCCGAGTAGACCGCCCGCGGCAGATAGCCCCGGGAAATCTTGTGCTGGCCCTGGGCCCCGGCCTCGACGCGGGCCAGCCCGGCGCCGATGGCGAACTCGATCGCCTGATAGTAACAGAGCTCGAAGTGCAGAAATGGCACTTCCTCGAGACAGCCCCAGTTGCGCCCGAAGAGGCAGTCGCCGCCAATCAGGTTGAGCGCGCCGGCGATCCAGCGGCCGCCGCGACGGGCCATCACTAGCATGACCTGGTCGGCCATCCGCTCGCCGAGCAAGGAGAAGAACCGGCGATTGAGATAGGGCTGGCCCCATTTTCGCGAACCGGTGTCCATATAGAAGGCGAAGAAGGCGTCCCAGTGGTCCTCGGTGATCGCCTCGCCGGTCAGGCGAAGAATCTCCAGCCCCGCCTGGGCCTCTCGTCGTTCGCGGCGGATCGTCTTGCGCCGGGCCGATGACAGAGCCGCCAGGAAGCCGTCGAAATCCTGGTAGCCATCGTTCAGCCAGTGATATTGCTGGTTTTGCCGCAGCAAGAGCCCCTGGCGCCCCAGGAACCGCCACTCCGCCTCGGTCGGGAAGTTGACGCCCAGTCCCGAGGCCCCAAATCGTCGGCAAAGCTCGATCGCGCCGCGCAGCAGCAGAACCTGGCCGGCGGCGTGGTCGACGCCGGCGCGGACCATCAGTCGAGGACCCGTGACCGGCGAGAAGGGCGAGGCCGAGACCAGTTTGGGGTAGTAGCGCCCGCCCGCCCGCTCATAGGCGTCGGCCCAGGCATGGTCGAAGATGTATTCACCCTGGCTGTGAGACTTGGCATAGAGCGGCGCCACCGCCGCAACTTCGCCGGCCTCGTCGCGTACGCTCAGGTGCTGCGGAGCCCAGCCGGCGCGCGGCGCGGCGCAGCCGGAGACCTCGAGGATATCGAGGAAATCATACGCCACGAAAGGATTAGCCGGCGTCCCGGCGCCCGCGGCGCAGCGCTCCCAGGCCTGGCGGTCGATCTCGGCAATCCGGCTATGGACCTCGACCTCGGCCTTCAGGGCCGTCACGCGGCGAAGCCCTCGAAGATGAGGTTGTCGCAATGCGCCTTGACGGCCTCCCATTGCGCCGGCTCGCGCACTGTCCAGGCGACGATCGGCAGGCCTTTGGCGCGCAGGGCCGCGGCGCGCGCGCTGGGAAGCATATCGAGGCTGAGCGCCAGGAAATGAGGCCGGGCGATCTCCACGTGCTCGAGTCGGGCGAAGGATTTGCGCAACTCGGGGGCCAGGTGTCGGGCCTCGCCGTCGCGATAGCTGTAGCTGTCCAGACCGCGCAGGACCTTTGGATGATGATCGGCGAACCAGGCGTGGGAATAGGGATTGAAGCCGATCACGCAGGTGGGCCCGTTGTGGTCGATCAGCACCTCATGGACCCGGCGCTCGAGGCGGCCGACATCGCCGAACGCCGACTTGATCTCAATATGGATCATCGCGCGGCGCCCGACGAGGGCCAGCACGTCAGCTAGGGTGGGTATGGTTTCGTCGCTGTCTCGCAGGCGAAGCTGTCCGAGCTCCGCCGCGGTGTGGTCGGCGACGCGGCCGTCGGCCCCGGTCATCCGCACCAGAGTTGCGTCGTGGAACACCACCGCCTCGCCATCAGCGGAGAGCTGGACGTCGAGTTCGATGCCGTAACCGGCCGCGCAGGCGGCCTGGAAGGCGGCCAGGGAATTCTCCGGACAGGCGTCCGGTCCCCAAAGTCCGCGATGGGCGATCGGGGGAGTGAACAACAGGTCCCAGGCTTCGCCGAAGGTTTCCTTCATCTCAGACTTCGATCACCGCATCGACTTCGACCGCGAAATTCAACGGCAGGCGGTAGACACCCACTGCCGAGCGCGCATGTCGACCCGCCTCGCCGAACACCTCGACCATAAGGTCGGAGCAGCCATTGACCACCTGCGGGATCTGAAAGAATTCCGGCCCGGCCTGGACGAAGCCGCCGAGTTTCACCACCCGCCTCACCCGGCCAAGGTCGCCCTCGCATGCCGCCTTGAACTGGGCGATGAGATTGATCGCGCACAGGCGCGCGGCCGCCTGGCCGGCGGCCAGATCGAGATCCCCGCCGACCACGCCCCGCAATCCGCCGGTGGCGTCGACCGAGACCTGTCCGGAAATGTGAACGAGGTCGCCGGCGCGCACGAAAGGCACGTAGTTGGCCACCGGCGCCACCGGCTCCGGCAGGACAATGTTGAGGGCGGCGAGACGTTCGTCGGGCGTGCTCATCGCCGCAACTGATAGCGCGGCCGGAGCCGGCGCGAAAGAAAAAGGCCCGGACCTCTCGGCCCGGGCCTCGATCTTACTTCAATCGCCTCGTAAGGCGACCCGCACGGCTCAGCGCGCGGCCTGGATGCGCTCGACGAAAGCGGTGAATCGTTCATTGATCGGCGACACCGACTCCTTGACCGAGACGGCGACGGTTTCGGCCATCCTGTTCATCTCGGCGACATAGGCCTCGAAGGCGCTCTTGGCATAGGCCGTCTGCAGTTCGACGACTTCCTGAACGCTCTTGGCCGCGGCGATGGTCTTGGCGGCGGCGACCTGGTCTTCCACCGACTTCTTGGAGTAGGCGGCGGCGTGCGCGCCCAGGGCTTCGGCGCCCTTCGTAGCGGCGGTGACCGAGGCGACGGCGGCTTCGAAGTTCATCTTGGAATGGGCGTTGAGTTCGCTCAGGGCGCTCAGGGACTTATCGAAGGAATCCTTGAAAGCCTTGTTGCCGACGGTGGTGAATTGCTCGACGGCGGATTTCGCCGCCTGGGTGGTGGTGGCCATAATCTAGCTCCTGAAAACTGTTCTGGTGCGGACCCGAGTTGGTCACGCGAGGATGGGGTTCGATGCGATTTTCGCCGCATCCAAGCCTACAATCTCATGCTGCATTGCAAAAGTCAAACCATTTTTGTGCATCGCACCATTCCTGGTTCGGCGACTGAACGATCACGCCGCTCAAGAATTGTTTACCTTCGTGAAAGGATGCTAGACCCATGTTGCGGTTAACATTCAATCGACGGTGACTTACGTCGGAACCATTCACCGATCCTGGAGTCGGCCTTTGAGTTTAACCGCCCGCCATGTCGCCCGCGCTGCCGCAACGCTTGTTCTGGGCGTTGCGCTCGGTTCATTGCCGACCTTGGCCGCGGCCCAGTTGCCTAATCTACGCGTGCCCACTTACGAGCCGAAGAATACGGCGATCGTGATGGACGCCAAAACGGGCGAGATTCTTTACTCCGAGCGCGCCGACAGCCCGCGGTACCCGGCCTCCGTCACCAAGGTAATGACCTTCTACCTCGCGTTCGAGGCCCTGGCCGCCGGCCGCCTCCACCTTACCGACGAGATCGTGGTTTCTCCCTTGGCCGCCGCCCAGCCGCCCACCAAGCTCGGGCTGAGGGCTGGCGAGACGATCACGGTTGAGAACGCCCTGCACGCCATGGCCGTGCACTCGGCTAACGACATGGCCGTGGCGGTATCCGAGCGCATCGGCGGCACGGAATCGCGCTTTGCGGCCCTGATGACCCTCAAGGCCCAGCAGCTTGGCATGGTCAACACTCGCTATGTGAACGCCAACGGCCTGCCCGACAGTCGCCAGATCACCTCCGCGCACGACATCGCCATTCTGACGCGGGCGATCCTGCGCGATTTTCCTCAATATTACAGCTTCTTCGGCCAGCAAGAGTTCACCTACCGCGGCAAGACGATGTACAACACCAACCACCTCCTGGGAAAAATGCCAGGCGTGGATGGCCTCAAAACCGGTTTCACCAACGCGGCCGGTTTCAACCTCGACGCCTCGGCGGTGCGCAACGGCCACCGGCTGATCGCCGTGGTGATGGGAAGTTCATCCGGCGCGGTTCGCAACGCCAACGTCGAGGGCCTGTTGCTGACGGGCTTCGACATCGAAGAGCGGCGCGATCGGGGCGAGAGACTGATGCTGACACAGAATATGTTCGGCTCGCAGCCCGGCGCTGGCGTAACCCTGGTGCGCCCCCCCGTCTGGCAGGGCGAGGGTGACGCCGACCCGATTGGAGTGGTGTTGACGCGCGCCTCCGCGAGCCCCGCCCCAATGACGGTTTCCCCTTCCATGACCCCCGCCGCCCGGTCTACCCCCCGCGCCCGCGAAACCCGCAACTGGTGGGTCCAGGTCGGAGAATTTCGTAGCAAGCATCAGGCTCGCGCCGAAATCGAACATGTGGCCCGCCTGTTCCCGCGCCATTTCGATGACGCCGAAGGCTCGGTCGACGGACGCGGGCGTTCCTATCGGGCCCGATTCGGCGGCTTCACCGAAGTCAGCGCCCGCGAAGCCTGCGGCGCTGTCCGTTCCCGCGGCGGCGATTGCGCCGTGGGCGGTCCGGGCTGACTTCACGTTTTCTTGATGAGGCGGGCGCGCGCCGCGTTGAGTTGAGCGGCCAGGCCCGGCGAGCCGCCGTGGTCAGGGTGCGCGCGCAGCATCAGTCGTCGCCAGGCCGCTTCGATCTCGGCGGTGCTCGCCTCCGGCCCCACGTCGAGAATTGCTCGCGCCTCGGACGGCTGCATCTCCCCTGAACGGGTAGTCTCGGCGACCGTCCGGCGGCCGCCAAGGCCGAGCCAGACCGCCAGCCCGATCATGGCTAGGCCAATCACCCAGGCGCCACGCAGAGCCGCCGCGACCGCGCCCGCGGCGGCCAGGACCGAGAGCAGGACCGATGGGAGCTGGCGATTGAGCCGCAGGGCTTTCCCATGACGGCCGATGATGGCGAGGACCGCCAGGGCGACAATGCCGAGGGCCAGGGCCAGCATCTATTCCGCCGCCGCGACGACTCCCGTCAGCCCCAGTTCGTACATCAGCATGCGCAATTCCTGGCGCGCCACCACATGGCCGAGCGATACCTGGATCGGACGCACGGCGCGGGAGAGATCGGTGACCGTGAGACCGAACGGGAAGAGTTCGCGATAAATCACTCGGTCGCGCAATCCGGCGATGGCGCGAAAGCCGATGCGCCGGCCGAGCGTGGCAAGACGCTCATCGACCCGTCGGCGGTTGCGCGCTTCCTGCGGGGCCAGGCGATTGCGCAGAATCACCCAATCTATCGAGCCACCGCGCTGGCCGGCGCGCAGCTTGCGAGCCTCCCACACGGTTTCGGCATAGAAGCTTGGGCGCACGACATCGAGCGTGAGAGGATCGACCACGCCCAGGACATCGAAGTCCACGAAGCTGTCGTTCATCGGCGTGACGATGAGATCGGCCTTCTGGTGGGCGGCGCGAGACAGTTCGGTGTCGGCGCCGGGCGTGTCGATCACCACGAAGTCAGCCGACGCTGCCATCGCCTCGGCCAAGTCGGCAGGCTCTTCGACACACCGATGGGAAGATGGCTGGAATAGCAGCACGCCCTGCGATTGGGCCCAGGCCGCCCGATTGACGAAAAACCGTTCGGTGGAGCGCTGGCGGACGTCGAGGTCGAGCACCGCCACCGCGGCGCCTTCGTGCATCAGGGCGGTAGTGAGGTGAGCAGCGACGGTGGACTTGCCGGCCCCGCCTTTCTCGTTCCCGATCACGATGATCCGCGCTGTCGGCAATCGAGGCCCCCTCGCCGGACGTCATGGACAGGCTCGGTCCAGACTCGGCTGATAGGGTTTGATTGCGGCATCGCCGCGTCCGGCGCAAGGGCGCCTGGACGGCCTTGGCCCGCTCATCCATAAGCCGGCCTCGACTGGAACCCCGCCATGCGTTCCTGCCCCATTGTCCGCACGCCGGCCGAGCTTCGCGCCCGCCTCGCCGCGATCCGCGCCGGCGGCGATCGGGTCGGGCTGGTCCCGACCATGGGGGCGCTCCACGCCGGCCATCTGTCGCTGATCGCCCTAGCGCGGTCGCGGTCGGACTTCATCGTCGCCAGCATCTTCGTCAACCCGACCCAGTTCGCGCCCGGCGAGGACTTCCAGGCCTATCCGCGCGACGAGGCGGGCGATGTCCGCCAGCTCGCCAGCGCCGGGTGCGATCTCGTCTATTCGCCCGAGGCAGCGGCCATGTACCCCGCCGGCTTCAGCACGACCGTCAGCGTCGCCGGAGTCTCGGCCCCTCTCGAGGGCGCCTTCCGCCCACAGCACTTCACCGGCGTGGCCACCGTGGTCGCCAAACTGCTCATCCAGGCCGCCCCCGACATCGCGGTGTTCGGCGAAAAGGACTACCAGCAGCTGCAAGTCATACGCACCCTGGCGCGAGACCTCGACCTCGACGTGGAGATCCTCGGCGCCCCGATCGTCCGCGACGTGGACGGCTTGGCTCTCTCCTCGCGCAACGCCTACTTGACCACCGCCGAGCGCCAAGTGGCCTCGATGCTCCATCAGAGCCTGGCGAACGCCGCCGCGGCCCTTTCCCGTGGCGCCCGGATTGCCGAAGCCGAGGCTGAAGCGGTCGAAGTCCTGGCCGGCGCCGGCTTCGATCCGATCGACTATCTCGAGGTTCGCGATCCGGAGACCCTCGATCGCCTCGGGCCCGGCCCCCTACCCGGCCCGGCCCGCATCCTCGCCGCCGCCCGCCTTGGCCGGGCGCGGCTGATCGACAACCTGGCGGTCTGACCTACCAGGCGCCCAGCTCCCGCAGTCGCTGAACGAGATCGGGAGGCATCGACTCCTCCATGCCACCGAAGCTGAGATCGGGCGGGGCGTCGGCGACCGGCAGGTAGCGCCAGCCCTGGAAGGCGCGGCGGGGCGTCGGCAACGTCCGGACGACCTCTTCGGAGAGGGTGACTTCGCAGCGCCGCCGCGCACCCTCCGCGACCGTCTCCACCCCCAGGATGCGCTGGCGCGAAAGGATGAGGCCGCGGTAGACCCGGTAGAGAGATCCCCCGTCGACGAGTTCGGCGGCCCGCTTGGGCGTCTGGCGGGTGCGCATCTTCCACGCTTCGCCCGGCCGGTCGGACTGGGCGCGCCACGCGATCAATTCTTCAACAGTATCGCAGCCGACGCAGAGCTTGATCAGGTGCAGACTCACTTCAGTCGGCGTCCTCGAGGCGGATGGCGAGGATTCCCTCTGCGACCTGATCGCCCTCGCTCACGCAGACCTCCATCACCACGCCGTCGAACGGGGCCTTGAGGGCGTGTTCCATCTTCATCGCCTCGAGCGTCACCAGGACCTGATCCGTTTTGACCCTGTCGCCGACCTTCGCCTCGACGCCGACAATACGGCCCGGCATCGGCGTGCGAAGCGCCCCATCGGCCGTCCCGGCGGCGTCGGTGGCCGCGGCGTGGGCGCGCTGAAAGCTGAAGGCGGCCCCCTGCCGGAAGGCCACTTTCTCGCTTCGTTCGCCACCGGCCACGGAGACCGTCTCGCCCTCGACCGCGAACTCAGTTTCGCCCAGCCGCGTGGCCGCGAACATCTCCTCGCCCATACGGCCGGTCATCTGCTCGCCGCCAAGGCCCGTGATGATGATGTCGACGGCTTCGCCCTCGAAATAGAGCCGCATCGGGGCCCCAGGCGGCTGGTTGAGCCGGAATCCTCCCAGTCCTTGCTTCCATGGATCGGGCGTCACGCCAGATGCGCGATCCACGGCGAAAGCGGCTGCGGCGGCAACCTTGGCCTGCCGATCCGGTGTGGGACGAGAGGTCAGGCTTTCCAGTCGAGCATCGATGAATCCGGTGTCGACGTCGCCGGCCGAAAAATCCTCGTCCCTCAGGCAGCGGCTCAGCAACCAGGCATTGGTCTTGACCGGCCAAACGCGAACTTCCGCGCACGCATCCGCGAGAGCGGTGGCGGCCGCCTGGCGCGTCGGCGCATGGCTGATCAGTTTAGCCAGCATCGGATCATAGTAGGGGCTCACCATATCCCCCTGCCCTGCCGCGGCGTCGACGCGCACCCTGGCCGGCAGGTGGAACGTCGTCAGGGCGCCTACCGAAGGCAGGAAGCCGTTGGCGGGATCCTCGGCGTAGAGCCGCGCCTCCATGGCGTGGCCATGGATCGCGATCTCCTCCTGGGTCAGGGGCAGCGCCCCACCCGAGGCCACGATCAGCTGCCATTCCACCAAGTCGAGGCCGGTAATCGCCTCGGTGACCGGATGTTCGACCTGGAGGCGGGTGTTCATTTCCATGAACCAGATGCGGTCGGGGCGCAGTCCCTCGGAGGCGTCGGCGATGAATTCCACCGTTCCGGCGCCGCGATAGTCCACCGCCCTGGCGGCGCGCACCGCCGCCGCGCACAGGTCCTGGCGGGTGGCCTCGTCCATCCCAGGCGCCGGCGCTTCCTCGATGATCTTCTGGTGGCGGCGCTGGATGGAGCAATCGCGCTCGAAGAGATGGACCGCGGCACCATGGGAGTCGGCGAAGACCTGCACCTCGATGTGGCGAGGCCGGGTGACGAACTTTTCGAGCAGGACCCGATCATCGCCGAACGCCGACACGGCCTCGCGCTTGGCGCTGGCCAGGGCTTCGGCGAACCCCGCCGCCCCTTCGACCTTGCGCATGCCCTTGCCGCCGCCGCCGGCCACCGCCTTGATCAGCACCGGCCAGCCGATCGCGGCCGCCTCATCGGCCAATCTGGCGCTGTCCTGATCCTCGCCGAGATAGCCGGGAGTGACCGGAACGCCGGCCTCGGCCATCAGGCGCTTGGCGGCGTCCTTCAGCCCCATGGCGCGGATCGCCGCCGACGGCGGTCCGACCCACACCAGGCCCTCGGCGATCACCTGTTCGGCGAAGGCGGCGTTCTCGGAGAGAAAGCCATAGCCCGGATGAATGGCCTCGGCGCCCGCCTGGCGGGCGGCGGCGATGATCGTCTCGCCGCGCAGATAGCTGTCGCGCGCCGGGGCCGGACCGATGGCGATAGCGTCGTCCGCTTCCCGAACATGGGCCGCCCCGGCGTCGGCCTCGGAATAGACGGCCACGGTGGCCACGCCGAGCCGCCGGGCGGTGCGGACAATCCGCCGGGCGATCTCGCCGCGATTGGCGATCAGGACCGATCGGATCACGTCTGCGTCCAGGCCGGCGGTCGGCGCGCGAGAAAGGCGCGCACGCCCTCCTGGCCCTCGGGCTCGACCCGGGCGCGAGCGATGCGGCGCGCGGTGTCTTCCATCAGGCCGTGATCGATCGGCCGGCCAGCTACGTGGGCGACGAGTTGCTTGGATTCGGCCACGGCGCTGGGCCCACAAAGCTTGATGTCGGCGATAATCTTGTCCCGCAGCGCCGCCAGCCCCGCGGTGTCGGCGGCGACCTCGTCGATCAGACCAATCTCGCGGGCGAAGGCGGCGTCGAACGATCTGCCGGTAGCGAAGAGGCTCCTCGCGCGCCGGGGTCCGATCGCGGCGACCACGTAGGGACTGATGGTCGCCGCCACCAAGCCAAGCCTGACCTCGGAAAAAGCGAATTTCGCATCCGCCGTCGCCAGGGCCAGGTCACAAGCCGCGGCCAGTCCCGCCCCGCCGCCGAAGGCCGCCCCTTCGACCAGGGCGACGGTAAGGGCCGGCAGGTCGTGCAGGCGCTTGAGCATCACCGCCATGGCCATGGCGTCGTCGCGGTTGTCGGCCTCGGTGTGGTCGGCGGCGTCACGCATCCATTCCAGATCGGCGCCGGCCGAGAATGTCCCGCCGGCCCCGGTGAGGAAGATCACCCGCACCCCGTCGGCGCCTTCGAGGGTGTCGAACGCCGCTTTGAGCGCGGCGATCACCTCGGCGTTGAAGGCGTTTTTCCGCTCCGGCCGGTTGATGATCACGGTGACGGCGCCGTCGTCGGCGGCCTCGATTCGCACCGTAGTGGACTGGGTGTCGGTATCGGCGCCTTCGACCAGAGGGTCGGCGATCGGGTTGGCCATGGGGCCTCCTACATTCGGAAAACGCCGAAACGGGTTTCGGGAATCGGGGCGTTGAGCGAGGCGCTGATCGCCAGGCCCAGGACGTCGCGGGTCTGGACCGGATCGATGATTCCGTCGTCCCAAAGCCGGGCGGTGGCGTGATAGGGATCGCCCTCGCTCTCATAGCGGGCCCTGACGGGAGCCTTGAATTCTTCCTCGGCCTCAGCGCTCCAACTCTCGCCTCGCTCTTCGAGGGCGTCGCGACGGATTGTGGCCAGGACGCTGGCCGCCTGTTCCCCGCCCATGACGCTGATGCGGCTGTTGGGCCAAGTGAATAGGAACCTTGGACTGAAGGCCCGGCCACACATGCCGTAGTTGCCAGCCCCGAACGAGCCACCAATAAGAACGGTGAATTTCGGCGTTTCGGCCGAGGCGACCGCGGTCACCAGCTTGGCGCCGTCCTTGGCGATGCCGCCAGCCTCGTACTTTCCGCCGACCATGAATCCGGAAATATTCTGCAGGAAGATGAGTGGCACCCGCCTTTGGCAGGCCAACTCGATGAAATGCGCGCCTTTGAGCGCGCTTTCGGAAAATAGAACGCCATTGTTGGCCAGAATGGCGACCGGATAGCCCCATATGCGCGCGAATCCGCACACCACGGTGACGCCATACAGCGCCTTGAACTCATCGAACTCCGAGCCGTCGACGATGCGGGCGATTACCTCGCGCACTTCATAGGGCGCGCGCACATCGGTGGGGATCAGTCCATAAAGCTCGGCCGGATCATGGGCGGGAGGCGCCGCCGGGCGCAGGTCGAGTTCGACGCGCTTGACGCTGTTGAGGTTGCCGACGATCGAGCGGACGATCGTGAGGGCGTGTTCGTCATTGGCGGCCACATGGTCGACGACGCCGGAAAGGCGGCCATGGGTGTCAGCGCCGCCCAGTTCCTCGGCCGAAATCACCTCGCCCGTGGCCGCCTTGACGAGCGGAGGGCCTCCCAGGAAGATCGTCCCCTGGCCGCGAACGATGATCGTCTCGTCGCTCATCGCTGGCACATAGGCGCCGCCGGCCGTGCACGATCCCATCACGCAGGCGATCTGCGAGAGTCCCGCCGCGCTCATCCGGGCCTGATTGTAGAAGATGCGGCCGAAGTGGTCTCGGTCGGGAAACACCTCGGCCTGGAACGGCAGATTGGCCCCGCCGCTGTCGACCAGATAGACGCACGGCAAGCGGTTCTGGAGGGCGATTTCCTGAGCCCGCAGATGCTTCTTCACGGTCATCGGGAAATAGGCCCCGCCTTTGACCGTGGCGTCGTTGGCGATGACCATCACTTCGCGCCCTGACACCCGACCGACGCCAGTGATCAATCCGGCCCCAGGAGCCTCGTGATTGTACAGGTCGAAAGCGGCGAGCTGGCCGACTTCGAGGAACGGGGCGCCGAAGTCGAGGAGCCGCTCGACCCTCTCACGGGGCAGGAGCTTGCCGCGGTCGGCGTGACGCTTGCGAGCCGCCGCCGGACCGCCGAGCGCGGCCTCCGCGACCCGCTCGCGCAGAGTTGCGGCGAGGGCCTGATTAGCGGACTTCAGGAGCCGGAAGCTCTCGTCGTTGATGTCGAGGGCGGTGGAAAGTTGAGGCATGGCCCTCGCCATATACCGCGCCGCAAGGCCGAGGGAAGAATCGCCAGCTTGGCCGCGGGGCGCTAGGAAATGGCGGTGACCCGAACGCCTCACCCTGGTCCGCTCACCTCCCTCGCCGACCTGTTCGATCGCCAGGCCGCCGCCGGCGAGGCCGTTGGCTTTTGCCTGCCCGGCGGCGTGCCGCTGTTCGAGGCCGGCGACGAGGCGAATCAGCTCTACTTCCTTCGAGCCGGGCGACTGGCGGTGAAGCTCGGCGATGGCGGACCGCCTGGCGGCCTTGGTCTTATCCATCCGGGCGAGGCGGTGGGCGAGATGGCCCTGATCGCCGGCGTACCCCACACCGCCGACGTCTTCGCTCTCAGGGACAGCGAACTGGACGCCTTGCCGCGAGAGGCCTTTCTTCGCGCCACCCAGGCGGAGCCCGGACTGGCGCTCGACATCGCGCGCCTGGTCCTCGCCAGGGTGCACCCGCCGGCCCATGTCGAGGCCTCCGGGTCGCGGAGGGTCTTCGGATTCATCGGCGTCTCACCCGGGGTCCGGGTCCGCGCCTTCGTGGATCAGGTCGCCGAGCGAATCCGCATTCTGGGTCACTCGGTCGCGGTCGTCGCCGACGAGACCGGCCCCGACACACCTGAGTGGCTCACCGGCATCGAGGCGGCCCACGAATACGTGCTCTATGCGGCCGAATACGACGAGGCCTACTGGAAGATCGTGGTCGGCCGCCAGGTCGATGCGGTCGTCCGGGTGGGGCTTGGGAGCAGCCCTCCGCCGGCTGGAATGGGCGTCCATCCTTCGCCGCCGGCGCCGGCGGCAGGCGACCTGGTGCTGCTCCAGGATGCCAGTTGCGCCGTTCCGCGTGGTTCGGCGGCGTGGACGGCGGCGCTCGCGCCGCTTCGCCTCTTCCATGTTCGGGCCGCGCGCCAGGACGATCTCGATCGGCTCGCCCGAGTGATCACCGGTCGGGCCGTCGGCCTGGTGCTTTCCGGTGGGGCGGCCCGGGCCTACGCCCACATCGGAGCGGTCCGCGCCCTGCGCGAGACCGGCGTCCCGATCGATTTCATCGGCGGCGTGTCGATGGGGGCCATCGTCGGGGCCGGGATCGCCATGGGCTGGGACGACGATGAACTCGACCGCCGCATTCGCAAAGCTTTCGTCGACAGCAGTCCGGTGGCCGATCTGACCTGGCCCATGATCGCCATGACGCGCGGCGAGAAGGTCCGTGAGCGCCTGGCCGAGAATTTCGGCGATCGCCAGATCTGCGATCTGTGGCTGCCACTCTTTTGCGGCACGACCAATCTCACCACCGGCGCTTATCAGATCGACCGCCGCGGCCCGGTGCGGGAGGTGCTGCGCGCCTCGCTGTCGCTCCCTGGCGTGCTGCCGCCGGTCACCGTGGGTGAGGACGTCCTGGTCGACGGAGCAGTGCTGAACAACTTCCCGGCCGATGTGATGCGCACCCTCCACGACGGACCGATCATCGGCGTCGACGTCGGCCGTGGCCGGAGCATCGAGGCGCGCGAGGTCCAGGTCCCAAAATCATTGCTGAAATGGTTCCTGTCGGGAGAATGGCGCAACGGGCCGCCGATAGTCTCCCTGCTGATGCGGGCGGCCACCGTCACGGCGGCGCGTGACACGGCCGTGGCGCGGCAGGAAACAGATCTCCTCGTGCTGCCCGACGTGGACAGGATCGAAATCCGCAACTGGAAGGCCTATGACCCGGCCGTCGCCGAGGGTCGCCGCGCGATGCTTGCCGCCCTGGCCGGTCTTGACCGGCCGGTCACGGAGCTTCGCCGCGGCGGTCGGCGGGCAGCGCAATAGCCGCCTCGCGCGTTGCATCAGGGACGCCCATGGCAGGGCGCCGACGGATCGCCTAGATTCCGGCTTGTGACAAGTTCATCACCCGATATCGGCTTCGGCCATCAGCTCAGGCTCGATCTTGGTCGGGCGCCATCGCATGCCCGCGAGGACTTCATCGTCTCGCGAAGCAATGCGGCGGCGGTGGCTGCCATCGACAGCTGGCCTCGCTGGCCCGGCGGCAAGCTGGCCCTCATCGGACCTTCCGGGTCCGGCAAGACCCACATGGCGCGCGCCTGGGCGGCGTCCGTCGGGGCGGTGACAGCCGTGCCGGGAGCGATCGAGGTCCTGGCCGCTGGCTCCGCCCCAATCCTCCTGGATGATGCTGACCGCCCTCTGGATGAAGACTCGCTGTTCCACCTGATGAACATGGCCGACACCGGCGCCGCCCTTCTCATCACCGGCCGGACCATGCCCTCGACCTGGGCCGTCCGCCTGGCCGACCTCCGATCACGGCTCAATGCCCTGACCGCGGCGCAGATCGAGCCGCCCGATGACGCCCTGCTGCTGGGCATAATGAAGAAATTGTTCAGTGAGCGGAATATCGAGCCGAAAACGGGGGTCGAGGCCTATATTCTGCGGCGGATTGAGCGCTCGGCGCCGGCCATGCAAGACATAGTCCGCCGAATCGATGAATTGGCCGGGACCGAGAAGCGTGAAGTCACTCGCGCTCTAGTGGCGCGGATTGTCCAGGACGAGGACGGAACACTCGATCCGGCGGGGTGAGACCTTGCGGGCCTTCGCCGCCTGGGCCAAAAAGGTGCTTCCAACTTCCTCCCCGCTCGCAGAGTAACTCCGGCGCCGCATGACCGAGCTGTCGACCGCCGCCACCAGACCAGCGCCCCCAGTGGATCGGGTGGGCGAGCCCCACGCTGCCCTGATCAACTCACCGGAACGGTTCTTCAACCGTGAGCTTTCCTGGCTGGCCTTCAATCGTCGGGTTCTCGAGGAAGCCGGCAATCCGCGCCATCCGGTTCTCGAGCGGGTGCGATTCCTGTCGATCTCGGCCAACAATCTCGATGAATTCTACATGGTCCGCGTCGCCGGTCTCAAAGGGCAGGTCCGCGAGGGCGTCAGGGTGCTCAGCCAGGACGGGCTCACGGCCGGCCAGCAACTTCGCAAGGTCAACGCTGAGGCCAACCACCTCATGCACGACCAGCAACGTCTTTGGCTGGAGCTGCGCGGCGAACTGGCCCTCGAAGGCCTTCGCCTCCTGGACGCCAGGGATGTGACCGCAACCGATCGTGCGGCCGCCGAAGCGATTTTTTCAGCCAGCATCTTCCCTGTCTTGACGCCCCTCGCCATCGACCCGGCCCACCCCTTCCCCTTCATCCCCAACCTGGGCTTCGCTCTGGCGCTCAAACTGCGCCGACGTTCGGACAGTCGCGAGCTCTACGCCCTCGTCCCGGTGCCCAATAATGTCCCCAGATTCTGGGAGCTGCCCCCCCAACGCAACGGCCGGCGCAAGGCGCAGCGCCGTTTCCTGGCTCTGGAGAGCTTCCTTATCCTGTTCCTCGACAAGCTTTTTCCGGGCTGCAAGGTCGAGGGCAGCGGCCTCTTCCGCCTGATCCGCGACAGCGACGTTGAGATCGAAGAGGAAGCCGAAGATCTGGTCCGCGAATTCGAGGCGCGCCTGAAGCGCCGCCGGCTCGGATCGGTAGTCCGGGTGAAGGTTTCCGCCTCCATGCCCGACGACCTGCGCGAGTTCATCGTCGATGGACTTAGGGCCGAGGCCCAGGACGTGGTCAGGGTCGATGGAAAACTCGGCCTCGCCCAGCTGTCGGAGCTGATTCCGGCGGATCACCCCGAGCTGAAGTTTCCAGCCTTCCTGCCGCGGTTCCCTGAGCGCATCCGTGACCACGGCGGCGACTGCTTCGCAGCCATCCGCGAAAAGGACATTCTGGTCCATCACCCCTTCGAGAGCTTCGATGTCGTCGTGCAATTCCTGTTGCAGGCGGCGCGCGATCCCAACGTCCTGGCCATCAAGCAGACCCTCTATCGTACGTCGAAAGACAGCCCCATCGTCGCCGCCCTGATCGAGGCGGCGGAAAATGGCAAGAACGTCGTCGCCCTGGTCGAGATCAAGGCTAGGTTCGACGAGGAGGCCAACCTCAAGTGGGCCCGCGACCTGGAGCGGGCCGGTGTCCACGTCGTCTTCGGGTTCGTTGAGTACAAGACCCACGCCAAGCTGTCGCTGGTGGTTCGCCGCGAAGGTGAGGGGCTACGCACCTACTGCCATTACGGCACCGGCAACTATCACTCGGTCACTGCCAAGATCTACACCGACCTGTCGCTCTTCACGACCGACGCCGCCCTCGGCCGGGATTCCGGTCGATTGTTCAACTACATCACCGGCTATGCCCAGCCCGAGCGCCTGGAGAAGCTTTCCTATTCTCCGATCACACTCAAGTCTGACCTCCTCCAACTGATCGAAGTTGAGGCTATCAACGCCCGAGCCGGCAAGCCGGCGGCGATCTGGGCCAAGATGAATTCCCTGGTCGATCCGGAGATAATCGACGCCCTCTATTCGGCAAGCTGCGCCGGTGTATCGATTGAACTGATCATTCGCGGCGTGTGCTGCCTTCGCCCGGGCATCGCCGGCTTATCGGCCAATATCCGGGTGAAGAGCATCATCGGACGCTTCCTTGAGCACGCCCGCATCAGCGCCTTCGCCAACGGCGCGCCCATGCCGTCCAACGTGACGCGCGTGCATATCAGTTCGGCCGACTGGATGCCGCGCAACCTCGATCGGCGGGTGGAAGTGATGACCCCCGTGGAAAATCCCACCGTCCATCAGCAGGTGCTTCAGCAAATCATGGTCGCGAACCTCAACGACGAGGCCCAGAGCTGGATCCTCGACGGCGAGGGCGGATATCGCCGTATGCCCGGGTGGAACCGCAAGGGCGCCTTTTCCGCTCACAACTACTTCATGACGAATCCATCGCTCTCCGGGCGCGGCCACAAGGTGAAGGATCTCCCGCGGGCCATTGAACGTGTCGGCCTCCAGCGCTAGCCCCGGCCAGGCCGACGCCGCCGTCATCGACGTCGGTTCAAACTCCGTCCGATTGGTCATGTATCGCCTCGATGGGCGGGCGATCTGGACCGTGTTCAATGAAAAGGTCCTCGCCGGCCTTGGCCGCGACCTCGCCGCCACCGACTACCTGTCGCCGGACGGCGTCGAGACGGCGATCATCGCCCTGGACCGCTTCCGCGCCCTGGTCGAGGCGGCGAAGCCGGCCCGGGTTCACACCGCCGCCACCGCCGCGGTCCGCGAGGCGAGAGACGGGCCCGATTTCTGCCGCCGGGTCGAGGCCCAGACCGGGCTCAAGTTGCGCGTGCTGTCGGGCGTGGAGGAAGCCCGCTTCGCCGCCTTGGGGGTGATCGCCGGCGCGCCTGGGGCTGATGGTCTGGTCGGCGATCTTGGCGGGGCCAGCCTGGAACTGACCAAGCTCGCCAACGGCGAGCCGGGTCTCGGGGTGACCTTGCCGCTCGGCCCCTTCGCCTTCGACCTCGCCGGCCCTTTCGACGCAGCGCGCGTCCAGGCCGAGGTCGCCCGTGAACTCCAGAGCCTCGCCGGTGACTTCCGGGCCGCAACCCTCAACGCCGTCGGCGGGGCGTGGCGCAACTTCGCCCTCCTGCATATGCGGATGACCGATTATCCGCTCGGCATCATCCACCAATATGTGCTGAGCCGCGCCGACGCCCTCGACGCCGCACGCTTCATCGGCCAGCAATCGCGCGGCTCGCTTGAACGGATCGAGGGGATTTCGCGCCGCCGGGTCGAGGGACTGCCGCACGCGGCGGCGGTTCTCGAGGGCCTGGTGAGGGAACTGGGCGTCGAGCGGGTCGTTCTCTCGGCCTTTGGCCTGCGCGAGGGCATGCTCTTGGACTGCATGAGCGGCCCGGTCCGCGACCGTGATCCCCTGGTTCAGGGCTGTGCGGCCCTCGGCGCGCGAGCCGAGGCGGCCGAGGCCCTCGGCGAGGCCCTGGAAACCTGGATAGGCGCGGCCTTCGCCAAGCTGAAACCCCAGTTCGGCACGCGCGACGGCGTCCTCCTGGCGGCCGCCTGCCGCCTGGCCGATTTCGGGGCCCAGCTTCACCCCGATCATCGCGCCGATCTTGTGTTCGAGCAGGTTCTGCGGGCCCCCATCGCCGGCATGGACCACCCCGAGCGGGTGTTCCTCGCCTGCGCCGCCTTCGGTCGCCATACAGGTTCGACCGTCGTCCCCGCGCCGGAGATTATCAGCCGCCTGCTCAATTCCGAGCGCTACGAGCGGGCCCGGGTCATCGGCGCGGCGATCCGCCTCGGCTGCGACCTCTCCGGCCGCAGCCCGGATATCCTGCGCCACGCCAGCCTCGAACTGCGCGGCGCCGCGGTCGTGCTTCAGGCCGACCCTGGCTGGGAAGCGATCCTGCTGGGCGAACAGATCACCAAGCGCGCCACCACCCTGGCGAACCTTCTGGACCGGGAATTGAAGATCCGCCGCCCCGCTGCCGCGAAACGCGAAAAATCGCCGGTCGCCGGCTGACCGATTCGATCTAGGTTGATTCTGGGATCCTCGGCCGACGACGAACCTCCACCACGCGCACCTTCGCCCCGTCGAGCACCAGGGCCAGTTCGCCATGCTTGACCTTCAGAGCATCGGCTCCGAATGCTTCGCGCCGCCACCCTTCCAGGGCGGGCGTGTCCGCTTCGTCATCGCCGGCGATCTTCTCCAGATCGGCGACCGTGGCGATCAGCTTGGAGGCTACGCCAGCGTCCTCGGCCCGCGCCTTGAGCAGCACCTTGAGCAATTCGACGACCGCGCCAGTGGAAGCCGAAGCCCGCGAGGCCTGGCGCTTGAGATCCGGGGCGTAGGTCTCCGGGCTCTTAAGGGCGGCGCGGATGGCCTCGACGAGATCAGGGGCGAACCGCGATCCAGCGAACCCCTTGGTGAGGGAACGCAGCCGCGCCAATTCCTCCAAGGTGGTCGGCGCCTGGGTGGCCAGCTCGTCGATAACGTCGTCCTTGAGGATGCGGCCGCGAGGCTGGTCACGGTCCTGGGCGACACGCTCGCGCCAGGCGGCCACGCCCTTGAGCACCGCCAGGTACTTGGCGGTATGACGGCGGGGCTTCAGCCGCTTCCAGGCGTTCTCCGGTTCGGTGTCATAGAGCGCCGGGTCGGTGAGCGCCGCCATTTCCTCCATCACCCACGCCAGGCGCCCGCTCTCCTCGAGGCGGGCGCGCAGCATCGGATAGAGGCTGGCCAGATGGGTCACGTCGGCCAAGGCGTAGGCGAGCTGGGCCTCGCTGAGCGGCCGCCTCGCCCAGTCGGTGAAGCGGCTGGACTTGTCGACCTCTGCTCCAAGCATCTGCCGCACCAGGGCGTCGTAGGCGACCTGCTCGGGAAACCCCGCCGCCATGCCGGCCACCTGGGTGTCGAAGAGCGGGGCCGGCATGGCCGCCAGATTGCTCAGGATTTCGACGTCCTGGCGGGCGGCGTGAAAGACCTTGAGGATCGCCGGATCGCGCATCACCGCAAGGAAGGGCTCGAGGTCTAGTCCCTCGGCGAGCGGATCGATCACCGCCTCGGCCCCTCCCGCCGCCGCCTGGATGAGGCACAGCTTGGGCCAATAGGTCGTTTCGCGCATGAACTCGGTGTCCACGGCTACGAAAGCCTGGTCCCGCAGCCGCGCGCAAAAGGCGGTAAGTTCAGCCGTAGTTGTAATCGGCGTCATCGGTTAGCTATAGCCCTGGGCGACGGCGAGTTAGCAAGCGGCACGGCGCCGCACTCCCTCCCCTACTTCAATGAGGCGAGCCCCGTCGAGATGACCAGGAACGGACTGACCTATGCCAAGGCGGGGGTGGACATCGCCGCCGGCGATGCCCTTGTCCAGCGGATCAAACCGCTGGCGGCCGCTACCCGCAGGCCGGGAGCGGACGCCAGCCTGGGCGGTTTCGGGGCCCTTTTCGACCTCAAGGCCGCCGGCTATGTGGATCCGTTGCTGGTCTCGACCACCGACGGCGTGGGGACCAAGCTCAAGGTGGCGATCGAGGCCGGCCGCCACGACGGCGTCGGCGTCGACCTTGTCGCCATGTGCGTCAACGACCTCCTGGCCCAGGGCGCCGAGCCTCTCCTGTTCCTGGACTATTTCGCCACCGGCCGGCTCGAGGTCGAGCTCGCCGAGCGCGTGGTGGCCGGGATCGCCGAAGGCTGCCGCCTGGCCGGGGCCGCCCTTGTCGGCGGAGAGACGGCCGAAATGCCGGGCATGTACGGGGCGGGCGACTACGACCTTGCCGGCTTCAGCGTCGGAGCGGTGGAAAGAAGCGCCGTCCTGCCGCGCCTAGCCAGCCAGCGACCAGGCGACCTGATGATCGCCATGGCCTCCTCCGGACCCCACTCCAACGGCTATTCCCTGATCCGGCGGGTTGTCGAGATTTCCGGTCTTGCCTGGGACGATTTGGCGCCCTTTGCGCCTGGATCCAGCCTGGCGGACGCCCTGATGATCCCAACCCGTATCTACGTTGCCTCTGTCCTGCCCCTGGCCAAGGCTGGCCTCATCGACGGCGGCGCTCACATCACCGGCGGTGGCCTGATCGAGAATCCGCCCCGCGCAATCGCCCCCCATCTCGTCCCGCGCTTCGACTGGGGCGCCTGGACGCCACCGCCTGTATTCCGCTGGCTGCAGGAGGTGGGCGGCATCGCGGACGAGGAACTGCGTCGCACCTTCAATTGCGGCGTCGGCTTCGTCCTGATCGCCTCGCCCGCCAAGGCGCCGGAGGTGCTGGAGCATCTGCTCGCCGCCGGCGAGGAGGCTTTTGTGTGCGGTGAGCTTCAGGTCGCCTGATTCCGCTCAGGGGTGGATCTCATCCTCGTCGAAGAATTGGGCGATCTCGATGGACGCGTTCTCCGGACTATCCGAACCGTGTACGGAATTTTCGCCCACCGAGCGGGCGTAGAGTTTGCGGATGGTGCCCTCGGCCGCCTGAGCCGGGTTGGTCGCGCCCATCACCTCGCGATATTTCGCCACCGCATTGGGGCCCTCGAGCACCTGAACCACCACCGGGCCGGAAGTCATGAACTCTACCAGTTCACCATAGAACGGCCGCTGCCTATGAATTTCGTAAAAGGCTTCCGCCTGGGCGCGGCTCATCCGGAGGCGCCGCTGGGCGATGATCCGAAGGCCTGCATCCTCGATCACGGCGTTGATCCTGCCAGTCAGATCGCGCGCCGTCGCATCGGGCTTGATGATCGAAAAGGTGCGCTCGGTCATGGGCGGGCTGGCTCGCGTCTTTAAAAAACGGCGGATTTGGAAGGGTCCGGGCTTATAGCGACGGGCGGGTCCCCCGCCAAGCTCAAGCCTGGCGTTCCCAGCCTTTCTTCTCGCCCTGGCGCCAATAGGCCACTTCGCGGCCCTCGTCCTTGAAGGCCGCCCATTGCCGGCGGGCCTCGCCGAGCGCCGCCGGGTCAAGTCCGTCGAAGATCAGGATGCAGCGCTCGAATTCAGCGAGATCGCCCGCTGCCGCGCCGTCGAGAAGAAAGAGGGCCTTCGCCCCGTTAGGATTGCCTTGCGATGTCGCCAGCACCACGGGCGCGCGGTCCGCCATCGGCTCGTTTTCCAGCCCATGGGCGAGGAAACTGTCGTCTCGGTAGGTCCACAGCCAAGCATCGAGCTGTTCGATCCGCTCGGGGGCGTCGGTCCGGACGATGGCTCGCCAGCCTCGAGCCAGGGTCTTTTCGAGAAGCTCGGGCAGGACCTGCTCAAGGCGGGTGCGCTCGAGATGGTAGAACCAGATCTCGCACCCGCTCATGAGGCCTTCAGACGTCCTCGTAGTGATCGGCGACCAGACGGTCGAGCAGGCGAACCCCGAATCCGGTCGCGCCGTTGGGAATCGTCGGGATCGTCGAGGCCGGCTTCCAGGCCGTCGAGGCGATGTCCAAGTGGGCCCACGGACGGCCATTGACGAATTTCTGCAGGAAAAGGGCGGCAGTGATCGAGCCCCCTTGGCGCGTGCCGACGTTCTTCATATCGGCCACCCCGCTCTCGATTTGTTTCTCGTACTGCGGTGGCAGGGGCATGCGCCAAAGGATGT
Organism: Caulobacteraceae bacterium; assembly: GCA_036498165.1. Lineage (GTDB taxonomy): Bacteria > Pseudomonadota > Alphaproteobacteria > Caulobacterales > Caulobacteraceae > Acaudatibacter. Next base: position 36,805 of record DASXIE010000054.1, read on the forward strand.
CGTCGGTGGCCTTGGAGGAGGCCAGCAGATTGTCGGCCAGTTCGTCGTTATTGCTGAAGAGGCCTCCCAAATCCTTGCCGAGCGAGATGATGATCGCCCCGGTCAGGGTAGCCAGATCGACCATAACCTTCGGATGGAAACGGTCCTGGCAGTACCAGAGGGCGTCGGCCAGAACGAGGCGACCCTCGGCGTCTGTATTGATCACCTCCACGGTCTGACCCGACATGGTGGTCACCACATCGCCCGGCCGCTGGGCGGCGCCGTCGGGCATGTTCTCGACCAGGCCAAGAATCCCTACGGCATTGACCTTGGCCTTGCGCGAGGCCAGGGCGGCCATGGTCCCGGTCACCGCCGCCGCTCCGCCCATGTCGGTGATCATTTCCTCCATGCCCTCGGCCGGCTTGATGCTGATTCCGCCGGTGTCGAAGCACACGCCCTTGCCGACGAAGGCGACCGGCGCCGCCTTCGGGTCCTTGGCCCCCTTCCACTGGATCACCGCCAGCTGGCTCTCGCGGACGCTGCCCTGGCCGACGCCCAGCAAGGCGCCCATGCCGAGCTTGGTCATTTCCTTGACGCCCAGAATCTCCACCTCGAGGCCGAGATTGGTGAGTTTCTTCACCCGCCGGGCAAACTCCTCCGGATAGAGGATGTTGGCTGGTTCTGAGACCAGGTCGCGGGCCAGCAGCACCGCGTCGGCCAGGCCCGATTGCCGTTTCCACGCCTTTGCGGCCGCGGCGGGATCCTCCACGGCCAGGCGCACCGCCTTCACCGACGGTTTCTTCTCGGCCTTCTCCGTGGTCCGGTAGCGGTCGAAACGATAGGCGGCGAGGCGAACGCCCAGCGCGGCCTGGGCCGCGACCTCGGCCGTCACGCTGGGAAGGCGAAGCACCAAGGCATCGGCGCCGCTCGTCTTTACCGCCTGGTAGGCGTGCGCGGCGGCCAGTTCGGCCCGGCGACCATCGAGCTTGCCCTTCTTTCCGGCCCCGACCAGCAGCAGCATCGCGGCGTCGAGGCCGTGCGGCGCGGCCAGTTCGAGGGTCTGGCCGGCGGAGCCTGTGAAGCGGCCGCGGCCGACGGCTCGTTCAATCATCCCGCCGGTCAGCTTGTTCAGCTCGGCGATGGGGCCCTTCACGATTCCATCTTCGAAGGCGAGGACCGCCAGGGCCCCCGTCTTTCCGGCGCTCTCGTCGATGCGGGCGAAGTCGATCTTCATAGCGGGCTCCAGACGATGATGGGGCGGAGATAGTCCAATGCCGCCGCGCCGCAAAGCCTGGGCGCGGCCAGATCAGATGGCGACGGCGCTCAGCGGACTTGGCCCGAAGCGATTGGCACCCTGCTCGCCCGGCAACAGGCCCAGCTCGATCACCGACCAGATCATCACCGGCAAGGCCAGAAGGAAGCGGCCGCCGCTGGGAGTTCGCCAGATCAACATCACGGCCAGCAGCACCAGCGCCGCCCACCACCCGGAACGGCCGCGGTCATGCAGTCGCTTGGCGATCACGCAGGCGCCGGACGCCAGCAAGGCCGGATAGACAAACCAGAAGCTGAGCAGCTTAAGGGTCGGTGTGGCGATCGCCTCGTAGAGCACCAGCAACAGGAAGAGGACGGCGGTCGCGATCCAGAAGTGCGCCCTCGAACAGCGGCCAGCCGGCGAGGCGAAAAGTTCCCGCCAATCGATTGGTCCGCCGTTCATGGTGGAGCGCCTCCGTGTGCTCGCTGGGCCAGCCTAGCCAGCAACCCCGCCTCAGGCAAACTCGGCCAGAACGTCGTCGGCCGCGACGCTGTCGCCGGCCTTGGCGCGCACAACCTTGAGCGGACCGTCGCGTTCGGCGCGGATGATGTTTTGCATCTTCATCGCCTCGATGACGAACAGCACCTCGCCTTCCTTGACCTCCTGGCCTTCGTCGGCATGAGCGGAGATCACCAGTCCCGGCATCGGCGAAACCACCAGGCGGGAGGTGTCGGCCGCGACCTTAGCCGGCAAACGTTCGTGCAGGTCGGCCGATATCGGAGTCAGCACGAGCACGCGGGACGTGGCCGCCCGATGGCGAACGACAAAGCCCTCGGCCGCTGGGGCGACGCTGGCGGTGAAAGGCCGGCCGTCCAACCTGGCGCGGAAAAGGGCCGCGCCCGGCCGCCACTCCACATCCTCCAGGGTCACCAGGCGGTCGTCGTTGGTGAAACCGACCGCGAGGCCATTGTCGGTATCATTGAGCAACACCGGCCGCCGCTCACCCCCTTCGACGATCACCCAATCCGAACGCACGGGCGCGGGCGAACCGGCCGTCGTCCGCCGGGCCCTGGCGGTGAGGGTGCGGTGCATGAAGGCCGCGGTGGCGGCTATCGCGTCTCGCTGCCAGGGGCTGGGCGCGAGGCCGTGAAAGCCGTCTGGAAACTCATCCGGGATGTAGCGCGTGGAGAGCGCCCCGGAGCGAAAGCGGTCCTGGTCCATCACCGCCGACAGGAAGGCGGTGTTGTGGCCCACGCCCTCGATGTGGAAGTCCTCCAGAGCCCGGCCCATGCCGTCCACCGCCGCCGCGCGGTCCGGCCCCCAGGCGCACAACTTGGCGATCATCGGGTCGTAAAACATCGAGATCTCATCGCCTTCGCGCACGCCGGTGTCATTGCGCACCCGCCCGCCGCCGTGCTCGCCCTCGGCCGGCGGCTCGTAACGGACGAGGCGGCCGATCGAGGGCAGGAAGCCGCGATATGGGTCCTCGGCGTAGATCCGGCTTTCGATGGCCCAGCCGTCGATGGCCAGGTCCGCCTGGCCGAAAGCCAGCGGCTCGCCGGCCGCCGAGCGGATCATCTGCTCGACCAGATCCACCCCGGTAATCAGCTCGGTGACCGGGTGCTCGACCTGCAGCCGGGTGTTCATCTCCAGGAAGTAGAAAGACTTGTCCTGGCCGGCGACGAACTCGACCGTCCCGGCGGAATCGTAGTTGACGGCCCCCGCCAGGGCGACTGCCTGGGCACCCATGGCCCTCCGCATCTTCTCGTCCAGCAGGGGAGAGGGCGCCTCCTCGATGACCTTCTGGTTGCGCCGCTGGATCGAACACTCGCGTTCGAAGAGGTGGATGACATGTCCATGCTTGTCGCCGAGCACCTGGATTTCGACGTGGCGCGGATTTTCGATGAATTTTTCGATGAAGATGCGGTCGTCGCCGAAAGCGCCTTTCGCCTCGGCGCGCACGGCGGGAAACCCCTCTTCCGCGTCGCGGCGGTTCCAGGCCACGCGGATCCCCTTGCCGCCCCCGCCGGCTGAGGCCTTGATCATCACCGGATAGCCGATCTCCTCGGCGATGCGGACGGCCTCCGCGGTATCGGCGATCTCGCCCACGTGGCCCGGAACCACCGTGACCTTGGCGGCGGCGGCGAACTTCTTCGAGGCGATCTTGTCGCCCATGGCCTCGATGGCCGCCGGGTTCGGGCCTATGAACACCAGTCCGGCCTTGGCGCAGGCCCGTGCGAACCCGGCGTTCTCGGAGAGGAATCCGAATCCCGGGTGAACCGCCTGGGCGCCCGTTTCCCGGGCCACGGCGATGATCTTGTCGCCCAGGAGGTAGGATTGCGCCGCCGGCGGCGGCCCGATCATTACGGCCTCGTCGGCCATCTCGGCGGCCAGGGAGTTGGTGTCGGCCTCCGAGCAGACCACCACCGTCCCGATCCCCAGCCGGCGGCAGGTCTTGATGATCCGCACCGCGATTTCGCCCCGGTTAGCGATCAGGATTTTTGAGAACATCGCGTTGGGGTCGCCCGATTTCGTCCTATGTTCATTGGCGTTAGACGCGGGATCGCCGCTTGACAACCGCGGCCCGCGCCCCGGTCGCCGCCAAGGATTCGCCCATGACTGAAACCAGCGCCCAACGCCATCTCTCGCCGTCGGGCTTCGACCTGACGGCGCCAAGCGCCTCCGAGCGCCAGACTCTGGAAGCCGGCCTGACCCGGGAGGAGCGCGAGGTTCTCCTCCATCATGGCACGGAGGCGCCCTTCTGCGGCGGCCTGCTCGATAACAAGGAAGACGGCGTTTATTGCTGCCGGCTGTGCGGCCTGCCCCTGTTCCGAGCCAAGACGAAGTTCGAAAGCGGCACCGGTTGGCCGAGCTTCTTCGCGCCGTTCGACGAGGCCCACGTCACCGCCGTGCGCGACCTGAGCCACGGCATGGTCCGTATCGAGACGCGGTGCGCCCGTTGCGGCAGCCATCAGGGACACCTCTTCCCAGACGGCCCTCCGCCGACCGGCGCCCGCTACTGCATCAATTCCGTTTCCCTTGCCTTCGTCGCCGGCGGCGAGGCGCTCCCCGATCCCCTGGGACGAGGCGATGCGCTCCCCTAGAGGGGAATGTTGTCGTGCTTCTTCCAGGGGTTCTCGAGCTTCTTGCCCTTCAGGCTGCGTAGGGCGCGAATGATCCGGCGACGGGTGCCGTGGGGCAGGATCACGTCGTCGAGGTAGCCGCGAGAAGCGGCCACGAACGGATTGGCGAAGTGGGCCTTGTACTCGGCCTCGCGCTCGCTGAGCTTGGCTGGATCGCCGATGTCGCCGCGGAAGATGATCTCCACCGCCTGCTTGGGGCCCATGACCGCGATCTCGGCCGTGGGCCAGGCATAGTTGAGGTCGCCGCGGATGTTCTTTGAACTCATCACGTCGAAGGCCCCCCCATAGGCCTTGCGGGTAATCACCGTGATCTTCGGCACTGTGGCCTCGGCGAAGGCGAAGAGCAGCTTGGCGCCGTGCTTTATGAGACCGCCCTGCTCCTGCTTGGTGCCTGGCATGAAGCCCGGCACGTCCACCAGGGTGATCAGGGGGATCGAAAAGGCGTCGCAGAAGCGTACGAACCGGGCCGCCTTGCGCGAGGCGTCGATGTCCAGCACCCCCGCCAGGACCTGCGGCTGATTGGCCACGAATCCGACAGTCTCGCCGTCCATCCGGCCGAAACCGGTGATGATGTTCTTGGCGTAATCCGGCGAAATTTCGAAGAAATCAGCCTCGTCCGCGATCTTAAGGATCAGTTCCTTCATATTGTACGGCTTGTTCGGATTGGCGGGCACGAGGCTGTCCAGCGAACGTTCCTCACGCTCGGGATCGTCGAAGCTTTCGCGGCGCGGAGGGGCCGCCCGGTTGGACGAGGGCAGGAAATCGACCAGCCGGCGGACCTGGGTCATGGCTTCCAGGTCGTTCTCGAAGGCGCCGTCGGCGACCCCGGATTTCAGGGCGTGGACGCGGTAGCCGCCGAGATCCTCGTGGCTTACGTCCTCGTTGATCACCGTCTTCACCACGTCCGGGCCGGTGACGTACATGTAGGCCGTATCCTTCACCATGAAGATGAAGTCGGTCATCGCCGGGGAATAGACATCGCCGCCGGCGCAGGGACCCATGATGACGCTGATCTGTGGGATGACGCCGCTGGAAAGGACGTTCTGGAGGAAGATGTCGGCGTAGCCGGCGAGGGAATCGACCCCTTCCTGGATCCGCGCCCCGCCGGCGTCGAAGAGGCCGATGATTGGCGCGCCATTGCGGGCCGCCATCTCCTGGACCTTGACGATCTTCTCGGCCTGAGCCTTGGAAAGAGACCCGCCGAAGACCGTGAAATCCTTCGAGAATGCATAGACGACCCGGCCGTTGATCTGGCCCCAGCCGGTGACCACCCCGTCGCCTGGGATGCGTTGGGCGGCCATGCCGAAGTCATGGCTGCGGTGTTCGACGAACATGTCGAATTCCTCGAACGAACCCTCGTCGAGCAGAAGGTCGAGTCTTTCTCGGGCCGTCAGCTTGCCCTTGGCGTGCTGTGCGTCGATGCGCCTGGGGCCGCCGCCGGCGCGGGCCTGGGCCCGGCGGCGTTCGAGTTCCTCGAGGATGTGCTGCATGGCAGGGCCCCCTTTTTCAAGGGGTTGCGTAGCCTCGTGACGAGACGGTGACAAGCCGGCCTCAGGCCAAGGCGGCGAACCAGGCCTCGAGCATCCGCGCCTCCCTCGCCAGGCTTTCGGCCCCGGCGGCGGCCTCGGCATCCTCGCCCCATTGCTCGGCCTGGAAGGCCTCGTCGATCCGGGAGGCGGCAAAGGCTACCGCCCAGCCGATCCGGCCCCGCGCCAGGGCCAGGGCCAGGACAGCTGAACCGAATACCTGGGCGGCGAGCGCCACGGCGGCCAGGGTGAAATCATTCAATTCGCCGGCCATGACTTCCACGGCAGAAAGGGTGGCGGCCGGCTGATCGCGGTGGACGATCCCTTCGGCCGGCGCGAATTCCAAGCCAAGCTCGCCCTGCGCCCAGGCGAGCAAGGGTGTCCACGCCGCCTCCTGGCGGGATCGCAGCGTCGCCGGTCCTTCGGCGAAATAACAGACGAGATCGTCGGCCGCGAAAGCGGCGATGCCGGCGACTGTCTCGGCGCGCGTCGCCGCGACGGCGTCGATGGCGGTATGAGCCAGGCGGGTCGCCGGCATGGATGGCAGGACGATCTGCTCGCGCTGAGCGGCCCACTCATCGGCGACGAGCTGGGCCAGGGCCAGGGTCGGCAGAATGAGCGGCCGGCCCTGTGGTGTGCGCGCCGTCCGGCCGTCCAGGCGGACGGCGAAACCGGGCCCGTCCGGGGCCGTCCCGACCTGGCTGTAGAACCGCCGGGGCGACCGAAGCGATTCGAACATCTGTCTCCTGACGGGCGCGATTGAAAGGGCTCCCATCACCGTTGTAGCGTCGCGCCGATGCAAGACCAGACATCGCGGCGCGCTCGCACCATGGCTGAGATGCTCGAGCTGCAGCGGCGGTTCGGCTGGCGCGAGGACGCGCCTTTGGCGATCGCCGCCTATCGACCCCGTCCCACCGACATCGTCATCTCCCCATTCGGCAAATGCGGCACGACCTGGCTGCAGCAGACCTTCCATTGTCTGCGCACCCGCGGCGACATGGACTTCGACGACATCTCGCGGGTCGTGCCGTGGATCGAGACCTCGCGGACCCTCGGCATCGACCTGGAGGCCGCCCAGCGCGCCCAGCCGCGCGGCTTCAAGAGCCACATGAGCTGGCGGGAGATTCCGAAGGGCGCGCGCTATGTCGTTTCCCTGCGCGATCCAAAGGATGCGCTGGTGTCGATGTATCGCTTCATGGAAGGTTGGTACCTCGAGCCGGGGGCTATCCCCATCGCCGACTTCGCCGAGCCGTGGATCGGGCGCGCCGACGGCATGGATTACTGGAGCCATCTGCTCAGCTGGTGGGAGCAGCGCGACAATCCCGAGGTGCTGCTCCTGGCCTACGAGCACATGATCCGCGACCCGGCTGACCATGTCGCCCGGCTGGCGGCTTTCTGCGGCATTGAGCTGGACGAGGCGCTCGCCGCCCTCACCCTCGAGCGGAGTTCCTTCGCGTATATGAGCGCGCACAAGGACCGCTTCGACGACAAGATGATGCGCCAGGCCACCGAGGCGCGTTGCGGCCTTCCGGCCGGCAGCGATTCGGCCAAGGTTCGCGCTGGCGGGGTCGGCGGCCACAAGGCGGTCCTTCCAGCGGAAACCCTCGCCGCCCTCGACGCCAAGTGGGAAAGCACGATCGAGCCGGCCCTGGGCGTTGCCGATTACGAAAGCCTCCTGGCGGAACTGGCGACCGGGCGTAACCGAAGAGCTTGACCCTTCGAGGATTGGGGCGGAAATTCGCCGAAGGTCCGTGAGGGGGGATCTGCGAAATGCTCAATAGAATCATTGCCGGCGCGGCCGCAGCCGCGCTCGTGGCCGGAGGCGTCAGCGGTTGCAGCCAGGGCCATGCCGTCAAGCCGGGCGCCAACACCGGCAAGATCGCCGAAACCATCATGGCCGATCAGACCCAGTTGGTGGCGGATTTCAACGCCCACGACGCGGCCCGGTTCGCTAGTCACGCCGCTGAGGATTTCGTCGGAATGTCGCATGGCGCCGCCAACGTCACGGGATCGGAGGCCGAACTGGCGGTGACGAAGACGGCCTTCGCGTCCGATCCCAGCGCCCATCTGGCGGTCAGCAACGGGGCCGTCGAGGTCGCCGCCGGCGGAGACATGGCCGTCTATCGCGCCACGTACGCCTACACCGGGACGAACCCCGCCACGGGCAAGCCAATCGCCGAGAATGGCAACTACATCGCCGGCTACAAGACCGGCGCCGACGGTGACTGGAAGATTGCCTGGTCGGTGGTCAGCGACGCGCCCGCCCCGGCCGTCAGCAGTTAGGCCTCCAGCAGCCCGTCGAGGTGCTCGACCGCCTCGATGAACTCGCTCTTGAAGGCCTGAACGACCTGGCCGGCCGAACGCACCTCGTCGATGAGGCCGACACCCTGACCGACGAAATAGGTGACCATGTCGCGCGCCTGGCGGTTGCCGGCCGCGGCGGCCCGATCGGCGCTGCGCAGGGCGGCCTCGCTCACCAGACTCATCATCGGCATCGGCAGGGCGCCGGGACTTGCCGGATCGCGCTCCCAGGCCTCCGTCCAGGCTGAACGCAACTGGCGGGCAGGCTTGCCGGTGCGGCAGCGGGTGCGGATGGCGTCTCGCGAACTGGCCTCGATCATCTTCTCGCGGAAGATCTCGCTGGTCTCCGATTCCACCGTCGCCAGCCACACCGAGCCCGTCCACGCGCCGGCCGCGCCCATGGCCATGCAGGCGGCCATCTGGCGACCGTTCATGATCCCGCCGGCGGCGAGAACCGGCACGTCTCGGATCGGCTTGATGGCCTTGAGAACCTCGGGCACCAGCACGAGCGTCGAGACCTCGCCACAGTGGCCGCCCGCCTCGCCGCCCTGGGCCACGATGATGTCGACCCCCGCGCTCACCTGGCGGATGGCGTGCTCCTTGGCCCCCACCAGCGCCGCCACCGGGACCCCATGACGGCGGCCCATTTCGATCATCGCCGGCGGTGGCACGCCAAGGGCGTTGGCGATCAGGCCGATGGGAAACTCGAAAGCCGCTTCGAGAAGCTCGAGGGCCCGATCCGGATCGAATGGTTGGGGACGATCATCGCTGACCTCCGGCTCGGCGAGGGCCACGCCGGCCTTGTCGAGAAGCTGGCGGGCGAAGTCCTTGTGGCGTTCTGGCACCCGCGCCTTGAGGCTGTTGTAGGTCACCCCGTGCTCGCCGGCGGTGGCCATGTTCTCCGGGATCAGCACGTCGATGCCGAACGGCTTGCCGTCGCTGTGGTCGGCGATCCACTTCAGTTCGGCGCGCACTGAATCCGGCGAATGGGCTGTGGCGCCGAGCACCCCGAAGCCCCCCGCCCGGCTCACCGCCGCCACGACGTCGCGGCAGTGGCTGAACGCCAGCAGAGGGAACTCAATTCCCAGCATGTCGCAGATCGGAGTCTTCATGGCCGGTCCTTGGGGATGAAGTCGCGGATGATCGAGCGGTCCTCGGCGTTGCGTTCGACCCTTATCCTCGCGCCCAGCGGCTCGGCGGCCGCCATCCGCCGGGCGATGGCGTCGTCGTCAGGATCGGTCCGGGCCGCGAAGCGGGCGCCGTCGCTGTCGAGCCGGCCCACGACGATCCCCACCGGGGCCGGACCGCCGTAGTCGATGGTGTAGGTCTCCACGACGCCGCCGCCTTCGCCCGGTCCGCTGGCCGGCGCCGCCCAGGCGTCAATTTCGGTCTGCAGCGAGGCGCTGTCGGAGCCGCGCCAGGACGCCGGCGCGGCGCTGTAGATCCCGACCGAATACTTGGACAGGAACCCGCCGTTGGCCGCCACGAGACCCTTGGCGCCGGGCGCGGCTCTGAGGGCGCGAACCATGGCGGCGACGGCATGCATGGAATAGTTGTTTCCGGCCCCTCCGAAGTAGGGCAGGCCGCCAGTGACCGTCAGCGGGCGCGGATCGTCGGGGGCCATGCCAAGGCCGTCGCGGACGTTGAAGACTGCGATGGGAAAGCAGCTGTAGAAGTCGAAGCGATCGATTTCGCCCAAGTCCGCTCCGGCCGTCTCGAGGGCCCGGTTCACGGCCATGACCGCGGCGGGGCTGGCGGAGAGGTCGGCGCGCTCCATCGGCGCGCGCTCGCGGACATCGGCGCCGCCGAGCAGGTAGACGAACTTCTCCTCGGCCACGCCCAGTTCGCGCGCCAGGCCCCGCGAGGTCAACAGCACCGCCGCGCCCTGATTGGCCTGGTCGCGGGCCACGAGGCGGCGCGGGAAGGGATCGGACGTCAGGCGATTGGAGGGCGTCACCGTCGCCAGATCCTGGGCTGAGAGAATCTCACGCGACATGGCGTGCGGATTGCCGGCGGCGACCTCGGTGAATGGGGCGAACAGCCGGCCCATCTCCAGGGCGTAGGCCTGGCGGTCCAGCCCCAGGCGTCCTCGGCGGGCGTTCTCGAACAGGGCATAGAGGCTGATGGCCGTGCGCGCCCCATGGCGCGGCAGGTCAGATCCGGCCAGGGTCTCGCCGAACCCGCGATCCTCGAGTTCGCCGCCCACCGCCTCGGACCAGTCGCGAGTCTCGCCGGCGGCGGTGAGGTGACGCAGGGTTGAGATGGCCTCGGCCCCGGCCAGCAGAACCATCCGCGCTTCGCCGGCCCCGATGGCGTTGGCGAATTCGTTGATCAGATGCTGCGGTCCCTGACCGCCGACCGGCTCGAGGATGGCGCGGGCCGGATCGGCCCCGATCCGCCGGGCCACGGCGCGCGGAAAATTGTCGGCCCGGCCGAACGGCGCCACGGTCCTCGGCCCGGAGGTCTCGAACTGGCGGACAGTGGCGATCACGTCGATGTGGGCGGCAAGCGCCTCGGCCGAAAGGGCGTCATCCAGGGCCGCCCGCGCCGCCCGCCCGGCCAGGTCGGCGGGCGAAAGCGCCCGGTAGCCCTTGGCGTCGATCCGCTCCGAGGCCTCGCCGACGCCGATGATCACCGGGGTGTTGTCGTCCAAGCCGGTTCCGCTCCTCAATTTGGCCGCGCCGGCTCACATTGGCGGCAAGGCCGGCGCCCTGTCGAGGGTGACGTGGGGAGAGCGCGGCCCTGGAGCAGGATGGTTTTGGACGGAATCGTCCAAAAGCTGAATCCTGCCCCAGACTCAAAGTGCAGAGCCTGATTCAGCCTTTGCATCTGTTCCGTGCAAAGCCATCAGGCTCTCGACAAATCCGCCGCGGCGGCCAAGGAAGCCGTCATGGCCGTGGCGATCAAGGTGCTGGGTCCGAGCGACGAAGCGGTTCTGGCCCGCGTCGCCGACGAAGTGTTCGACGGGCCGGTCGACCCGGCCTTGGCGCGCGAATTCCTCGATGATGCACGCCATCACATCGCGGTAGCCATTGATGATGGCCTCGTCGTCGGCTTCGCCAGCGGGTTGCATTACGTCCATCCCGACAAGCCGGCCGAACTCTTCGTCAACGAGGTCGCAGTATCGCCGTCCCACCGAAGGCGCGGCTTGGGGAAGGCGGTGTTGGCGGCGCTGCTGGAATGCGCCGCCGCCTTGGGCTGCGCGTCGGCGTGGGTGCTGACCGATCGCGACAACGCCGCCGCCAACGCTCTCTATGCGGCGCTGGGCGGCGTCTTCGGAACCGAAGGGTTGGGAGAGGAGCTGCGCGGCTTCACGTTCGAAATCAACCATCAGAGAGCTGACAATGGCGCCTGAACCCACCCGCCGCGCGGTGATCTCCGCCCTCGCGATCTCGCCTTCCTTCGCCCTCGCCCAGGGCGCGCCGCCCCTGACGGTCTTCGCCGCCGCCTCGCTCAAGGAGTCGATGGATGCGGCCGGCAGACTCTTCTCTGCGAGGACCGGAAAGCCGGCGCGGTTCTCGTACGGCGCCTCGTCGGCCCTGGCCCGCCAGATCGAACAAGGCGCCCCAGCGGATGTCTTCATTTCCGCCGATGTCGATTGGATGGACTATCTCTCCGCTCGCCATCTCATCGTCGAGGCGACGCGGCGCGACCTTTTCTCCAACCACCTGGCCCTGATCGCGCCGGCCAATTCGCCGCTGACCCTGCCCATCGGCGCCCACATGCCTCTCCTGCGGGCGCTGGGCGGCGGCCGGCTCGCCATCGCCGGAGCCGACGTGCCGGCCGGCCGCTATGGCCGGGCCTCCCTCGCCAAGCTCGGCGTATGGGATGAGGTCAAGGATCACCTCGCGCCGGCCGAGAACGTCCGCGCGGCGCTGGCCTTCGTGGCCCGTGGCGAGACGCCGCTGGGCATCGTCTATGACACCGACGCCAAGGTCGAGCCGAAGGTGAGGATCGTCGGGTTGTTTCCCGACCGGAGCCACCCGCCGATCGTCTATCCCGGCGCGGTCGTCGCCGCCTCGCGCCACCCCGCCGCGCGCGCCTTCCTGGACGGGTTGAAAGGCGCCGAAGAAGCGGCGGTATTCAGGAAGGCCGGGTTCACCGTCCTGGGGTCGAGGCCCTAGTCTTCCTTCGGCGTCAGGACCTGGCGGCCGCGGTACATGCCGGTCTTCAGGTCCACATGGTGCGGGCGGCGCAGCTCTCCGGTGTCCTTGTCCTCGATGTAGCTGTTGGCGGTCAGGGCGTGGTGCGCACGCCGCATATTGCGCCGCGAGGGCGAGACTTTGCGCTTGGGGACGGCCATGGGGAGAACTTCTTTTAGGGAAGAGCGGGCCGCGCTCTATGCCGCAAAAGCCTCGCCGCTTCAACCCGGCCCGCGAAGCCGTTTGGGAGCCACGCCTGACCAGGCGAGGCGAAGCAGGGATTTGAGCAACCGCGGCTCGGCGCGGGCGAAGTCGACGAAGGTCGAACCCTTGCGGCCCCAATAGCCGGGAACCGCGGCGATCAGATCCGGATGGGCCGCACACAGGTTGTGCTGGTCTTCGGGATCGAGCTTGACCATCAGGCGCGCCGGCTCGTCGCGCAAGGTGGCGAAGATCTTGCCGCCGACCCGGAACGACGGAAATCCGTGATGATCGGCTTCGATCGCCTCGGGAAGCGCCAGGGCGAACCGTCGCACTTCCTCGGCCGTGACCATTCTAGACGAGGCGGCTTTGCTCGATCGCGGCGGCGATGAAGCTGGCGTAGAGCGGATGAGGCGCGAAGGGCCGGCTTTTCAGCTCCGGGTGGAACTGCACGCCGATGAACCACGGATGGTCGGTGCGTTCGACGGTCTCGGGCAAGCTTCCGTCGGGCGAAATCCCGGTCATGATCAGGCCCGCCCCCTCGAAGGCGGTGCGGTAGCCGATGTTCACCTCATAGCGGTGGCGATGGCGCTCGCTGATGTCGGTGGTCCCGTAGATCTCGGCGATCCGCGAGCCGGGCGTCAGTCGCGCCTCGTAGGCGCCCAGGCGCATGGTGCCGCCCATATCGTCGCCGGCGGCGCGGACCTCGCGCGCGTTGCCCCGTGTCCATTCGGTCATCAGGCCGACGATCGGATCGCGGGTCGGCCCGAATTCGGTCGACGAGGCGCAAGCCACCTTGGCGACGTTGCGGGCGGCCTCGATGACCGCCATCTGCATGCCGAAGCAGACGCCGAAATAAGGCACCCCGCGCTCGCGGGCGAACTGGGCGGCGCGGATCTTGCCCTCCGCTCCGCGCTCACCGAAGCCGCCGGGCACCAGAATGCCGTGCACGCCTTCCAGACGGGTGGCCGCGGCCCCGTCGTCGACCTCGAAGGCTTCGCTCTCCACCCAGTCGAGATTGACCTTGACGCGATTGGCGACCCCGCCGTGCACCAGGGCCTCGATCATCGACTTGTAGGCGTCCTTCAGGACCGTGTACTTGCCGACCACGGCGATGGTGACCTCGCCGTCGGGATGGATCAGTCGCTCGGAGATCTCTTCCCAGCGCGCGAGGTCCGGAGACGGGGCGTCGCTGACCCCGAAGACGTCCAGCACCTCGGCGTCGAGGCCCTGCCGGTGGTAGGCCAGCGGCACGGCGTAGATGTGCGGCGCATCCAGCGCCTCGATCACCGCCGAGGGCCTCACATTGCAGAAGAGACCGATCTTGCGCTTCTCCTCCGGCGGGATCGTCTGCTCGCAGCGACAGAGCAGCACGTCCGGCTGAATGCCGATCGAGCGCAGCTCCTTGACCGAGTGCTGCGTCGGCTTCGTCTTCATCTCCCCGGCCGTCTTGATGAACGGCAGGAGGGTCAGGTGGACGAAGCAGGTGTGGCCCCGCGGCAGTTCCTGGCCGAGCTGACGGATCGCCTCGAAGAAGGGCAGCCCCTCGATGTCGCCGACCGTGCCGCCGATCTCGACCAGCACGAAGTCGACCCCCTCCCCCGGATCGGCCAGGATGAAGCGCTTGATCTCGTCGGTGACGTGCGGAATCACCTGGACCGTGGCGCCGAGGTAGTCGCCTCGCCGCTCCTTCTCGAGGATGGTCTTATAGATCTGCCCGGTGGTGATGTTGTCGGCGCGGGTCGCCGAAACCCCGGTGAAGCGCTCGTAGTGGCCCAGGTCCAGGTCGGTCTCCGCCCCGTCGTCGGTGACGAAGACCTCGCCGTGCTGGTAGGGGCTCATGGTCCCTGGGTCGACGTTGAGATAGGGGTCCAGCTTGCGCAGGCGGACCTTGTAGCCGCGCGCCTGCAAAAGGGCGCCGAGCGCCGCCGAGGCGAGACCTTTTCCCAATGAGGAAACCACGCCCCCGGTGATGAAAATGTACCGGGCCATGGACGATCAGGATAGCACCGATTCGCGACCGCGAAAGCGGCCAGCGAGGCCTACTGAGCGGGCGGCTTGGCCGGCGGAGCGCTCGGCGCAGTGAGCGGCGGCAAGGTCAGGGGCGTTGGCGTCGCCAGCTTGGGGGCCGGCGGCGGCACGGTGATGATCGGCGGGGCGCTCTGGCTGGTCGGCCGGGCGGCCTGACCGGCCGGCGCGCGGGTGGCGCGGACCGGATGTGGCCTTGGAGCCGGCGCGGCGGCCCCGATCGGGGGCAGCTGCAGAGGCTGCGGGGCCGATTGCGCCGGGGCCGGGGCCTGGGCCGGGAATCCGCCGGACGCCGGCGTCGGGGCGGTGGGCGGCGGGGTCACCGGCCGATCGAGCAGGGCCGGATTGACCGTGGCGTGCTTGAGCCGCTCGAGGATGGCCTGCGACGAACGCTCGCGACCGCCCAGCAGGGTGAGGGCCAGGCTGATGGCGAGGAACAGGGTGAACAGCACCCAGGTGGTGCGGGTCAGAAGGTCGCCGGCGCCACGCGCGGTGACCAGGCCCGTCGGGCTCCCCGTCCCCAGGGCCCCGCCCTCCGATCGCTGCAGCAGCACCACCCCGATGAGGGCGATGCAGATGAGCATGTTCAATACCAGGAGCAGGTCGCGGAGCATGGCGGCGTATGTGGGGTCTTGGCGCGTCGCGGAAAGGGGGGCGCTCTTAACATTGGCGCCGGCCAAACGCCAGCGCGGCCTGGCGGCACGCCGTCAGGCGCGGCTCAGGATGGCGCTGAACGTGGCCGCCTCGAGCGACGCGCCGCCGACGAGGGCGCCGTTGACGTCAGGGACCTGGAAGATCTCGGCGGCGTTGTCCGGCTTGACCGAACCGCCGTAGAGGATCGGCGTCTGGGCCCCTTGCGCCTCGAACCGCTCGTTCAGGACGGCCCTGATCGCCTCGTGGACGGCGGCGATTTCTTGCGAAGTCGGGGTGAGGCCCGAGCCGATCGCCCACACCGGCTCGTACGCAACCGCGAAGACGTGGCCCTTGAGGGTCAGCGGCGCCGAGCCCCGAATTTGGCCGGCCACCACCCCGACCGCCCGGCCGATGCGTCGCTCCTCGAGGGTCTCGCCGACACAGATGATCGGTTCGAGCCCGGCGGCGATGGCGGCCCTGGCCTTGGCGGCGACATCGGCGTTGCGCTCGCCATGCCCCGCCCGGCGCTCGGAATGGCCGAGGATCACCAGGCTCGCTCCGGCGTCGGCGAGCATGGCCGCCGAGACATCACCGGTGAAAGCCCCACTGGGCTCGGGACTGCAGTCCTGGCCGCCGATCTCGATCGCCGTCCCGGCCAGCGCCTGGGCCATGCGTTCGATCAGGGTCGCCGGCGGGCACAGAGCCACCCGCGCCCCGACCGGATGGTCGTCGAGCCACGAGGCCAGGGCCCTGGCCTCGCCAAGCGACGCCTCCAGCCCGTTCATCTTCCAGTTGCCGGCGATCAGGGAGCGGGGCGAGGGCAAGGCGACGAGACTCCAGACTCTTCCGGGCAACCCTATACCCGCCCATCGCCGAATTTGCGTCATCCCGCACGCAGGAGCGCGCCAGCGCTCCGAAGATGCGGGACCCAGGGGATCAAGCTCGGGCGGAAGCCGCCCCTAGGTCCTTAGCTCTCCGCGCCCGCGGCGCTGCGGCCGGGATGACGCAGATTTGGCGATGTCGCCCATGCTTGCGGCGGGGGGTGTCGCTCCCCTATACCGCCACTCCCAAGGGGCCGCCTTCGCCTGTGCAAGAAACCTGACCTCCCATGACCGGAACCCTTCGCTCCACGGCCCGCAACCCGATCGCCGTGGCGATCATGGGGGCGCTCATCCTGGTGTTCCTGATCCTGGGCGTCGGCGGCGGCC
>DASXIE010000055.1:0-7411 GCA_036498165.1 Caulobacteraceae bacterium
TTCCGCTCCAGATCGAGCGGCGAGAGGATCATCCGGCCGAGCACCGCGCCTTTGAAGTTGGGAGCGAGCGCGGTCACCGTCTCGATGATCAGGTCGGCGGCCGCCTCGCGATGATCGTCCCAGCTGGAGCCGTCCGGCAGCATGGGAGCGAACTGGTGGCAGAAGAGACTGGCCACATGGGCGCCCGGCGGAGCCAGGGAATCGTCAAGGACGCTGGGGATATGCATCTCGATGGCCGGGGTGCGGGCCCAGCCGAACTGGCGGGCGTCCATGAACGCCTGGTCGAGGTATTTCAGCGACGGGGCGACGAGGATGCTCGCCCCGTGCTGCTCGGCGAGGCCGTCGCTGGGCTTGCAGGTGAAGTTCGGCAGCTCGGCCAGGGCCACGTTCATCCGGAAGGTCCCCGAGGCGCAGCGCCAGGCGGCCATCCGTTCTTGGAACGCCCGCGGGAGATGCTCCGGACCCACCAGGGCGCTGAACAGCAGCTTGGGATTGAGGTTGGAGACCACGACCTTGGCGGCGAGGTCCGAGCCGTCTTCCAGCACCACTCCCCGCGCCCGGCCGCCGGCGACGGCGATCTCCCGCACGGGTGACGATGTGGTGATCTCCACCCCCGCCTCTTCGCAGGCCCTGGCCATGGCCTGGGTGATCGAGCCCATGCCGCCGACGGCGTGGCCCCAGGCGCCCCTCACCCCATTCGCCTCGCCGAACACGTGGTGCAGCAGCACGTAGGCCGAGCCCGGCGTGTAAGGGCTGGCGTAGGCGCCGACGATGGCGTCGAAGCCGAGGGCGCCTTTCAAAAGGTCGGTCTCGAACCAGGCGTCGAGGATGTCGCCGGCGCTCTTGCCGAACAGGTCGAGCAGCCGCTCCTGGCCGGAAAGGCCGAGGCGCCGCACCTGCGCCGCCAGGCCCAGCGCCCCGATGAGGTCGCGCGCCCCGCCGGCCGGATTGAGCGGTGTCTTCAGCAGCAGGGAGCGCAACAGGTCGACCGCCCCATCGAGATGGGCGTGGAAGGCCTCGAGCTTCGCGGCGTCGCGCTCCGAGTACCTGGCGACCTCGCGGCGGGAGCGTTCGGCGTCGCGGTCGAGGATCAGGTAGCGGCGATCATCGGCCGGCGCGAAATAACTCAGCGGGCGGAGCACGACCCTGAGGCCGTGGCGGGCGAGCGCCATGTCGGCGATGACCTTGGGGTTCAGGAGGCTGACCGAATAGCTGGCCGTCGAGTTGCGAAAGCCCGGATGGAATTCCTCGGTGATACACGCTCCACCGACGATCTCGCGCCGCTCGAGGACCCGCACCTTGTGGCCGGCCCGGGCGAGGTAGAAGGCGCAGACTAGGCCATTGTGGCCGCCGCCGACGATCAGGGCGTCATAGGCCAAGTCAGGCTGCGTCCCGCGCCGCGAGGTCGGCGAGATAGCGGTCGATGAGCTGGCTGGTCCCCGGCTCCATCAGGGAGAATGGACCCGGCGCATAGAAGCGCGAAAGCACCCCGGCCTGGTTGCGTTCGATGATTGTCTTGTCGGCCAGACTGGTGACGTCCCACAGCCAGGTCAGGCCCTCGAGGTCATAGTCCTCGCCTTCCAGTGCCGTATCTTTCACTAGCCAGATCACCTCCATCCGCGTCTCCAGCACGCCGCGCGGGATGAAGCGGTAGACGACGCCGTGATCGGCGTAGGCCAGGAAGGCGGAGAGGTAGCCGATCTCGGCGAAGACGCAGGCGCCGTCGGCCGGGCCCATCGGCGGCGCGACGAGCCCACCATCGCGGCTGCCGGTGAGAGCCCCCTCGACAAGGGCCGAGCCCATGACCCGGGCGACCTCGCGGCCGTCGGAGATCGGTCCCCAGGCCTCGAAATCCGCCACCCCGTCGGAGCCGTCGGCGGCCGCCTCGGCGGTCGTGCGCAGTTTGCGGGCCTTGGGCCGGGCCAGGGTATGGAGCACCGAAAACTCCGGGTGGGCCGGCCCGCAGTGGTAGCACTCGTGATAGTTCTCCATCACCAGCTTCCAGTTGGCGGCCACCGCATAGGACCGCCGCGCCGCGACCTTGGCCTCGCTCCAGCCATAGGCGTCGGTCATGGCGGCAAGGGCCGGGGCGGCCTCGGCCATCGACGGCGGCGCCTTGCCGAAGCTCACGAACATCAGGCCGCCGACGATCGTCAGCGGCAGGGGTCTGAGGCCATGTTCGCCTGGCTCGAACCCCTCGGGCATTTCGCGGGCGGCGCGCAGTCGCCCGTCGAGGTGATAGGTCCAGCCATGGTAGGGGCAGGCCAGCATCACCGCCGAGCCGGCGGCTTCGACGCATACTCGCGAGCCGCGATGGCGGCAGACATTGGCCAGGGCGCGGACGGCGCCGTCGGCGCCGCGCACGATGATCGCCGACTCGGCCCCGAGCCCGGCGGTGATCCAGTCGCCGGGCGCGGCGATCTCGCTCTCGTGGCCAAGGCAGGTCCAGCCGCCGAGGACGATGTCCATGTCGCGCTCGAAGATGTCGCCGCGCACATAGAAGGCCTGATCCAGGCCATGGCCCGGCCGGCGCGCGCCGATCAGCTCCGCTAGGGATCGCGTTTCATCCCGCATGGTCGGCGACTACGCTGAAGGCCGAGCCCGGCGCAACCCCGCCGCTTTGACGAACCGTCACATTCCTGCAATCCTCGCGTCAGCCTTTCCGGGGGGAAACATGAAAGCTCTGCGCGCGACCCTGTTCGGACTTGCCCTGGCGGTCCTCAGCGCCTGTGCGGGCGCGTATGTGGCGGGCGATGCCGGACAGAGCCATCCGCGGGCGGTCTCGGCGGGCACCGGCGCCTAGCAAACATCTCGAACGTCAGATCGATCGCCCATCCCTCGCCCGGTCTGTTAGGGTCGCAGCGGTGGGACAAGCCAGGCGGAGCTTTGTGGATTGACGGCCGTGGGAGGGGCGAGCGGCTTTAGCGCCGGGGCGGGTAGCAAGGCCCTGGCCGCCGCCCATGAGCGCCTGCTGGCCGACCCGACCCTGCAATTCGACTTCACGCCAATCCCCAAGCTGCCGCGGATCAACCTGCCGCCGTGGATGGAGGCGATCGGGCGGTGGATCGCTGGCGTCGCCAAGGCGATTGGGCCCTACGCCATCAACATCTTCTGGATCGGACTGGCGCTGGCGGCGGTTGCGGTGGTGTTCCTCATCGCCCGCGAACTTAGCGGGGCGCGCTGGCCGGGGCTGCGTCGTCGGGCCAGCATCCGTCCATCGCCGGCTGACTGGCGGCCAGAGGCCTTCAGGGCCCGCGCCCTCCTGGAGGATGCCGACCGCCTGGCCGCCGCCGGACGCTTCGACGAGGCCGCCCACCTCCTGCTGCTGCGTGGCGTCGATGAGATCGAGGACCGTCGCCCGCGCCTGGTCAAGCCGGCCCTCACCGCCCGCGACATCGCCGCCCTGGCCGAAGTGCCACCCGCCGCCCGCGGGGCTTTTTCGACGATCGCGGCGGTGGTCGAGACGAGCCTGTTCGGCGGCGCCCGCCTGGACGGCGAGGCCTGGCGGCGCTGCCGCGAGGCCTATCAGGCCTTCGCCTTCCCCAGGGCCTGGGCGTGAGCGAGACGGCCGGCGCCGAGGCGCCCATCGTCACCCCCCTCACAGCGGCTCTGATGGCCATCGTCGGGGTCTTCGCCTTCTGCGCCCTTCTGGTTCTCTTCGCCTATGGATCGAGCCTCAAGAGCGGCGACAACGGCGGCGCTCACGCCCTTTCCCGCTCGGCCGTCGGTTTCGCCGGTCTGGCCCAGGCCGTGAAGGCGAGCGGCGCGCCGGTGCTGGTGAGCCGCCATCACCTGCCCCCCGGTCGCACCGCCGGCCTCTATGTCCTCACCCCGCCGCCCACCGCCCCGGCCAGCGACGTCGGCCCGATGGGATTTGCCGGTCCGGTTCTGGTGATCCTGCCCAAATGGCTGACCGCGCCCGACAAGGCACATCGCGGCTGGGTATCGGCGGCCGGCCTGCTCGAGCCATCATGGTTCGGCAAGACCTCGCTGATCGCCAAGGCCAATCCCAGGCGTCGGCCGGGAGTCAGCCGCCCTGTCCTTGTGGGCCGCGGCGCCTTCGCCGGGCGGCGCATGGCGCTGGGGCCGGTGACCAGCTTGCAGACGCTCGACCTGGCGAGCCTGCGCGGCTGGACAGCGGCCCTGACCGATGAGCGCGGCGGCGTCGTCCTCGCCCGCTCGCCGGGCGGCCAGGCCTGGCTGCTCACCGACCCCGACCTGATGAACAACCAGGGCCTGAAGAGCTTCGCCGATTTCGCCGCCGCCCTGACCATCATCGACACGCTCAGGGCCGCCGGCGGGCCGGTGATCTTCGATGTCACGCTCGACGGTCTTGGCGAGGAGCGCGGCCCCCTGCGCCTGATGTTCGATCCGCCTTTCCTGGCCGTCACCCTGTGCCTGGCGACCGCCGCCGCCCTGGCCGGGTTCCAGGCCTTCTTCCGCTTCGGACCCATGCGGCGGCCGGGCCGGGCCGTGGCCCTGGGCAAGGAGGCCCTGGCGGACAACACCGCCGCCCTCGTCCGCCTGGCCGGCCGCGAAACGGCGATGGGTGGTCCCTATGCCGCAGTGACCCGCGATTTCGCCGCCCGCTCTGTCGGCGCCCCGCGCGGCCTTTCCGGCGACGACTTGGTCGTATTCCTCGACCGTCTGGGGGCCCGCCGCGGCCTTTCCGATACCCTCGGGACCCTGACTCTGCTGGCGCGAGCGGCGTCCGATCGGTCCCGGCTCGCCGCCGTGGCCATGCGGCTGCACCAATGGCGAACGGAGATGACCGGTGAAGGTTGACGAAGTGAAGTCCCTGGCCGATCGCCTGAGAAGCGAGATCGCCAAGGCGGTGGTCGGCCAGGGCGACACCGTCGAGCTGATGCTCACGGCCCTCCTGGCCGGCGGCCATATCCTGCTCGAGGGACCGCCAGGCACTGCCAAGACGCTGCTAGCCCAGTGCCTCGCCCGCTGCCTCGACCTTCAGTATGGCCGCATTCAGTTCACCCCCGACCTGATGCCCGGCGACATCATCGGCACCAACCTGTTCAACTTCCAGTCGAGCGCCTTCACCCTCACCCGCGGACCGATCTTCTGCGAGCTGCTGCTCGCCGACGAGATCAACCGCACCCCGCCGAAAACCCAGGCCGCCCTGCTGGAGGCCATGCAGGAGCGAGCGGTGACCATCGATGGCAAGTCCCACACGTTGAGCGATCGCTTCACCGTCGTCGCCACCCAGAACCCAATCGAGCAACAAGGTGTCTACCCCCTTCCCGAGGCCCAGCTCGACCGGTTCCTGTTCAAACAGACCCTGAAATATCCTTCCCTCGAGGAGGAGCGGCGGATCGTCGCCGATCACGGGGCCCGCCATGGCCTGCCCAATCCGGCCGATCTCGGAGTCGAGGTGGTGGCCAAAAGCGAGGAAATCGCCGCGGCGGTGACCGCGGTCGCCGAGGTGCGCCTGGCCGAAAGCGTCGTCGACTACGTCACGGACCTTGTTCGCGCCACCCGCGAGACCGCCGAGCTGGAGACCGGCGCCAGCCCGCGGGCCGGGGCCATGCTGGCCCTGGCGGCCCGGGCCCGCGCCGCCCTGGAGGGACGCGATTACGCCATCCCCGACGACGTCAAGGCCCTCGCTCTGCCGGCCCTGCGCCACCGGGTGATCCTCTCGCCGGCCGCGGAGATCGAGGGCCGCGGGGTCGACGACACGCTCGCCAGCCTTATCGAGCGCATCGAGGCGCCCCGGTGAGCCGCTGATGATCTATCCCACCCGCCGGGCCGTCGTCCTGGCGGCGGCAGGGGCGCCGCCGGCGCTGCTGGCCGGGCTGATCGCGCCCGACTACTGGGCCGTGGCCGGCGGCTGGATCGCCCTCGTCCTTGGTCTCATCCTCGTCGACGCTCTGATCGGCCCGGCCCGGGCCGAAGCGGAGCTTGCCCTGGAGACTCCCCGCACGCTGGGCATGGCCGGCGAGGGCGAGGCGAGGATCGCCGCCCGCTTCGCCCGCGCCGCCCCCCCCACCGCCCGCCTGGCGATCGAGACCAATGAGAAACTCATCGCCCATCCCGTGAGCGTGACCCTCAATCCGGCGGCCAATCCGGTCCGCGTCGCCCTCACCCCGGTGCGGCGCGGCGAGGGAGAGATTTCCAATCTGTGGCTACGCTGGACCGGGCCGCTCGGGCTGGTGTGGAAGCAGGTCCGCGCTCCGGTTCGGCGGGCCATCGCCGTGGTCCCCAATATCGCGGCGGTGAAGGCGCAGGCGGTGCGGCTTTTTTCGCGCCAGGCCCTGTCCGGGCTCAAGACGCAGCTCGACACCGGTGAAGGGGCCGATTTCCACGCCCTGAAGGAACTGATCGGGCCGATGGACATCCGGACCATCGACTGGAAGCAGTCGGCGCGCCATACCCGCCTGCTCGGCAAGGAATTCCGCGCCGAGCGCAACCACCCGATCGTCTTCGCCATCGATTGCGGGCGAGCCATGTGCGAGCCCCTCATCGGTTCGCCGCGGCTGGATCTCGCTCTCAACTCCGCCCTGCTTACCGCCTTCGTCAGCCTCAAGCTCGGCGATCGGGCCGGCATCTTCGGTTTCGATTCGAGGCCGCGCCTCTACACCGGTCTGCTTTCCGGGACCTTGGCCTTCGAGCGCCTGAGGCGCCTTTCCGCGGGCCTCGACTACGGGGCCGAGGAGACCAACTTCACCCTGGGCCTGACCCAGCTGGGCGCCGCCCTCAAGCGCCGCTCCCTGGTGGTGGTGTTCACCGACTTCACCGATTCCACCACCGCCGAGCTGATGATCGAGAACGTCACCCGCCTGGTCCGCCGCCACCTCGTCATGTTCGTGGTCTTCGCCGACGAGGAGTTGGAGGCGATCGTCCGCCGTCCGCCGCGCGCAGCCGAGGATGTCACCCGGGCGGTGACCGCCGCGGCCCTGCTGCGCGATCGCGAGGTGGTGATCGAGCGCCTGCGCCGCCTGGGCGTCCACATCCTCGAGGCCCGCGCCGGCCACATCGGACCGGCCCTCATCTCGGCCTATCTCGACCTCAAGCGGCGGGAGCTGCTATGAACGGCCCCACTCTGAAAAGCCAGCGCTTCCGGGACGAGCGCGAGAGCGACTGGCGGCGTTTGGAAATCCTGCTCCGCAAGGCCGAGGGTGGCCGGGCCGCCCGCCTCTCCGCCGACGAGCTGATGGAAATCCCGGTTCTCTATCGCTCGACGATTTCCTCTCTCTCGGTGGCCCGCGCCACCTCGCTGGACGCCAGCCTCGTCGCCTACCTCGAGGCCCTGGCCACCCGTGCCTATTTCTTCGTCTACGGCGCCCGCACCCACGTGGGCGAGGCCCTGGCCCGGTTCTTCCGCGTCGGCTGGCCCGCCGCCGTGCGGGCCTTGTGGCGCGAGACTATGCTCGCCGCCGGAATCCTAGTCGTCGCCACC
>DASXIE010000056.1:0-6762 GCA_036498165.1 Caulobacteraceae bacterium
GCGTGGGCGATGGCCAGCATGGCCGCGCAGAAGATCAGCGCCACCCACAACCACTGTCTCGCCACCCGGGTCACCCTGGCCCTATGGCGCCATTTCACGCCGAGGGCAAAAGCCGCAGGCCGAGGAAGGCCAGGACAAGGATGGCGACGATCGCCCCGGCGGCCAGAGCCAGGCGCCGCTCGATAACCGGCAGCAGGGCCGGGCCGAAGCGTTTCAGCAGGGCGGTCACCCCGAAGAAGCGGACGCTGCGGGTCACGCACGAGGCGGCGATCAGCTTCCAGAGCGGAAAGTGGGCGAGGCCCGTGGTGATGGTCACCAGTTTGTAGGGAATGGGCAGCAGGCCCTGGATCAGGATCACCCCCACGCCCCACTTGGCAAAGGCCGCCCGCAGGGCCGTCTCGCTGCCCGGATGGCCGGTCATGGCCAGCAGCCAGTGGCCGACCGGCTCGAGGGTGTAGCCGATGGCGTAGCCGAGAACGCCGCCCGTCACCGAGCCAACGGTGCAGATCGCGGCATAGCGCCAGGCCCGCTCGGGCTTCGCCAGCACCATGGGAGCCAACATCACGTCCGGCGGAACCGGGAAGAACGCGCTTTCGGCGAAGGCGATCGTCAACAGGGCCCAGGTCGCCCCCGGCCTGGCCGCGAGCCGCATCACCCAGTCATAGACTCGCCGAAGCATGGGCGGTTCGTAGGCCATTCCGCCGCCCGGTCAACGTGGCCCCCCGCTTTCGCAAATCCGCGCGGACTGACAGAATGAGGCCCAGCAAGATCACGAGGTTCGCGCCGATGACCGATCTCTTCGACAATCCGCTCGGCACGGACGGATTCGAGTTCGTCGAATTCACCGCCCCGGAGCCGGAGCGGCTGAAGGCGTTGTTCGAACTGATGGGCTTCACCGCGGTGAGCCGTCACCGCTCCAAGAATGTCCTGCGGTTCGCCCAGGGCGACATCAATTTCATCCTCAACATGGAGCCGGTCGGCCAGCCCGCCGCCTTCCGCGCTGAGCATGGGCCGAGCGCCAACGCCATGGCCTTTCGGGTCAAGGACGCCGGCAAGGCCCTGAAGCTGGCCGTCGAGCGCGGCGCCAAGGCGGTCCACGGCCTGGTGGGCCCCATGGAGCTCAACATCCCGGCCATCGAGGGGATCGGCGGCTCCAACCTCTATCTCGTCGACCGCTATGGAGCCCAGGAGATCTACGACGTCGATTTCCTGCCCATCGCGACGGCCAAGGCGGACGGCGGCGTCGGTCTCACCTACATCGACCACCTGACCCACAACGTCCATCGCGGCCAGATGGCTAGGTGGGCCGATTTCTACGAGCGGGTCTTCAACTTCCGGGAGATCCGCTACTTCGACATCGAGGGGGCCCAGACGGGTCTCATCTCCAAGGCCATGACCAGTCCGTGCGGCAAGATCCGCATTCCCCTCAACGAGAGCCAGGACGACCATTCCCAGATCGAGGAGTTCCTGCGCGATTACCGCGGCGAGGGCATCCAGCACATCGCGCTCGGAACCGGCGATATCTTCGCCTCGGTTGAGACGATGAGCGAGCGGGGCGTCAAGTTCCAGGAAAGTCCTGACACCTACTATGAAGCCCTCGACAGGCGTGTTCCCGGCCACGGCGAGAGCCTCCAGCGCCTGCGCGCCGACCGCATCCTGGTCGACGGCGCCCCCACAGAGGGACAAGGCCTGCTGCTGCAGATCTTCACCCAGAACATGATCGGGCCGATCTTCTTCGAGGTCATCCAGCGCAAAGGCAACGAGGGCTTTGGCGAGGGCAATTTCAGGGCCCTCTTCGAGAGCATCGAGGCCGACCAGGTGCGCCGCGGCGTCCTGCCCGCCAAGGCGCCCTCGTGAATTTCGCCGGGGGGGCCTGAAGACATGAAGCTCGCTTCGCTGAAGGGCGGCCTGGACGGACGCCTGGTGGTGGTTTCGAAGGATCTCGCCTGGTGCGTGGGGGCCGAGCCGATCGCCCCCACTTTGCAGGCGGCGCTGGACGACTGGGATCGCTGCGAGCCCCTGCTGCGCGGCCTTTCCGCCAGTCTCGAACATGGCTCGGTGCAGTCGGCCAGGTTCCGCGAGCATGAGGCGGCCAGCCCCCTTCCCCGCGCCTATCAGTGGGCGGACGGTTCGGCCTTTGTGAACCACGTCGCCCTGGTCCGCCAGGCTCGCGGGGCGGCCATGCCGGAGAGCTTCTGGACCGACCCTTTGATGTATCAGGGGGGTTCGGACGGTTTCCTCGGGCCACGCGATCCGATCCCCCTCGCCGATCCGGCCTGGGGCTGCGATTTCGAGGCCGAGGTCGCGGTGATCACCGGTCCGGTGGCCCGCGGGGCGAGCCGCGACGAGGCGCTGGCGGCCGTGCGCCTCGTCATGCTGGCCAACGATGTCTCCCTGCGCGGTCTGATCGCGGGCGAGCTGGCCAAGGGTTTCGGGTTCTTCCAGTCCAAGCCGGCAGGGTCCTTCTCGCCGGTGGCGGTGAGCCCGGACGAACTGGGCGGCGCCTGGAAGGACGGCAAGCTGCATGGGGCCATCCTCGTCGAACTCAATGGTCGGATGTTCGGCCGCGCCGACGCCGGCGTCGACATGACCTTCGACTTCGGTCAGCTCATCGCCCACGCCGCCAGAACCCGCGACCTGGCGGCCGGCTCGATCATCGGCTCGGGCACCGTCTCGAACCGCGGCCCGGACGGCGGGCCCGGAAAGAGCGTCGACGACGGCGGGGCCGGATACAGCTGCATCGCCGAACAGCGCACGGTGGA
Source organism: Caulobacteraceae bacterium (assembly GCA_036498165.1). Lineage (GTDB taxonomy): Bacteria > Pseudomonadota > Alphaproteobacteria > Caulobacterales > Caulobacteraceae > Acaudatibacter. Next base: position 2,763 of record DASXIE010000056.1, read on the forward strand.
GACGATCGCCGGCGGCGCGGCCAAGACCCCCTTCCTCGCCCGCGGCGATACGGTGCGCATCGAGATGCTCGACCGCTCCCGCCACTCGATCTTCGGGGCCATCGAGCAGACGGCGGCCTGATCCCAGGCGCACCATGGAACCTGCCCAGGCCCTCGCCTCCACCGCCGAGATCGCCGCCACCATCGCCGGCTTCACCGGCATCGTCGTGGTGTTCGGCCAGGGCTCGATACATGAATGGCCGCTCATCCATCGCTTTCGCCTGCGGCTGCTGTTGATCTTCTCGGTGTTGCCCCTGGTGTTCAGCCTCCTGGGCCTGCTGGTCATGGCCATCGGCCCGGCCGAGCAGGACCGATGGAAGTGGTGCAGCGGCCTGGCGGCGGCCCTGCTCCTGGCCGGCGGCCTCTACGCCTGGCGCGGTTTCCGCGCCTTCGCGCCGAGGCAATTCAAGGCCGAGGGCGGGGGCGTGGCGGTCTTCACCCTGGTGGCGCTCGCCGGCTCGGCGACGCTCGTCGTCGAAGCCTGGAACGCGGCCGCCCTGGGCGCCTTCTGGCCCTTTTTCCTGGCCATCGTCCTTTCGATGATCTCGGCGATTGTGCAGTTCGTCAGGCTCGTCCTTAGCCGTCCCCTGATCCCGCCGGCGGTATGAGAGGCAGTCAGGCGGACACCAGGGGCGCCGAAGGTGTCGTCGGTTCACCCCGGCGACCCGCCGCCAGGCGCTCCCAGGTCTTGGCGTAGACGATCAGGGCGCCGGCCTCGGGCTCGCCGAACTGCAATCGGACCAGATGCGCGAAGAGATTTTTCTTCGGCTCGGCGACGATTTCGCTCCACGGCACGAAGAACGGTTTGCTGAACGGGCCGAGGAACCGAGAAATCGCCACCCGGAGGCCGGAGGGACACGCGCTCAATGAAAGCGCGCCGCGCAGCTCCACGCCCACGCCCATGCGCCCATACTGGCTGTCGAGCCTCAGCGACGGCGCCTCATCCCGATCTGGATAGCGCCGCATGAGCACCGGCCACCCGCCAAGAAGGCCTAACAGCGAGGTTATACCCAGCCACAAGGCCGTGAAGGCGATGGGAAAGAGCATCGCGAGACCGGCGACGAGCCAGACCTTCACACCTCGCCTCCGATCTGACGCTGTCCGCCCCCGCTCGAGAGCGGCGGCCGCATTCGTATCACGACCTCGCCCGGAGTTTATCGGCGATCCTGATCTGGCGAGGCAAGGCGGCGGACTCTACAACGGCGGTCGACCGGAATACTCCGGCGGGGCGGCCAACGATGATCGTGCATCTTCCCGGCATCCTGACCGCCGAACAGGTCCGTCATTTCAATGCGACGCTTGCCAAGGCGGAGTGGGTCGACGGCCGGGTGACTGCTGGCGACCAGGCCGCGGGGGTGAAGAACAACCTGCAGGCGCCCGAGGGCGCGCCGCAGACCAAGGCCCTCGGCGAGATCATCGCCCAGGCCCTGGCCGCCAACCCGGCGTTCATGTCGGCGGCGGCGCCGGCCAAAATCGTCCCGCCGATGTTCAACCGCTACAGCGCCGGCATGGCCTATGGCCCCCACGTGGACAGCGCGATCCGCTTTTCACGGATCACCGGCGCCCGCTACCGGACCGATCTTTCGTGCACCCTGTTTCTCACCTCGCCGGATCAGTACGACGGCGGGGAGCTGGTCATCCACGACGACCTGGCGGCCACGCGGGTCAAGCTGCCGGCGGGCGACATGGTGCTCTATCCGGCCACCAGCCTGCACGAAGTAACGCCAATCACCCGTGGCGAGCGCTGGGCCGCGTTCTTCTGGGTTCAATCAATGGTCGCCGACGGCGCCCAGCGGCGGATTCTCTACGACATCGATCAGGCGGCGACGGCCATCCGCGCGGGCCTGGGCGAGGAACATCCGACCGCGGTTGCGGTGGTCGGTGTGTATCATCGCCTGATGCGCATGTGGGCGCAGATCTGAACCGGGCGCGCGCGCTCTATTGACGGCTTCGGCGACGTGGCGGCAGGATCGATGACGTTCCGGGCGAGGCGTCGATCATCGGCCCGGTATCACCAGCAGGTCGGGAGGGAACCATGGCCACCAAGGTCATTGCCGGAACAACGATCACCACCGGCTATGTGCTTTCCTCAAGCTTCGATGTCATCACCATCAGCAGCACGGGCGCGATCCACGGCGTCTCGGGTTCGACCACGAGCAACTCCGGCCCGACCATCGGCGTGGCCGGCGGTATCGGCCTCGATCTGCCCGCCAGCGCCACGGCGCTCAACGGCGGCGTGCTCCTCGGCGGCAATGGCGCGGCGGGCGGCTACACTGGATCAGGCGCCGGCGGGGCGGGCGGCGTCGGCGGGGCGGCCGTGTATTTCGAGGCCGGCGGGACCTTGGCCAACGCCGCCACGATCACCGGCGGCGTGGGCGGCCGCGGCGGCGCAGGGAGCCTCGGCAACGCGGTCGGCGGCGTCGGCGGGGCCGGGGTGGCGATGGCAGGGAGCGGAAGCGTCGGCAATAACGGCCAAATCACCGGCGGCGTGGGCGGGGTCGGCGGCGCGGGTCGAACCGGCGGAGCCCTGGTGGGCGGGACCAGCGGCGCGGGGGGCGCCGGGATTTACTTCACCGGCGCCGAAACCCTCAACAACAGCGGTACGATTTTCGGCGGCCAGGGCGGCCAAGGGTCGCTGAACTACGGCGCCGGCGGCGGAAACGGCGGCGCCGGCGGCGTCGGCGTGATGCAGAGCGGCGCGGCATCCATCCTCAACTACGGCCTGATCCAGGGCGGCGCGGGCGGCGCGGCCTATGCCAGCGAGGGTAGCGCGGCCGGCGGAAACGGCGGCGCCGCGATCGTCCTCCACGGCGGCGGCATTGTGGACAATTTTTCCACCATTGCGGACGGAGCCGGCGGCCTGGGGGCCGGCGGCAAGCCGAACGGCCTCCAGGGCAACGGCATCATGCTGCTAACCTCCGGCGGCGTGGTCAACAACGGCGACGCGTCGCACACCACGGCGCTGATCTCGGGGGTGGTCGGCGTCTATGCCGGGGCCGGCGCCCCCGCGACGGTGACCAACTTCGGAACCATCTCAGGCGCCTCCACCGGCGTCGCCTTCCACTCTGGCTCGACCAGCGATCGCCTGATCGTCGAGGCCGGATCGACGATCATCGGCGGCGCCTACGGCGGCGGCGGAAGCCTGGAACTGGCCGGAGGAACCGGCTACATCAGCGGCCTGGGCGGGTCAGGGCTGCTCAGCGGCGCCGTTTCGGCGGCGTTCGACAACTTCGGATCCTATGTCGTCGATTCCGGCGGCTACTGGGCGCTGACCGGCGCCAATTCGATCGGCGCGAGCCAAACCTTCACCAACGGCGGCACGGTCGCCATTGCGCCGAATGCGACGCTCACCGACGCAGGCATTCTGACCAACCCTGGAGAGATCGACATTGTAGGCGGGGCGGCCCACCCCCCCGCCTATGTCAGGCCGCCCCTCTCGGGGACTCGCACAACCTTGGTCGTGGGCGCCCCTGCTTTCGCCGCGCTGGAGGTATCGGGGAACCGAACGCTCTCGGGTGGCGGCGTCGTGAGCCTCAACGCCTACGGCTTCATCAGCGGGGTGACGTCCGGCGACACCTTGACCAACCTCGACAACACCATCGAGGGCGGCGGCTTCATCAAGGGGCCCTTGACCCTCATCAACGATGGAACTGTCGACGCCAATGTCGGGCGCATGGTGATCAACACTGCCGATACGGTGACGAACCACGGTCTCGTGGAGAGCTCGGGAGAAGGAATCCTCCTCATCCGCGACACCACGATCAACAGCGCCGGCGGCGGGAGCGTGATCGATGGCAAGATCCTCCAGCTCGACAATGCGACCCTGGCCGGCGGGTCCCTGACCGTGAACGCCGGGGCGATGCTCAGATCGGTGTTCCATTCGGCGACGATCAACCTGGGCGGCGGGACGGTGAGCAACGCCGGCACGATCGAAGGCAGAGCCGGCGGCGGCCTGACCATC
>DASXIE010000057.1:0-3877 GCA_036498165.1 Caulobacteraceae bacterium
GGACAGGGCGAGGCCTTGGCGATGTTGTAGGTCGCCCCGCCGACGGTGGGCGACAGCAGGGGAATGAGAACGGCGCCCAGGGCGTTGGCGACCACCGCCAGCCACGGCGCCTGGAGGCTCGCCGCGCGCAGGATGACCACAGCCAGACCCACCCCATAGGCGACGAGAACCGCCCCGCGGCCGGCCCCGGCGTCGATCCGTCGGCCGATCAAGAGCCCGCCGGCCGCCCCCGCGAGACCCGCCAGCGCCATGGCCCCGCCATAGGCGGCGATGCTGTCCTTCAAGGTCACGTAGAGGGCCATCTGCCAGAGGATGAACCAGAAGGCGTCGAACCAGCCGTCCGTGGCCATGAACAGGGCCACCAGCCGGGCCGATTTGAAGGCTCCCGGCGCATCGGCGACGACCGGCACGGCCGGCGCGCCCAGCAGGGGGGCCGCGGCCAGGGCTTGCACCAGGCCCACCGCCGCGAATGTCGGGCCGGGACCGAGGAAGATCAGGGCCGCCGCTCCTATGGCCGGAGCGATGATGCCGGCCACCGCCGCCAGGGCTTCGCGGGCCCCGATCTGGTGGCCGCGATGCTCGGCATCGCCGAGGGCGGCGAAATAGGCGTGGAACGCCGGCCAGTAGAGCACGTCGCCGAGCGCCGCGGCGGCGATGAGGGCCGCCAACGCCCAATCGAGCCCGTGGATCAGAGGCAACAGCGGATACTGCAGGCCCAACCCGATCGTCCCGGCGATGAGGATCGGCTTGAGCCCAAACCGCTTGGCCAGCGGGGTGATCGCGGGCCTGGTGATCAGGCGGCCGCCGAGGATCGCCGCCATCGCGACCAGGGCCGCCGGGATGGAAAGCCCGGCTCTCAGCAGGAAGACGACGAAGAATACGCCGCCGGCCCCCTGGGCGAGCGCCTGGATGCCGTAATGCAGGTTGACGCGGTTGATCGCGTCGTTGCGAAGAAAAGCCATGGACAGCGTCCGAAAAGGAGTGCGGGAGCGGTCCCCTTCAAAGGACCGCCTGGGCGGCGCAGGGCTTAGGCTCTGAACGCTCCGGCCATGGTCACTCCGTCTTCAGCCCTGCCATACTGCCGCGCTTGGTCGCTCCAGGCAAGGCCGCGCCCTCGTTCCGCGCACATAACAGATGGCGCCCGGGTCAGGTGACCGCGGGCTGGACAGCGGGCGCGGTGGCGACCAGGGCGAAGGTCCGCTCTCCGAACGACAGTGAACGGCGAGGTTCGACCCTTAGCCGACCCTCTCCGGCCGCTTAGCACAAGGGCGATAGTGCGACCCGCGCGGCATGACGCGCTCTGCGGCGGTTGCGAGGCACGGCGGATTGCCGCTAAGTGCGCCGGTCAGAGGAGAACAGCCGTTGCCCGGTCGGATTCGATAGCCCCTGGACGGCACGCACGCCGGCCTGCCTGCGGATAGCGCGGGCGCGCGCCTATCGATCACCCTCCACTCTTACGGCTTCCAACATGGCCTTCTTCGGCAACGACGCGGTCAATCGCGTCAATATCCACTACGCCATCCAGGCGCTGGCGCAGGGCGCGGGCGGCACGCTCGCCTTCGCCTTTCTGCTGCACGCGGGCGTCTCGGTTCCGATGACCTTCGTCTGGTTCGCCGGCATGCTCGCCGGCCGCTTCGTCCTGCGTCCCTTGATCCTGCCGATCGGCAAGCGCTGGGGCCTCAAGCCCTTGGTGATCGCCGGTGTGTTGCTCAACGCCGTCCAGTTCCCCACCTACGCTGCGGTGCATGGTCTCGGCTGGCCGCTGCTGCTCAACGGTGCGCTTGGCGCCGTGGCAAGCACTCTCTACTGGCCCTCCTACAACGCCTATTTCGCGTCTATCGGCGACGCCGAGCATCGCGGCCACCAGGTCGGCATCCGCGAGGCCGTCTCCACCGTGATTGGCATCGTTGCGCCGCTGATTGGCACCTGGCTTATCCTCGTGGCAGGTCCGTTCTGGATGTTCGGCGCGGTCGCCGCGGTGGAGGCGCTGTCGGCGCTGCCACTGCTGGCGGCGCCAAACGTCATGCCTCCGCGCGAGGCGTCCGGCGGCTGGCGCGCGGCCCGCGAAGCCGAGGTGCTCTTCCTGGTCTATTGGTGGCAAGGCGCCTGCATCTACTATGTCTGGCAGGTGGCGCTATTCGTATCGCTGGGCTCCAGCATCGGAGCGTTCGGCGGGGCCATGGCGCTCGCCGCCCTGGTCGGGGCGATACTGACGGCGCTCTTTGGCCGCCATATCGATCGTGGGGGCGGCCGGCGCACGGCCGTGCTGGCCTGCTTCGTCACAATGGCGCTGACGCTCACCCAGGCCTTCGCCTTCGGCCACCTGTGGCTTGCGGTCGCCGCCAATATGCTCAGCGCCGTCGCCACGGCGCTGATCATCCCCGCGATCTCGACGCCGCTCTACAACCTCTCGCAGGCGTCACCGTGTGCGTTCCGCTACAACATTGCCACCGAAGGGGCTGGGGATATCGGGGCCGGATCAGCCGTCCTCGCTGCGGCCGCCATCTCGGCACTGGGCGGTTCGCTGAGCCTAGTGCTGCTCTCGGCCATGCCGGCGATCGTCGGCGTCTTCTGGATGCTCTGGCGCTACTACGGCGCCCATCCGTCCGCCGGCGGCGTCGAGATCGTGCCGAAGCTGGTGCTGAGGCCGCAAGCGCCGCGTTAAAATGGCGAGGCACGTGGTGCGACGCTGTAAGTGAGCGCGGGCCGCGCCCGGAATGACCGCAATCCACCCAACTCCGAAGTTCGGCAGGTCCGCTCGCCGGCACGGTCTCATCTGTTGGAGTCGCACCGCTAGTTGCGCGCCTGGTCGACCAGCTTGTTCTTGGCGATCCACGGCATCATGGCCCGCAGGCGCGCGCCCACCTCCTCGATGGGATGCTCGCCGCCGCGCCGACGGGCGGCCTTGAAGGCGGGCAGGCCGGCCTGGTTCTCGGCCATGAAGTCGCGCACGAAGCGGCCCGACTGGATGTCGTCGAGGATGCGCTTCATCTCCGCCTTGGTGGCCGCGGTGACCACCCGCGGGCCGCTGACGTATTCACCGTATTCGGCGGTGTTGGAGATCGAATAGTTCATGTTGGCGATGCCGCCCTCGTAGATCAGATCGACGATCAGCTTCACCTCGTGCAGGCACTCGAAATAGGCCATCTCGGGCGCGTAGCCCGCCTCGACCAGGGTCTCGAAGCCGGCCCGGATGAGCTCGACGAGGCCGCCGCACAGCACAGCCTGCTCGCCGAAGAGGTCGGTCTCGCACTCCTCGCGGAAGGTGGTTTCGATGACCCCGGAGCGGCCGCCGCCGATCGCCGAGGCGTAGGCGAGGCCGAGATCCAGCGCATTGCCGGTGGCGTCCTGGGCCACGGCGATCAGGCACGGCACCCCGCCGCCCTTGAGATATTCCCCGCGGACGGTGTGGCCGGGCCCCTTGGGGGCGACCATCAGGACATCGATTGTGGACCGCGCCTCGATGAGGCCGAAGTGGACGTTGAGGCCGTGGGCGAAGAGCAGGGCCGCGCCGTCGCGGATATGGGGGGCGATCTCGCGCTCGTAGATGGATCGTTGCAGCTCGTCGGGCGCCAGGACCATGACCAGATCCGCCCAGGCGGCGGCGTCGGCGACGCTCTTGACCTCGAGCCCCTCGGCCTTGGCCTTGGCCGCCGAGGCCGATCCCGGGCGCAGGGCGACCGCGACATTCTTCACACCGGAATCGCGCAGGTTGAGGGCGTGGGCGTGGCCCTGAGAGCCGTAGCCCACGATGGCCACCTTCTTGTCCAGCAGGCGGGCGAGGTCGGCGTCGCGATCATAATAGACGCGCATGGTTCAACTCCGGGAGGCGCGATAAGGGGGCCCTCGGCGCAAGGATCGTCCCGAGGCAGCCCGC
>DASXIE010000058.1:0-2768 GCA_036498165.1 Caulobacteraceae bacterium
TGACGTCGCGGGGCCCCTCGGCGGGCGGCGAGGCGCCGGTGCCGGCGCGGTCGTAGGCGCAGGCCCGGCCGCCCCTGGCGAGGTCGTCCAGGACCAGGTCCCAGTCGGCGGAGGTCCCGAACGCCCCGGCGATGAGGATCACCGTCGGCGCGTCGGTCGCCTCGCCCCGGCAGTCGACATGAAGGGCGGGGCCGGCGGCCCATGCCCCCGGCGCGGCGGCGAGCACAATGGCGGCGACGATTGACCGGGCGCGCGCCGCGGCGTTCAATCGCCGCCTTCGGGAGGACAAGGCCATGGCCGGGAATAGCGAGTTCGATCTCAAGGGCGTCAACCACCTGGCGCTGGTGTGCAAGGACATGGCCGCCACGGTGCGCTTCTATCGCGACGTGCTGGGCATGCCGCTGATCAAGACCATCGACATGCCGCAGGGCTCGGGCCAGCATTTCTTCTTCGACATCGGCAACGGCGATTCCCTGGCCTTCTTCTGGTTCCCGAACGCGCCGGCGGCGGTGAAGGGAATCTCCAGCCCGGCGGCGCTGCCCGGCGGCGGGGAGATCGTCACCGCCCACGGCTCGATGAACCACATCGCCTTCAACGTCCCGGCCGACAAGTTCGACGACTATTGCGCCCGCCTGAAGGCCAAGGGGGTGAAGGTCTCGCCGGTCCTCAACCACGACGATTCCCCCTCCCAGATCAGCCGCGAAGTGACCGACAAGGTCTTCGTGCGCTCGATCTACTTCTTCGATCCGGACGGGGTGATGCTCGAGTTCGCCTGCTGGACGCGGGCCTTCGACGCCGCCGACGTTGCCCACGATCCGATGACCGCCGAGGGCGAGCGGGCGATGGGTCTCATCACCGCGCACGGCGGACTGGTCCCCGCTGAGTGACAGCGACGCCGGCCTGATCGAGGCCCTTCGCGAACTGGGCCTGCTGGCGGCCGGCGAAACCGCCACCCTCCGGCCACTGAGCGGCGGGGTCTCCTCCGACGTCTTCAAGGTGCGAACCGCCGGAGGCGTCGACCTCGTCGTCAAGCGCTCGATCCCGCGCCTGAGGGTGGCCGCCGACTGGCGGGCGCCGGTTACACGCGACGCCGGGGAGGTGGCCTGGCTCACCGCCGTCAACGAGATCGAGCCCGGCCTCGTCCCCGAGGTCCTGGCCTGGGACCGCGAGCGCCACCTCTTCGTCATGCCATGGCTGGGCGCGGCGCCGGTGTGGAAGGGGGAAATGGCCGCCGGCCGGGTCGATCCGGCCTTCGCCGGCGCGGTGGGGAAGGCGCTGGCGCGGCTGCACGCGGCGCTGGCGGGGACGAAGGACACCTTCGGCGGCGCGGCGAACTTCGCGGCCCTGAGGATCGATCCCTTCCTGCGCCACACCGCGCGCCGCCACCCCGACGTGGCGGCCCGGCTCGTCGAGCTGGCGGAGGATCTGGCGAGCCGCAAGTCGACCCTCATCTGGGGCGACGCCAGCCCCAAGAACATCCTGGTGGGCGAGGGCGGCCCGATCTTCCTCGACGCCGAGACCGCGACGATCGGCGATCCGGCTTTCGACGTCGCCTTCTGCCTGAACCACCTCTTGCTCAAGACGGTCTGGCTGGCGCCCCACGCCGGAGCCCTGACGGCGAGCTACGCGGCGCTCACCGACGCCTATCGACCGGACGCGGACGTTTCGCGACGCGCCGCCGGCCTAATCGGGGCGCTGCTGCTGGCCCGGGTCGACGGCAAGTCTCCCGCCGGCTACCTCGATCCGGCCGGCGAGGCGGTGATCCGCCGCCGCGCCAAGGCCCTCCTCGCCCGCCGCGACCTCGATCTGGAAGGAGTGCTGGAGGCGTGGGCGGAACTTTAGCTTCCTTCTCCCCTTGCGGGAGAAGGTGGCGGGCGGGAGCCCGCCGGATGAGGGGTCGACACGACATCGGTGATTTGCCTGCCGGGTGGTCATCTCGACAGTTCGGCGAGACCCCTCATCCGCGCCGCTCTCGCGGCCCACCTTCTCCCGCAAGGGGAGAAGGGAACGGATCACTCATATCAGGCCCTGGAGCTTCTCGATGGGGCGGGCGAGGACGGTGGTCTTGGGGGTGACGACGATGGGGCGCTCGACGAGGATCGGCTGTTCCACCATCGCCGCCAGGATCGCATCGTCGGAGACGGCCGGGTCGGTGAGGCCGAGGTCCTCGGCCGGCGTGCCGCGCACGCGCAGGATGTCGCGGGGCCGAGCCTTCATCGCCGCCAGCAGGCCCTTCAGCTGCGGCACGGTCCAGCCGGCCTTGAGATACTCCACCACCTTGGGCGAATGGCCCGCGGCGCGGATCGCCGCCAGCGCGTTTCGCGAGGTCCCGCAGGCGGGATTATGGAAGATGGTCACATCGCTCATGGCGCGCCTCCGCTTCGCCGTTAGACTAGCCCAACGACCAAGGGGAACGCCATGTCGCTCGGGCTCAGCCGCTTCCAGTACGCGAAGGGGCTGCACGATCTGGGGAACGGCGGCTACGCCTGGCTGCAGCCGGACGGCGGCTGGGGATGGTCCAACGCCGGCCTGATCGTCGATGGGGATCAGTCCCTGCTCGTCGACACCCTCTTCGACGTGCCGCTCACCCGCGAGATGCTGGCCGCCATGAAGCGCGCGGAGCCCACGGCGGCGGCGCGGATCGGGACGCTGGTCAACACCCATCACAACGGCGACCACTGCTTCGGCAACGAATGCTGCCGAGGCGCGGAGATCATCGCTCATACCCTGGCGCGGGAAGCGATGACTCACGAGGGGCCGGAGCGGCT
>DASXIE010000059.1:0-16488 GCA_036498165.1 Caulobacteraceae bacterium
ATCCAGGTCCCGTCAGGACGCCTCGCCGCTGAAAGCCACAGGCCTGGGCAATGAAAGATAAAGGCTGTCGCACCACTCATCGCCGACCTTAAAAGTGCGCTTCGCCCGCCCTGTCTCCCGGAAGCCGAGCCCGGCCAGCAGGGCCAGGGAGCCGGCGTTGCGCGGGTCGACGTCGGCGAGAATGGCTTCGATAGGAAAGATGGCGAAGAGCCGCGGGATGACCGCCTCGAGGGCCTCCCTGGCGAACCCTCGCCGCCAAGTGTCCGGGTGCAGAATGAAGCCGATCTCCGGCAGGCGCCAGCAGCCGGCCTTGCCGATTACCCGCCCGTCCCGTTCGATCACGAACTCGTCGCTCTCCTCGGGCGAGGCGGCGATCGTCTCCTCGAGCCAGGCGCGGGTCTCGTCCATCCCGGCGTGCGGCGGCGTGGACCAATAGCGCATCGCCAGAGGATGGCTCAGAACGGCGTGCAGATCGGCCAGATCGCCAGGGCGCGCGCGCCGCAACCTGAGGCGCGGCGTGACAAGTTCCACCTTGGCCTCGATTTCTAACACCCGGTTTACATCGACCGCCTTATTGGCCGGCGTTCTACCCGCCCGATGTCGCGGCGTCGAATGGGGACGGGCTAGGCCGGCGCCGGCGTGCGCATCGACCAGGCGCGGCGACGGATGAAGACGAGCCAGAAGACCATCAGGATGAGCGGCGCGACGCCGAGGGCGACGAGAACCGGCGATCCCTGAATGAATTTCGGCATCACCTGTTGTTGGCCCAGGAAAAACGAGGCGCTGGCGATGAAGAGGGCGGTGCACATCCGCCAGACATGCCGTGCGACGCGCGCCACGCCGGCGACGCCGCCGCGCAGGATCACCTTCAGGTCGGAACCGGCGGCCAGGAGGGCCACGGCGGCGAAAATGAAAGGAGCGGCGACCGGCACGCCGCTAGCCCGACCCGCGGGGCTCATTCCGATCAGGGCGATGACGAAGGCGGCGAAGGCGGCCACGGCGAAGCCCACCGCGCACGCCGCTACATCGAAACGCCCCACGGTTCCCTCCGCCGCCCGGACCGTCGCCCGGGCGGTGGCGACCAGATAGAGCGTGAAAAAGCCGCCCATGACGTTGCCCCACTGGCTGGCGTGGCCGCGGACCACCAGCGTGATGGCGAGCACCGTCGCCACCCCGGCCATGGTCAGCATCGCGGCGAAGAAGACCGTGCCCGCCAGGCGATGGCCCCGCTCGCCCTTGCGCAGGGCCAGGGCGGCCGCCCCGGAGCCAATTCCGACGATCCCGCCGCCGATGTGGAGGGCGACGCCGACGACCGCCAGGGCCATCAGCCAGGGCGGACTCCCGGCGAACAGGTGCTGGAACATGCAGTCCAGCCTACCGCCGCCCGCTCGCAAGGCCATGACGCGAGGGGCCAAAAACATGATCGCAGGTAGCAGGCGTCCTCTGCGAAGCTTGCCTGCCGGCGCCGGCTGTCGCTAGGGTCCTGGCGAGCGTTTAGAGGGCGCTCGGCAATGTCGGACGTCTTCATTTCCTATGCCCGCTCCACCGCGGCCCAGGCCAATCAGGTGGCCGAGGCCCTGCGCGCCCTCGGCTACGGGGTTTGGCGCGACGACGAACTGCCGCCGCACCGGGCCTATGCCGACGTGATCGAGGAGAGGCTGGCGGCCGCAAAGGCGGTGGTCGTCCTGTGGTCGGCCGAGGCGGTGCGCTCGGAATGGGTGCAATCAGAGGCAGACCGGGCGCGGGCCGACCGCAAGCTGGTCCAGCTCAACCTCGACGGCGCCAAGCTTCCCATGCCGTTCGACCGCATCCAGTGCGCCGACCTCGCCGGCTGGAACGGCGAGCCGCACGCCCCGGCCTGGCGCAAGGTGGTGGAGAGCATCGCCGCCCTGGCCAGTCCGGCGGCCACCGGACCGACCCCCGCGCGCCATCGTTCGGCGCCGAAGCTGTCAATCTGTGTCCTGCCGTTCGCCAACATCAGCGACGATCCCCAGCAGGAGTACTTCAGCGACGGAATCAGCGAAGACATCATCACCGATCTCTCCAAGGTTTCGGCCCTGTCGGTGGTGGCGCGCAACACCGCCTTCACCTTCAAGGGCAAATCGGTCCGGGTCGGCGACGTGGCTCGCGAACTGAATGTCAGCCACGTGCTGGAAGGCAGTGTGCGCAAGGCGGGAAACCGGGTGAGGATCACCGCCCAGCTGATCGACGGCGCGGCCGGCGACCATGTCTGGGCCGAGCGCTGGGACCGCGACCTCACCGACATCTTCGCCCTTCAGGACGAGATTTCCCAGGCCATCGTGGCCGCCCTGAAACTGCGGCTCATGCCGGAGGAAAAGCAGGCCATCGCGCGGCGCGGCACCGAAAATGTCGAGGCCTACAATCTCTACCTGATGGCCCGGCAGTACCTCGTCAGCGGCAACCTGGGCGACGCCCGCCACCAGGAAGCGATCGTGCGCCTGTGTAAGGCGGCCACCGACCTCGACCCGGACTACGCTCGCGCCTGGGCCCTGATGGCCCGCGCCCAGCGCTCGCTGCGCTTCACCCATGGGCGCGCGGGGGACGACGGCCTTGCGGCCGCCGAGCGGGCCATGCGGCTCGACCCCAATCTCCCCGAAGCCCACGCCGTGAAGGCGCGCCACCTCGAGGTCCAGGGCCGGCGCGAAGAGGCCAATGAGGAAGCCGAGTTCGCCCTGCGCCTGGATCCGCAATCCTTCGAGGCGAACGACACGGCCGGCGACCTCTCCTTCCGCCAGGAGCGGTTCGAGGATGCCGCCCGCTACTTCGAGCAGGCGGCCGCCCTGATGGAGGCGGAGGTCGGCTGCGCGGCGATGATGATCACCTGCTACTTGGCGATGGGCGATGCCGAAAAGATGCGCCGGGCCGCCCGGATGACCGTCGAGAGGGCCGAGCGGGCGGTGACGCACGATCAGAGCAATGGTTCGGCCATGGCCTGGGGCGCCTGCGGCCTGGCGGCGCTGGGCGAGCGCGACCGGGCTCGAGATTGGGCCCGCCGGGCGGTCCTCGTCGATCCGGACAATGCCATGGCCCGGTACAACCTGGCTTGCATCCTCAGCGTTCACATGGGGGATACCGAAGGCGCGCTCGAGCTGCTGGGTCCGTTCCTGGCCAACACAACCTTGACCTACATCGACCATGCGCAGGTCGATCCCGACCTAGCGCCGGTCCGCGGCGACCCGCGGTTCGCGGCCATGATGGCGGCGGCGCGAGAGCGCCTGGCGGCGGAGGCGGCGGCTGTCGATTAGCGGCGGCCAACCGCCGCTTGCCGCGCGGGCGCGGCTCGGCGATGGTCGGTGTGCAAGTCGAACGACCGCCGGGGACGCCAAGGGATGGGGCTGAGGCTCAGGTTCAATCTGGTGCTGCTGAGCGTGGCGGTGATCGGGCTGGGGCTGTTCGCCGCCGTCTCGACGCCGATTCTCGACGCCCTCGGCAGACAGCAGGTGCTGCAAAGCTCGCGGATCATGATGCTGAGCGCGGCGGGGGCGCGAAAATACACGTCCGAGCAGATCGCCCCGCTGCTGAGCGGGACCATGGCCACGACGTTCCATCCCCAGGCGGTGTCCGCCTATGCGGCCAAGAAGACCTTCGACGTGCTGCACGCCGCGTTCAACGATTTCAGCTACCGCGAGGCGGCCCTCAACCCGACCAATCCGGAGGATAGGGCCGTCGACTGGGAGGCGGACATCATCAACGACTTCCGCAATCATCCCGACAAGCGCGAGATCGTCCTGGAACGGACGACCGCCATGGGGCCCAGCCTCCAACTGGCGCGGCCGATCGTCAACACAGCCGCCTGCATGCAGTGCCACTCGGTCCCCTCCAACGCCCCGGCCTCGATGGTGGCGATCTACGGCCCCCGCAACGGCTTTGGCTGGAAGCTCGGCGAGACGGTGGGGGCCCAGATCGTCACCGTGCCCATGGCCGTCGCCCACGCCTGGGCCGGACGGGTGCGCTGGGTGTTCCTGCTGACGTTCGGCGGGGTCTTCGCCCTGCTCTTCGCCCTGATCAATCTGCTGCTCGGCTTCACGGTCATCGGGCCGATCAACGAGATGACCCACACCGCCGAGGCGGCCAGCCTGGGCGACATGGAGGCCCCGGAGTTCGTGCGCGCCGGTTCCGACCAGATCGCCCGCCTGTCGGGGGCCATCAACCGCCTGCGCCGCAGCCTGCGCGAAGCCCTGCGCATGCTGGGCGACGGATGACCACCTATTTTCTCAGCTATGCCAGGGCCGACGGCGAGACCGCCCTGCGCTTCGCCGACGACCTGATCGCCGCCGGTGTCTCGGTATGGGTCGACCAGTACGACATCCGCCCCAGCCAGCACTGGGACAGGGCGGTGGAGACGGCGGTGCGCGGCTGCCAGGGGCTCATCGTCATCCTCTCGCCAAACTCGGCCGCCTCGCCCAACGTCGCCGATGAGGTCGCCGTGGCGATCGGCGAAACCAAGGACATCATCCCGATCCTGATCGAAAAGTGCACGGTTCCGCTGCGCATGACGCGGATGCAGTTCATCGACGCCACCCGGGACTATCAGGGCGCCCTGGAAAAATGCCTGGCGGCGATCAGGGCCCGCGGCGGTGACAGCCCCGCCGACGCCCCGGCCGGCGCCCGCCTCGCCCCCGAGATCCTCGCCGAGGCCGAACGGCGCCTGACTGGCCTGATGGGGCCGATCGCCGCCCTCCTGATCCGTCAGGCCGCCGGGCGGGCGGCGAGCCAGACGGAACTCTACGAACTGCTGGCCGCCTCGATCGCCGACGGCGCCGACCGCCAGAGCTTCCTCGGCTGGATCGCCGAGCCGGCCGCCCCGCGCCAGGTGGTGACCCCGCGCCTGGTCCAGGCCGCCATCGATTCCGCCGATGCCGACGCCATCGCCAAGGCGCTCACACCCTTTCTCGGCCCCATCTCCCCCCAGCTCCTCCGCCGCGAAGCCGCCGCCTCGGCGTCCCGCGAGGAACTCCTCGGCCGCCTCGCCGAGCGCATTCCGGCGGAGAAGGACCGAGCCGCCTTTCTGGCCAAGACCAAGGCCGGGTGATGCTCTCCTTGCCGGTCAGCTCATCCTGAGCAGCGGCGGGGGGCGTTTCGCCACCCATCGGCTGGCCTCATCGTAGGCGTGGGCCAAGCGCAAGCAGTCCATTTCGCGATGGACCGGGGCGATGATCTGCAGGCCCATGGGCAGGTCCCCGAGTCCGAAACCGGCTGGAACCGCCAGCGAGGGACAGCCGGACAGGGTGATCAGGCACACCGCCTTCATCCACTCGTGATAGGTCGCCATCGTTTGGCCGGCGATCTCGTGCGGCCAGGTCTGGGCGATATCGAACGGGAACACCTGGGCCGTGGGCGCGAGCAGATAGTCGTAGCGCTCGAACAGGAGGCGCACGGCGGTCGACCACTGGGTTCGCACGACGGAGGCGGCGTGCACGTCAAAGGCCGACAGCCGTGATCCGCCTTCGACTTCCCACACCGCCTCGGGCTTGAGCTGCGCGCGTTTGGCAGGATCCTGGTAGAGTCCCACCAGCCCACCGCCCTCCATCCACCAGCGCAGGCGGATGAACGCCTGCCAGGCAGGTTCCGGCGGCATGTCGATGCGCGCATCCTCGACCGCACAGCCGAGGGATTCGAAGGTCTTCAACGCCGAGCGGCAGACATCCAGGACGCCCGGCTCATAGGGGGCCCAGCCGTTGAAATCGCCCAGCCAGCCGATGCGCCTGCCTTTGAAATCCGCCTCGAGCGGTCCGCGAAACCGAGCGCCGGCCGCGTCCATGGACAAGGGCGCGCGCGGATCAGATCCGGCCTGAACAGACAGCAGCATGGCCAGGTCCGGAACGTTCCTGGCCATCGGGCCGGCGACCCCCATGGACGGCAGCCAGACCTCCGGGCCGCCGGCCGGCACGACGCCGAAGCTGGTCCGGAAGCCGAAGACGTTGTTCCAGCCGGCCGGATTGCGCAGGCTGCCGCCGAAATCGCTGCCATCGGCCAGCGGCGCCATGCGCAGAGCCAGGGCGACCGCAGCCCCGCCGCTGCTGCCGCCGGCCGATTTCGACGGATCGTAGGCGTTGTGTGTCGCGCCGTAGACGCGGTTGTAGGTGTGGGAGCCCAGGCCGAACTCCGGAGCATTGGTCTTGCCGATGAAGATCGCCCCGGCGGCCCGCAAGCGCTCCACATGGAGCGCGTCCATCGTCGGAACGAAGGCCTTGTAGATCGGCGATCCGGAGGTCGAGACGATGCCGTTGACCCAGGCCAGATCCTTCACCGCGTGCGGAAAACCGTGCAGCGGGCCCATGATCTGGCCGCGGGCGAGCTGCGCATCGCGCGTCCGCGCCTGGGCCATGAGTCCGTCCCGGTCCTGCAGGGCGACGATGGCGTTGACCCGCGGGTTGAGGCGATCGATGTGATCGAGATAAGCCACCATCACTTCGGCGCAGGAGAGGCGCCGCGCGGCGATGGCGACCGACAGGGCGACGGCGTCCATCATCACGATGTCGGAGGCGCCAGGCGCGGCGTCGACGGAGCCGCCGGTCATCGCCGCCCCGGCCGCGATCCCGCCGGCCAGCCCCAGCACCGCGCGCCGATCAAGTCGCCGGCCAAGTCCGGCCTCCCCCGCATCTTGCATCTAGGAGGCGGCGGCCGATTTCAGCGGAGCGTCGGGATTGGCGGCGCGGGCGCGGACGCGGTCCTGGAACTGGGCCCGGGTGTTCTCGCTGGGATAGGGCGTATCGGGAACGGGGACGCCCAGGAAGGCGCACAGCCGCTCCCACCCTTCGCCCACCTCGTAGACCAGCAGCCGCTCGGGCGGGATCGTCGCCACCACCTCGGCGGTATGGCGGCGGAAATAGTCGGTCATGAAGTCGCGGTCGTGCAGGTGGCCGCCGAACGCGCCCGAGATGGACTCGAAGAAGGGCTTCAGGGGCTCGGGCGGGGCGTCGGCGAAGGAGCCCGGCGCGAAGATCGTCGCCTGTGTGGAGTCGAACCAGGTGTCCGGATCGCGCACTGTGTGCAGCACCTTGGCGTCGGGCCAATGCTGGGCCAGCTCGCGCCAGTAGCGGCACCCGGGATAGTCGACCATGGCGTTGTAGTCCTTGAAGATCTCGTCCCAGTCGCCGCGCCCGGCGCCGGCTTCGATCCACAGCGGGACGCTCTCTGGATGGGCGAAGACCTCGACCATGTGGTGACAGGGGCCAAAGCCGAGCTGCTCGAGGGCCCGCTTCATGGACATGGTCCCGGTGCGCCCCAGACCCGAGCCGATGATCTTCAGCGCCATGAAATTTCCCCCGCCTCGCCGTGATGGGGTATCCTTAGCGCCTCGGGGAGGAACCGGCCATGAGCAAAGCCTTCGACATCGTGATGCGGATATTCAGCAGCCTGCTTGGCGTGGCCCTGTTGGCCATGGGGGTGATCTGGATCCTCCAGGGCCTCAACCTGGCCTTCAACGGCCCGATGATGGGCGGCCATCCCAGCTTCATGGTCGGCGACAGCCACTGGACCGTCTACGGAGTGATCCTCGCTGTCCTGGGCCTTGGCCAGCTTGTTTGGACCCTTCGCCGGCGGCCGGGCGGCTGATCGCGGACAGGTAAATATTTCAAACTTGACACGATAGGCGGTTCTGGGCGCCAGTGCGCCTGCACCAATCTGCACAAACGTGCATGCCGGCGCGCCTTCACCTGCGCGCCGATTTGCCCGACAAGGGTTCGGGCCAAGGCTGGCAGGGGTAGTTCGCCATGACGACCAAGATACTCTCCGGGGGCTATTCCGGCGTCTACAACCTGACCTCTCCGGTCACCACGCTCAGCATCACGGCCAGCGGCTATCTCGCCGGCGGCCTGATGTCGGCGGGGGTCAACACCTACACCATCGTCAACGACGGCCACGTCCGCGGCGCCACCTACGGCATCCAGCTCGCCGGAGCCGGCGTGGTGACCAACGCCGGACACATCATCTCGAGTTCGACCACCAGCGGCGTCGGCGTCGTCATGGGTGACGGCGGCAATGTCACCAACGAGGCCGGCGCTGTGATCTCCGGATACTACGGCATCGATTTCGGCGCCCAGGCCGGCACGGTGAATAACCAGGGCCTGATCCTCGGTAGCGGCAAATACGGCGTCAAGCTCGCCGCCGGCGGCCTCGTGACCAATGGCGGCGCCGCGGACACCACCGCGACCGTGCGGGGCGACGTGGCCATCGGGGCGATCCTTTCGGCGACGGTTCATAACTTCGGGACCATCGCCGCCATCGGAACCACAGGCGTGGCCGTCTACCTTGCGGGGGGTGGCGAGGTGACCAACGGCTCGGCGACCGACACCAAGGCGATCATCCTGGCGCCCATGATCGGCATGATCGCCCATACCAGCGTCGGCACCCTGATCAATTACGGCGTCGTCGAGGGCGTGGGGACAGCCTCCGCGGGGGCCGCCGTGGAGGCCGGCGGAACGATCGTCAACGGGTCGGCGACCGACACCACCGCGCTCATCAAGGGCAATGGCTTCGGAGTCGCCGCGCTCAACGTCGCCGGCACGGTGAACAACTTCGGGACAATCATCGGCGGCTACGGAATCGGCGGCGTCCAGTCCGGAGCCTATCTCAAGAACGGCGGCGTGGTGAACAACGGCTCGTCCAAGGACTTCACCGCCCATATCGGCGGCGGCATCGTCGTGGCGATCATCAGCGCGCCGGGCACGGTCGACAACTTCGGCACGCTGGGCGGCGTCGGGGCCGAGGTCGGCGTGGATTTCGGCGGCGGCGCCCACCTCGTCAATGGCTCGGCCAGCGACACCGCGGCCCTTATTCAGGCCTACATCGGCGTAGCCGTGACCACCCAAACGGGAACCGTCCACAACTACGGAACGATCCTGTCCGGCGGCGGCCCCGGCGACGTCACCAAGCAGGAGGCCGGTGTCCTGCTGGTGGACGGCGGCCTGGTGACCAATGGTTCATCGCTCGACACCAAAGCCGCCATGACCGGCGGGACGTTCGGCGTCTACGCCACGACGCTGACCGCCACCGTCAGCAACTTCGGCGATATCTCCGGCTCCGAGGCGGGCCTGTTTCTGCTCGCGGGGGGCAAGGTCACCAACGGCTCGACCGCCGACACCAAGGCGAACATCTACGGCCCCCTCGCCGGGGTGGTCATCGAAGGTGGCCCGGGCACCGTGCTCAACTTCGGCACCATCGTCGGCGTGGGCCTGGGCCAGTTCGGCGTGGTGCTGACCAGCGCGGGCGTGATCACCAACGGCTCCAGCACCGATCATGCGGCGACCATCCGTGGTTTTCTCGGCGTCGACGCCATCTCGGCGGCCGTGAAGGTCAGCAATTTCGGCACCCTCAGCGGCGAGAACATGGTCGGCAGTTTCGGCGCGGTCATTTCCTCGAGCGGGGTGCTCACCAACAACGCCGGCGCCCTGATCACCGGGGGCAATGGCATAGACCTGGGCAACTCGGCCACCGTCACCAACTTCGGCACGATCCAGGCCACCGCCGGCTTCGCCGTCAATTTCGCCGACCCGACCGCGCGGCTGAACGCCGAGGCCGGATCGGTGATCGTCGGAACCATCGACGCCTCCGGCGGCCTCGTGGATGTGGTCAGCGGCGTGGCGACCGCCTCGGCCATCGTCACCGCCGGCAAGCTGGAGGGGGCGGGGACCCTGAGCCTGGCCGGCGGGGGAAGCTATTTCGATGCCGGCGCCAGCCTCCTCGTGAGCAAGATCGAGCTTTCCGGTGCGACGACCGAGGCGCGGGTCGAGGCCAAGCTGGCCGACGCCCGTGTCTGGGACCAGGCGGGCGGAACCCTGTTCGTCGATTCCGGCGACCAGATTGGCTTCACGGGCACGGGGAACAGCTTCACCGGCACGATCACCGGGCCGGGGACCGTGGCCCTGAGCGGCGGTTCGGACACCCTGGCCAATGTCACCCTCTCCGCCGGCAAGATGACCATCAGCAAATCGACCGTGACCTTGTCGGGGACCATCGATCTGACCAAGACGGTTACCGTCACCAGCCCGGCCCTGATCGTCGCCGCGGCCGGCGCGACCTTGGCCGGCGGCGGCGAGATACTTCTTTCCAACACCGCCGCCAACAGCCTGCATGGGGCGAGCTCGGCGGCAACGCTGACCAACGACGATATCATCGCCGGCGCCGGCCATCTGGGCGGTGGGACCATGGTCCTCGTCAATGGCGCCAGCGGCGTGATTGAAAGCGCCTACGCCACGCCCCTGACCATCGACACCGGGGCCAACACCGTTTCCAACGCCGGCCTCATAGAGGCCAAGGCGGGCGGCGGGGTGGTCATCGCAGGCGCGGTCGACAACGCCGGGACCCTGGAATCGCTCTCCGGCCCCCTCGCCGTCGACGGGGCGGTGAGCGGGAGCGGGATCGCCAAGGTGATCGGCGGCGTGATGACCTTCGCCTCGACCTTCAGCCAGAACGTGACCTTCGGCTCCTCGGGACGGCTGGTCCTTTCCCACTCCCAGGCCTACGGCGGGACGATCAGCGGATTCTCCCACACCGGAGCGACCTCGCTGGACCTCGGCGACATCGCCTTCTCCGGCGGGACCACGGCGACCTATTCGGGGACGGCGGCGGCCGGCATCCTCACCGTCAGCGACGGGACCCACACCGCCCACATCCACTTCACCGGCAACTACACCACCGCCACCTGGACCTTGAGTGCGGCCACCGGCGGGGGCGTCCATGTCATCGATCCCACTCAGCCCAGGCCGCCGGCCCTGCCGATGGCGACCGCCATGGCCGGGTTCGGGGCGGGCGGCGGCGGCGCGGCGGCGAGCGGGAGCGCGCCCATCACCGGCCCGCCGATCCTCGCCGCGCCAACTCACTAGGGCTGGCCGGCGGCGCCCCGGCCGCTTGAGTGCGCCGAAATGCAACTTCACGCTCGCCGCGGCGCCTTCCCGCGCGGTCGGACTTAGCCGAGGAGGGGCCCCAGAGGGCCCACTCCATGACAACTAAGATTCTGAGCGGCGTCTATGCCGCCGCCTATGACCTGAGCACGCCGATCACCACGCTCAGCGTAACGGCGAGCGGCTATCTGGCCGCCGGCCTCGCCGCCTCCGGCGCCGCCGCCTACACCGTGGTCAACAGCGGTGGCATCCGCGGGGTCTATTCCGCCGTCTCCCTGGCCGGGGGCGGGGTGGTGACCAACAGCGGCGTCATCCGGTCGACCTCGACGACCAAGGGCGCGGGCGTCGTGCTCGGCAATGGCGGCGCGGTGAACAACGCCGCGGGGGCTCTGATCAGCGGCTACTACGGCGTCACGGTGGCCGTCCAGGCCGGCTCGATCAACAACCAGGGCGCGATTTTCGGCGCCGGCAAATTCGGCGTCCAATTGGCCGGCGGTGGGGCGGTGACCAACGGCGCGGCGGCCAATGGCGCGGCCTCCATCCGGGGGGCGATCGGCATCGAATCTACACTCGCGGCCACCGTCCACAACTACGGCACGGTGGCAGGCGTGGGCGCGGCCGGGATCGGCGGCTATCTCGAAGCCGGCGGCATGGTCGTCAACGGCTCGTCCGCCGACACCACCGCCACGCTCGAGGGGGGCCTGGCGGGAGCGCAATTCGTCGCCGCCGCCGGCACCCTGACCAACTTCGGTCTCATCCGTTCGACCGGGACGTCCGGCTTGGGCGCGGCGCTGGAAGATGGCGGGGTGGTCACCAACGGCTCGACCGCCGACACCAGCGCGACGATCGAGGGCTCGCAATATGGCGTCGCCTTCCTCGGCGCGGCCGGAACCCTGACGAATTTCGCCACCGTCCGCGCGGAAGGGACTCTCGGCAAGGCGGTGTTCCTCGCCGGTGGCGGTTCGGTGGCCAATGGCTCGAGCGCCGACACCACCGCGCTCATCGAATCGACCGCCTTTGGCGTCGTCGGCGGGGGCCAAGCCGTGACGGTGAGCAACTACGGGGCCATCATCGGCGGCTACGCCGTCAACCTAGGCGCGGGAATCTATCTCACCAAGGGCGGAGTGGTGACCAATGGCTCGGCCGGCGACGTGACCGCCAGGATCGGGGCCTTTCTGGGGGTCTACATCAAAGCCGCGGTGGGCACGGTCAGCAATTTCGGGACCATCGGCGGCGAAGACACTCAACTGGGCGTCGCGATCAGCTACGGAGGGCTGATCGTCAACGGCAGCGCCACCGACACCACCGCCCTCATCCAGGGCTATGCCGGTGTCGCCGCCCAGAAGCACGCCGGGACAGTCGAGAATTTCGGAACCATCATCGCCGGCGGCGGCCCCGCCACCCTGGCCACCTCCGAGGCGGCGGTGATCCTCCTGGCCGGCGGAACGGTCGTCAATGGCGGCTCGACCGACACCAAGGCTTCGATGCGCGGTGAATTCGGCGTCATCGGCGGGGGCGCCGCGGTCACGGTGAACAATTTCGGGGCCATCTCCGGTTCCGAGATCGGCGTCTATGCAAACAAGGGCGGCAAGGTCACCAACGGATCGCTCGCCGATACCTCGGCCTCGATCGCCGGCGCGTCGGTCGGCGTCGACATCGTCGCGACGCCGGCCACGGTGATCAACTTCGGGACGATCCGCGGCGGCCCTTTCACCGCCGCCGGCGTGGGCATGGCCGCGGGGGGCTCGATCGTCAACGGCGGCAAGACCGATCACCTCGCCCTGATCCAGGGATTTTTCGGTGTGCAGGCCGCTGGCCAGGTGACGGTGAACAATTTCGGCACGATCAGCGGCAATTCGGCCGCCGCGAGCATCGGGGTCAATCTGGTGTCCGACGGGCTGGTGATCAACAATCTTGGCGCCCTCATCGACGGCTACACCGGCGTTTCCGCCGGCCTCGAAGCGACCATAAACAATTTCGGGACGATCAACTCGCTCAGCGGCAAGAGCGTGGTCCTCACCGCCTCCACCTCGCGCCTGAACGCCGAGGCCGGCTCGGTGATCGAGGGGGTGATTGTCGCCAGCAGCGGCCTTGTCGACGTGGTGTCCGGCGTGGCGAGCGCCAACGCCATAGACTCCTCCGGCAAGATCGAGGGCGCCGGTACCCTGAGCCTTGCGGCCGGGGGAAGTTTCCTCGACGCCGGGGCGAGCCTGCTCGTCAACACGATCGAAGTAGGAGCCGGCGAAACCGTCAATGTGACGACAAAGCTGACCGACGCCCATGTCTGGGATCAGACGTCTGGGACCCTCTCGGTCGCTGCTGGCGACCAGATCGGCTTCACCGGATCGGCGAACACCTTCACCGGGACCGTAACCGGCCTTGGTACGGTGGCCCTGAGCGGCGGCTCGGACAGCCTGACCGATGTCACCCTCTCGGGCGGCAAGCTGTCGATCAGCAAGTCGACCGTCACCCTTTCGGGGATCATCGACCTGAGCAAGATGGTGAATGTGTCCACGCCCAGCCTGATCATCGCGGCCGGCGGGGCGAGCCTCACCGGCGGGGGGACGATCCTGCTTTCCAACACCGCCACCAACAGCGTGCGCGGGGCGAGCGCCGCCGCGACGCTCACCAACGGCGATGTGATCGCCGGGGCCGGCCACCTGGGCGGTGGGACGATGACCCTCGTCAATGGAGCCGGCGGCGTGATCGAGAGCGCCTATTCCAACGCCCTGACCATCGACACCGGGGCCAACACAATCACCAATTCGGGCCTCATCGAGGCCAAGGCCGGCGGCGGAGTGGTCATCGCCAGCGCCCTGGCCAGCACTGGGACCCTGGAGACGGCCAGCGGGACCCTCACGGTGGAAGGCGCGGTCAGCGGCAGTGGAACCCTCAAGGTGATCGGCGGGGTGGCCGACTTCACCTCGAGCTTCAGCCAGAATGTCGCCTTCGGCGCCTCTGGCCGCCTCGTCCTTTCCGACAGCCAGGCCTACGGGGGGACGATCAGCGGTTTTTCCCACACCGGGGCCAGCTCCCTGGACCTGGCCGATATCGCCTTCTCCGGCGGGACCACGGCGACCTATTCGGGAACCACCGCCGCCGGCATCCTCACCGTCAGCGACGGGACCCACGCGGCCCACATCCACCTGACCGGCGACTACCTTACCGCCATCTGGACCCTCAGCGCGGCCACGGGCGGGGGAACCCACCTCATCGATCCCACCGCCCCGCCGCCCTCGATCGTTCCTATGATCTCGGCAATGGCGGGCTTCGGCGCGGCGAAAGGCGGCGGCGGAACAGCCACGACCCACCCGGCCCCGCTCATCGGGTCGCCGATCCTCGGCCGCCCGGGCGGATAGCGTGAATTAAACTCTTCCGGTTCGGATGATAGGGTGAGCCGCCGCTGCGTGGCTCCCGCGGGCGCGTCGGCGGCTGGAGGCGCACCATGACCACCAAGATCCTCAGTGGAACCTATTCCACCGGCTACACCCTGGCGGCGAAGTATTCGGGCGTCGATGTCACCAGCACCGGCAAGGTGAGCTCCGCATCGGGCGCCTACCCCGGCGGGGCGGCCTATACCGCTCTCTACCTGCCCAACGGCGGCGCCTTGGCCAACCACGGCATGATCCAGGGCGGCGCCGGCGCTGGCGGCCAAAACGCCTATGGCAAGTATGTCGCCTACCAGGGTTATGTCGTCTATGCCTCCGCCACCGACGGCGGCGCGGGCGGCGACGGCGTCAGCACCCGCTCTATCGCCACGATCACCAACGCCAGCACGATCGCCGGCGGAGACGGCGGCGGGGGCGGTCAATACCAATTTCTGATCCTCCCCGGCGCCGCCGGGGCCGACGGGGGCGCCGGCGTGGCCATGCAAGGCGGCCAGCTCACGAACACCGGTCTGGCGAGGGGCGGCGGCGGTGGCGGCGCGGGCGGAGGACCGGCCGGGAATGGCGGGGCGGGTGTCGTCGCTTCCGCTTTCGCCGTGATCGACAATTCCGGGACCATCGCCGGCGGCGGCGGCGGCCGCGGCCAGCTCATCGAAGGGGCTTTCTATTTCGCTCGTGGCGGCGTCGGAGGCGCCGGCGTCGAACTGCAAGCCGGCGGCGCCGTCGACAACCTCGGAACGATCATGGGCGGCCCGGGACAGACCTACTACGCCTATGGGTCCGGCAAGGACTATGTGGGGGTCGGTATAAGGCTTGGGGCTGGCGGAACCGTCACCAACGGTTCGGCTTCAGTCTCCAGCGCCCTGATCTACGGCGGCTACGGGATCTCGCTCGCCGGCTCCGGAACCGTGGTCAACTGGGGGACGATCGAGGCTGTAAGTCCCGACTATGGTCCCACTTCCGTCCTGTTCACGTCTTCGGCCGATCTGCTGATCGCTGAAAACGGATCGGACTTCGTCGGCCAGGTGATCGGCGGCGGAGGCACGCTCGAGCTCGCCGGAGGGGCCGGAACCATCACCGGGCTGGGCGCGGCCGCCACGCTTTCGGGAGCGGTGAACGGCCTTTTCAAGGACTTCGGGTCCTACTCCATCGACGCCGGCGCGGCCTTTACCCTGGCCGGCGCCAATACCTTGGGCTCTGGCGACACACTGGCCATCTCCGGGACAAGTATCCTGGATCCCGGTGACACCCTTGTCATCGCCGGGACGCTCATCGACGGCGGCAGCTTCAAGAACGAAGGGACGGTCAACCAGAGCGCCGTCATCACCCTCGCCAACGGGACGATCGTCAACGACTTCGTCCGCGGCGTCTGGAACCTCGCCAACGGCGTGAACGTCGCCGCCGGTGACACCGGGACATTCTACAACGCCGGGACGGTGAGCCGCCTGGCGGCCAGTGGGGTCAACCACATACATGCCGACTTCATCACCGGCGAAAAGGTCCAGATCGCCGGCGGAACGCTCGCCCTCGACGGCGCCGTCAACGACGTCGCCGGCCAGATCGTTGGGGCCGGGACCCTGGAGATCAACGGCGTGGCGGCGGAGTTCGGCCACGCGATCATTCCGCTGGGCGACGGCTCGACCACCTACGCCAATGGCCTCACCCTCACCGTCGCCCATGTCCTCGTCCAGGGCGCCGGGGCGGCGATCAGCGTGACCGAGACCGTCCCCTACGCCGGATCCTGGACCCAGACGGCCGGCACGGTCACCATCGCGGCGGGCAAGACCCTCAAATTCACCGGCTCGGGGAACAGCTTCACCGGAACGTTCACCGGCGGCGGGACTGTCGATTTCGTCGGCGGTTCGGACGGCTTCAAGAACCTCACCCTCTCGGCGGCGCACATGGAAGTCAGCGGCTCGGCCGTCACCTTGGCCGGCGCGGTCAGGCTCGGCGCGGGCCTGGCCGCCGGCGGGGCGAGCTTCACCGTCGCGGCGGCCGGCGCAATGCTGACCGGCGGCCCCCTCGTTCTCAACGGATCGGCCGACACGATCACTGGGGCCAGCGCCACGGCTCGCCTGACCAACCTTGGGACGATCAAGGGGGGCGGCCTGATCGGCGAGGGCCATATGGCGCTGGCCAACGGTCCGGGCGGGACGATCGTCGGGACTGGCGCTGTCGCGCTCACCATCGATCTGGGGGCCAACACCCTCACCAATTCCGGCCTGATCGAGAACACC
>DASXIE010000060.1:0-1516 GCA_036498165.1 Caulobacteraceae bacterium
CGTCGGCCGCTCGTCATCATCCTCTTCGCCCTGGGCGGCGCCGATGTCGAGCAGGGCCTCCAGCGCGCAGCGGCGCTCCTCGAGGTCGCGGGCCTCCAGCAGGGCCTGCTTCTCGGCGGGCTCGAAGGGCAGGGCCATGCACAGGCTGTTGACCAGCGCCGGGCCGGGGGCGCTGGCCACCGCGTCCCACTCCACCCCCAGTCCCCGGCGGTCGAGGTAGCGGCGCAGCAGGTCCATGAACGGGGCGCGCTCGAACTCCTGGGCCCCATCGTCGGCGGCGAGGTCGCGTTCGAAGGGGGCGTAGGTCGCCCGCACCTGGCGATAGGGGGTGAGCAGCGGCAGTTCCTCGCCGAGTTCGAAGCGGCACACGCCGGTGAGGGCAATCAGGTACTTGCCGTCGTCCGTTTCGGCGTAGCTCGTGATCCGCCCGGCGCAGCCGACCCGGGCCAGCTTGGGCCGCGTCCGGGCCGTGCCCAGGCGGGTCTGGACCATGCCGATCATCCGCTCGCCGGCCATGGCGTCGTCGACCATGTTGAGATAGCGCGGCTCGAAGATGCGCAGCGGCAGGACGCCGCCGGGCAGCAGCAGGGCGCCGTCCAGCGGGAAGACCGGGATGACCTCCGGGAGGTCGGCGGGTTTGCGATAGCTGATCATGGGCGGCGGCGCCCCCCGGCGATGGCCCCGGGTTCCTTCTGCTTAAGAGAACAGGATCGACGACAGGCGCCGGCGGCCCTGGCGGGTGAGTTCCGAGCCCTGGCCGGCGGCCTCGAAGACGGTGAGAAGCTGGGCCCGGGCGGCGCCGTCGTTCCAGTCACGGTCGCGGGCGATGAGGTCGAGGAGCTGGTCGGCGGCCCGCTCCAGCTCGCCGCCGGCGGCCAGGGCGGCGGCGAGATCGGCGCGGGCCTGGTGGTCGTTGGGATCGGCGTCGAGGCGGGCGGTAGCGTCGGCGGTGTCGGTCGGGCCGGCCTTGGCGAGGGCCAGGGTGGCGCGGACGCTCTCCAGGTCGGCGTTCCTGGCCTTTTCGGGGGCCATGGCGGCGACCTCGGCGGCGCGCTCGCCATCGCCGGCGGCGAGGTAGGATCGGGCGAGGCCGCCGATGGCGTCGAGGTTGTCCGGCGCCAGGCGCAGGGCCTCGGCGAAGCTCGCAGCGGCGCCGCCGAGATCGCCGAGTTCCAGGGATTCGCGGCCGGCGGCGATCAGTTCGTCGAGCTCGGAGATCTCCGGGGCCTTGACCAGCTTGCCGACGAAGGCGGCGACCTGGCTTTCGGGGAGGGCCCCGGTGAAGCCGTCCACCGGCTTGCCGGCGTCGAAGGCGTAGACGGTGGGGATGGACTGGACGCGGAGCTGGCCGGCGAAGACCGGGTTCTTATCGACGTCGATCTTGACGAGGCGCACGGCCCCGCCGGCCGCCTTGACGGCCTTTTCCAGCAGCGGCGTGAGCTGCTTGCACGGGCCGCACCAGGTGGCCCAGAAGTCGACGATCACCGGCTGGGTCTTGGAGGCCTCGATGACGTCG
>DASXIE010000061.1:0-18855 GCA_036498165.1 Caulobacteraceae bacterium
TTCTTCTTCCACGACGCCAAGGGCTTCACCATCGCCGAGGTCGGCTTCCTCTTGATCTTCTACATCGGGGCCAGCGTGATCGGGGCGCCGGCGTGGGGGCGGATCGCCAAGGCGCTCGGCAAGCACCGCACCCTGCAGATCGCCTGCGTCTTCTACGCCATCGCGCAGTCCACGCTGATGGCCCTGCCTCGGGTGTGGCCCGGCCATGGTCTTGCTGAGATGCTCCCGACCATCGCCGGCATGTTCGGGGTGGGCTTCACGGCCAGCGCCTTCATCCTCCTGATCCGCGCCATGGTCGCCGACGTGGTCGACGATGTCCGCCTGGAGAGCGGCCAGGACATCACCTCCCTGTTGTTCTCCATGGTCACCACCACCAACAAGATCGGCTTGTCGGTGACTACCGCCTTCTCCTTCACTGTGCTGAGCCTCGTGGGCTACAACCCGCGCGAAGGGGCGGTGAACACGCCGCACGCCATCTTCGGCCTGGAGATATGCTACCTCTTCGCGCCGGTCATCCTGGTCTTCCTCGGCGGCGGCCTCTTCTTCGGCTACAGGCTCGACGCCCGCCGCCACGGCGAAATCCGCGCCCAGCTGGAGGCGCGCGACGCGTCGGCTCTGCCGGGCCTGTCGGGCGATCCGGGCTTGGTCTAAGGGAGGGCATGAGCGACCCTCTGCGCCTGATCTCCAGCCAGCCGATGGCCCATGCCCGGCTGCGTCCGCCCTACGACGGCCTGCTCACGCCCCCGCCGGCCGAGGTGATGGCGGTCCCATCGATGATGTCGCCGCCGGAACGCAGCTTCCTCTACAACCTGACCCGCGAGCGCTACCTCGGCGAAGGGGTGATCGTCGACGCCGGGACCTTCCTTGGGGCCTCGACGATGGCGTTCGGGGCCGGGATCAAGGCCGGCCCGCGAGCCGCCGGGATTACCGCTGCCTTCGCGAGGCCGGTGAAGAGCTTCGAGATGGCCGTGGTCCACAAGAACATGCTCACCAGCCTGCCCCGCCACGGGGTGACCAAGAAGCTGGCGGTGGGCGACAGCTTCGCCCCCTTCCTGCAACGCAACATCGCCCCGGTCCGCGAGCTGGTGGCCCTGCACCTGGGCGACATCACCGAGCGCGGCGCGGTGCGCGATCCGATCGAGATTCTCTTCCTCGACGTCCTCAAGCAGGAGGCGGTCAGCGAATACGCCCTCGCCGCCTATTTCCCCAAGCTCCTGCCCGGCCGCTCGATCGTCATCCAGCAGGACTATTTCTTCGACGGCCTGCCGTTCATCCGAGTTCACCAGGAGGCCTTCGCCGATGCCTTCGAATTCATCGGCGAGATCGGTTCGAGCGCCGTCTTCCGCTGCCTGCGCCCCGTCCCTGTCACCGAGGTCAAGGCGCGGCTGAAGGCGGCCCCGGACGAGCAGCTGCGCGCCCTGCGCATCGCCCGGGACCGCTCGGCCGACCCCTTGCGCCGCCTGCTCGTCGAGGTCTCCACAGTGCGCCTCGCCACCTCGCTCATGGGCCCGGCCGCCGGCGCCCAGGAAATGGCCCGCATCGAGGACGAGTTCGCCGCCGTCATCGCCGACCCGGGCCTGCCGGGGCGGCTGAAGAACGCCCTCTTGAGCGTCAAGT
The DNA here is from genome assembly GCA_036498165.1 of Caulobacteraceae bacterium. GTDB lineage: Bacteria > Pseudomonadota > Alphaproteobacteria > Caulobacterales > Caulobacteraceae > Acaudatibacter. The sequence goes on from DASXIE010000061.1 coordinate 1,618, forward strand.
GGCTCTGCGGTTCCAGCGGTGACCGCAAGGCCCTGATCACCGCTACCCAGATCGCCTTCGGCTACGGCGAGGCCCCGATCAGTTTCGAAACCGCCTTCGCCCACGTGCTGACCCCTCCGCCTGCGAAGCCGCGGCGGACCCCGTTGCGGAATCTCCTCGCCCGCGCTCGCGCCTAGCCGGGACTTAGCCCAGCGCCGGGATCAGTGTCTCGGCCATCTGCCGAAACGCCCGGGCGCCCGGACTGTCGGGATGGGCGGCGGTGAGGGGGGCGCCGGCGTCGGCTCCTTCGCGCAGGGCGATGTCGATGGGAACCTCGCCGAGGAACGGGACGCCGAGGCGCGCGGCCTCGCGCCTGGCCCCCCCCTGGCCGAAGATCGGGATCGGCGCTCCGCCGGCCGGGTCGGCGAAGAAGGCCATGTTCTCGACCACGCCCAGGATCGGCACCGGCGGGTTCATCTTGCCGAACATGGCGGCGGCCCGGCGGGCGTCGATGAGGGCGATCTCCTGGGGCGTCGAGACGATCACCACCCCGTCCACGGCCAGTTTCTGAACCAGGGTCAGGTGGATATCGCCCGTGCCCGGCGGCAAATCGACGACGAGCACGTCGAGCGGCGCGCCCTCGACGCCCCAGCGAACATCCTCGATCATCTGCCGCACCGCCGACGAGGCCATCGGCCCACGCCAGATCATCGGCGCGCCTTCGTCGACGATGAAGCCGATCGACATCACCTTCAGGCCCCAGGCCTCGAGCGGCTCGAGCTTGCCGTCCTCGAACCTCGGCTGCTCGTCGATCCCCAGCATCTTGGGGGCCGACGGACCGTAGATGTCGGCGTCCAGCAGGCCAGTGGAGAGGCCGCGGGCGGCCAGGGCGCAGGCGAGGTTGACGGCCACGGTGGACTTTCCGACCCCTCCCTTGCCGCTGGCCACCGCGATCACCTTGCGGACGTGAGGCAGGGGGACGGCGGGCGGCATGGCGTCAGGGCGGGCGCGGGGATCGGCGGCGACGCGCGCCCCCTTGCTCACGCGGGTCGTCCCCGGAGGGGGGGACGGCGAGGCGGCGGTCAGGACCACCTGGGCGCGGTCGACGCCGGCGACCTTGGCCAGGGCCTCCTCGGCCGCCTCGCGCACCGGGGCGTAGAGGGCGGCGTCCTGGCGCGAAACCTCGAGCATGAAGCCGGCCCGGCCTTCGCTGAGGATCAGGCCCTGGACCAGGCCTGCGGAATTGAGACCATGGCCGGACTTGGGATCGGTCACTGAATCCAGCGCGGCCAGAACCTCGTCTCTATCGGGCTGGCGCACGGTCTCTGTCCTGCTCCCTTGTTGCTTTGCCTGGCAAGGCGTCTCATATCCGGGGCCGGGAGCCGCTTTACAAGCTCCGCGCCGCGCGCTGGACCGCAAAAGAAAGCGTCATGCCCTGGAACGACAACGCCAACCCAGGTCCGTGGGGGTCTCCGCCGGGGAGCAATGACGACCGCCCGGACGAGCGGCCGCGCCGCGAGGAGCCGCCCAGGCGCCGCCTGCCGCCCCCGCCCGGTGGCGGGCCCGATCTTGGCGATCTTTTCGCCCGCCTGAGGAACGAATTCTACCGTATGACCCGCGGCCCGCGCGGCCGCGGCGTGCGCCCCTCGGCCCTGGCCGCCGGGGCCGGGGCGGTGTTCCTGATCTGGATCCTGACCGGCTTCTATATCGTCCAGGCCTACCAGGAGGCGGTGATCACCCGCTTCGGGGCCTACGCGCGTTCGGAGGGGCCGGGCCTGCACTACCACCTGCCCGCCCCGATCGAGAAGGCCGAGCTCGTCTCGGTCACCAACCAGAACAAGATCATCATCGGCGGCACCGCCTCGGCCGCCGCGCCGGATGAGAGCCTCATGCTCACCGGCGACGAGAACATCGTCGACCTCAGCTTCGCGGTGCAGTGGCACGTCTCCGACGCCGCCTCCTACCTCTTCCAGGTCCGCGACCCCGAGGACGCCGTCAAGGCGGTAGCCGAGAGCGCCATGCGCGAGGTCGTCGGCCACAGCGCCCTGACCTCGATCCTCACCAACGGCCGCGGCGCGGTCCAGGCCCAGACTCTCGATCTGATGCAGCGCATCCTCGACCGCTATCACGCCGGGGTGACCGTCGACGCGGTGCAGATCCAGAACGCCAATCCCCCCGCCGAGGTGGTGCCGGCCTATCAGGACATCGCCCGCGCCGGCCAGGACGCTCAGTCGGCGATCAACCAGGCCAACACCTACCGCAACCGGGTGGTCAACGAGGCGATCGGCGATTCCGCCAAGATCGTCCAGGCCTCGGAGGGCTATCGCGAGCAGGTGGTGCGCGAGGCCCAGGGTCGGGCGGCCCGATTCAACCAGCTCTACGTCCAGTACCGCCGCGCCCCGGCCGTGACCCGCCAGCGCCTCTACATCGAGGCCATGCAGGAGGTGCTTACCCACGCCCGCAAGGTGATCATCGACGCCAAGGGGGCGACGGCGCCGATCATCCTGCCGCCGCAGGCCTTCCAGCCCGCCCAGCCCGAGGCGCCACCCGCCCCGCCAGCCCCCGCTCCGCAGGCAGCCCCGGCTCCGCAAGCCCAGGCCCCGAACCCATGAGCCGGCGCGCCATTCTCGTCCTTGGCGTGGCCATCGTCGCAGTGGTGCTGGCGCTGAACACCTTCTTCATCGTCGACCAGCGCCAGCAGGTGGTGGTGGTCAACCTCGGCGAGCCGGTGCGGGTGATCAATCCGCCGGGGGCCTACGATCCTGGATTGAAAGTGAAGATCCCCCTGGTCGAATCCCTCGTCACCCTCGACAAGCGCAACCAGGCCATCGAGGCCAGCCAGGAGGAGGTGATCTCGGCCGACCAGCAGCGCCTGGTGGTCGACGCCTTCGTCCGCTACCGGATCTCCAATCCCCTGCAGTTCTACCGCACCCTGCGCAATGAGACGATCGCCCGCGACCGGCTCGAGCCCCTGATCAACTCCTCCCTGCGCCAGGTGCTGGGTGCGGCCACCGCCGCCGACATCATCTCCCGCCAGAGGGCCCAGCTGATGGCCAGGACCCTGGACGACGTTCGGGCCCGCGCCGCGCGCTTTCACCTCGGCATCGACGTGGTCGATCTGCGGATCAAGCGCGCTGACCTGCCGGCCGTCAACGCCCAGGCCGTCTACCAGCGCATGCGCTCCAACCTGCAGCAGAAGGCGGCGCAGATCCGGGCCGAGGGCGAGGCCAATCGCCGTGAGATCATCGCCGATGCCGACAAGCAGGTGACCATCACCCTGGCCAAGGCCACCGAGCAGTCCTTCACCACCCGCGGGGCGGGCGACGCGGAGGCAGCCGCCCTCTTCGCATCCAGTTTCGGCAAGGATCCCGGATTCGCCGCCTTCTACCGCTCCATGGAGGCCTACGAAGCCAGCTTCGCCGACGGCAACACCACCCTCGTCCTCTCCCCCGACAGCGACTTCTTCAAATACTTCCGCCGCGGCCCGACCGGGAAATAGGCGCGCCGCTCCTTCTTCCGCCGAGCCTAAGGTGCGCCGGGAGCCTTCACCACCAGCTTCCATTCCTTGGAATCGACCAGCCATTTCCGCGCCGCGGCCTGGACATCTGCGACGGTGACTTTCTCGTAGTCCGGGAAAGTGGTGCGGATGATGGAAAGGCGGCGCGGTTCGGCGATGATCCCCTCCAGGCGGGCCAGCCAATATTCGTTGGTGAGCTGGGCTTTGCGCAAGGCGGCGAGGCGCGGGTTGCGAGCCCTGGCCAGTTCGTCCTCGCTGACTCCCTTGTCGCGCATGTCGGCGGTGATCTTGGCGATATCGACGTAGAAGCGGGGGATCTTCTGCGGCGGCATCTCGACGGCGACATAGGCGACGCCGTAGCCCGGGAAGGACTCCGACAGCATGACCTGGCTTTCGGGGCTGTAGGTCGCCCCCTCGCCGATGCGCACGGTATCGACGACCCGGTTCTCGAGCACCTCGCCGGCCAGCATGATGGCCCGTGAGCCGAAGGTGTTCTTGTAGAAGTCGGTGACCGGCCAGGCGATCACCGCCATGGCCTGGTCGGGCCGGCCGGCGTCGGTGAGCATCACCGGGGCGGACGTCGGGCTCGGGAATTCGGTGCGCGTACCCTCGGGCGGCGGCGGCGCCTCGGCCGGACGCCACGGCAGGGCCCCGAAGGTTGCCGCCGTCTCGGCGATCGCCGCCTCGACGCTGACATCGCCGACGATGGTGATCTCCAGTGGGCCTTGGCTGAGAGGCCGCTGCAGAAGCTCGCGCAGGGCGTCGGGCCTGGCCGAGGCGAGCTGCGCCTCGCTGGGCGCGGCCCATCTGGGATCGCCGGCGTGGCTCAGGGTCTCGAAGTCGCGGCGCATCACTCCGCCGGGGGTGGCGGCCAGCTGCGGCAGCTCCGAAAGCCAGGCCCCGCGCAGGCGCTCGAAGGCCTCGGGCCTAAATCCCGGATCGGCGACGTAGGCGGCCAGCACCTGCATCTGGGTGGCCAGATCCTCCGGCCGCGTCGTCCCGCGCAATTGGAATGAGTTGTCCTGGACTGAGAATTCGGCGTCATAGATGTGGCCAGCCAGCACGGTCTGGCTGTCCTCGAAGCTCATCGCCTTGAAGCCGCCCTCGGGAAAGGCGCTGACCGCCCAGCCGGCGTTGGGCTTGTCGCGGGGCAGGTCCTCCCGCCCATGACCGATGTCGACGGCGACGAGGATCTGGTCCTTGCGCAGATTTGTCGGCTTGACGGTCAGGCCGACGCCGTTGGCGAAGCGCACGCTGACCGCGCCCATGTCGGCGATCTCATGGCGCTCGGCGATGACGCCCGGCTTGCCGAAATGACCGTACGGCCAGACGAGGGCGGCCCGGGCCGTAGGGGCGACCACCGGCACGGCGGCGGAGGCGGCATAGGCCTTGGCCACCTCGGCCTCGGCGATCGGATCGGGGCTCTCCAGCTCGACGAGCGGGCCGGCGCCGGCGAAGATGGCCTTCGCGGCCGCGTCGACCTCGGCCGGCGTGATGTTCTTCACCGCCGCGTCGAAGACGGCCAGGTCCTCGGCCGGATCGGTGAACACCTGGTCCTCGTCCGCCGCCTCGACAAGGCCGTTGGCGAGTTCAGGGGTCGGGCGGGTCGCTGTGCCGGCCAGGGCGTTGACCAGGCCGGCGCGCGACTGGGTGATCTCGCGGTCGATCTCGGCCTTGCCGGCCCCGAAGGTCACCATGCGGCGGACCTCCTGGTCGATGGCGGCCAGCGCCGGGCGCCAGGCGCCGTCGACCGAGGCGGCCTCGACGACGGCGACCTTGTCGGAATGCAAGAGGTTCTGGAAGGCCCCGTCGGCGCTGATGAACGGCGGATTGGCGCCCAGGGCCAGGCGCGAGAGGCGGCGGTTGAGCACCGCCAGGGCCAGATTTTCCACCGTCTCGCGGCGCCGCTTGGCCAAGGTGTCCGGCGAGTCGTCATAGGGCCGGGCCCAGGCGATGTAAGCCAGGGTCTGGGCGCCGGGAAGCTGGACCACCTTCACCGTCAGGCCGCGCTTTTCGACCTGGCCGAGGTCGGGCTCGGCGGTGGGCGGGCCGACCGGTTTCCAGTCGGAGAACCTGGCCTTGATCTCCGCCTCCACGGCGGCCGGATCGAAGTCGCCGACCGCGATCAGGGTGGCGCGCTCGGGCCGGTAGTTGGCGCGGTAGTATTCGCGCACCAAGCTGGCCGGGGCGTTCTGGACCACGCTCACCAGGCCGATGGGATAGCGCCGGGTGGCCAGCTGGTCGTGGGCCAGGAGGTCGAGCTGGGCCTTGAAGGCGCGGTATTCGGGGGTATCGCGCAGCCGTTCCTCGGACAGCACAACGCCGCGCTCGCTGGCCAGGGCCGCGGGCTGGATGAGGAGCTCGCTGCCGGTCTCGCGCATCAGCATCAGGCCGGTGTCGATGAGCCCCTTATCGCTGCGCGGCAGGTCGAGCATGAACACCGTCTGGGTCCAGCCGGTCTCGGCGTTGGTGTCGGGGCCGAACGCGAGGCCGTCGCGCTCGAGGATCTTGAGCATTTCGCCGGGCGGCACGTGGGTCGAGCCCTTGAAGGCCATGTGCTCGAGGACGTGGGCCAGGCCCTGTTCGGCGTCGCTCTCCTCCAGGGACCCCGAGCCGATGCGCAGGCGAAGCGAGGTCTGGCCGGCCGGGGTGGCGTTCCTCATCACCGCATAGCGCATGCCGTTGGGCAGGATCCCGAAGCGGACGGCCGGGTCGGCGGCCAGGTCGCTGGCCGCCTGGGCCCAGCGCGGCGCCCCCTCGGCGAGGGCCGGGGCGGCGAAGAGGCACGCAGCCAGGAACGCGGCAGCCAGGACGACAGAGCGACTCATGGAAAGTCCATTTCGAACGCGCGAGCGCCCCTCGCCGCGGCGAACCTCTAAGGCGGCCGAGGAGGCAAGACAACCGCGCCGCGATTACGCTTTGTTCACGCGCTCCTGAGGAGCGGGGCGCCGGCCCGGGCGACGGCGGCCGGCGCCGGGAGATCGGCCATGGCCCGGCGGGCGGTGAGGCGGGGCGGTCCTCTGGCGCGTCGGGGACCCGAACTGCTCGATCCACTCATATGGCGGAAGACGGCATGGCGACTTATTCGCACGCCTGACGCGCGCGGCGGTGACCCGGCGCCTGAGGGGCGCCGGGGACTTGGTTAAACAGGCTGGACGCGACTACTGCGCCGGAGCGGTCCCAGTGTCGTTGGTCGGGGCCATGGCGTTGGTGTTGTCGGCCGGCGCGGCCGCGTAGGCGTCTGCGGTGGCGTTAGACGTATCGGTGGCGACTGGCTGCTTGTGGCAGGCGCTCAGGCCGATGGCGAGCATGCCGGCGGCGCTGAGCAGCAGCCAGCGGTTGGAAGATCTTGCCATTTGAGATTTTCTCCCTTGATCGCCCCGCCGGTGAACGGGCCGGCGTTGAAGCCGTTCCGAAAAAAGTGATCAGTCTGTGATCGCCCCGCCTTCCAGCATCAGGCGCACGTCGTGCAGGCTGGGGGCGACAGCGGCGCACAGGACGGTGATCTCGTCCGTCGCCGGCAGCAGGTCCGGCACCATCACGGTCATCATCCCGGCGGCGCAGGCGGCGCGGACGCCGTTGTGGGAATCCTCCAGGGCCAGGCAGTCGGCCGGCGCGACCTTCAGGCGCGCGGCGGCGGCGAGGAAAGGGTCGGGGTCGGGCTTGCCGCGGGCGTAGTCGCCGGCCGCGATGACGGCGTCGAAGCGGCCGTAGAGGCCGGCCGGTTCGAGATGGCGCCTGACCGAGGCATGCGACGAGGAGGTGGCGACGGCGCGGGGCAGTGAGAGGCGGTCGAGGGCGTCGAGCAGTTCCGCCGCTCCGGCCTTGAGCGGCGCCCCGGCTGCAAGGCGCTCATCGGCCAGGGCCCAGGCGTGGGCGAGCCAGGTCTCGTAGTCGAAGCTCTCGCCGAAATGGCCCATGGCCACCTCGCGGCTGGCCTGGCCCGTCAGGCCGACCATCCGCAGGAACACGTCTTCAGGAAAGTCGACACCGCGAGCGGCGCTCGAGGCCATCATCACGTCCCGGTAGACCGCCTCGCTGTCGATCAAGAGGCCGTCCATGTCGAAGACGACCGCCTTCACGCGGCGCGGCAGGCTCATGCGAAGGCGTCCTGGCCGTAGCCCTGGAAATAGAGCAGGGCCGTAAGGTCGGTGATCTCGATGCGCGCGTCGGCCCGGCCCGCGACCACCGGCTTGGCGCGATAGGCGACGCCGAGGCCGGCGGCCTCGATCATGGCCAGGTCATTCGCGCCGTCGCCGACCGCCAGGGTTTCCGCCAGGTCGATCCCCAGCAAGGCCGCCTCTTGGGTGAGCGCCGCCAGCTTGGCCTCGCGGCCAAGGATCGGCTCGGCCACGGCGCCTGAAAGCCGAGCCCCGTCGTGGATGAGGCGGTTGGCCCGGTGGGTGGCGAAGCCGGCGGCCGCGGCCACCCGGCCGGTGAAGAAATCGAAACCGCCGGACACCAGCACGCAGCGGGCGCCGTGGGCGTTCATGGTGGCGATGAGGCGCCCCGCTCCGGGGTTGAGACGCACCCGCTCGTCGTAGGTCCGCTCCAGGGCGTCCAACTCCAGACCGGCCAGCAGGCCCACCCGCTCGCGCAGGGCCCCCTCGAAGGCGATCTCGCCGGCCATGGCCCGCGCGGTGATGGCGGCGATCTCGCCCTTCAGCCCGGCGAAATCGGCCAGTTCGTCGAGGCATTCGACCCCGATGATGGTCGAATCCATGTCGGCGACCAGCAGACGCTTGCGCCGCCCCGCCGCCGCCTGCACGCAATGATCGACGGGGGCCCGCTCCAGGCCCCTTGCGGCGTGAGCGCGCAGGGCATCGAGGGCCACGCCATCGACGAACAGATCGGCCGCCCCCTCCCCCAGCACCGCCATATCGCTGACCGGCGCGCCGGCCGCGGCAATGGCTTCCACCGCCGCCGGCAAGGCTTCCTGCAATTCATCGAAATTCGGCGCGACGAGGGTCAGGACCAGGCGCATGGCGTGGCTGTGGCCGATCAGGCCGCCGCGGGCAAGCCTAGGTCAGCACGTCCAGGCGCTGGAGGCCGCGGAAGAAGGGGAGGGTCCGCCACTCCGGCCTCGCCTCAGGATCGGCCAGGCGCAGGTTCGGGAAGCGCTCGAAGAGGCGCAGCAGGGTCACCTGGCCTTCCAGCCTGGCGAGCGGGGCGCCGATGCAGATATGGGCCCCCCCGCCGAAGGCCACGTGCGGACTCTTCCTGCGGGTGATGTCGAAGCGGTCGGGGTCCTCGAAGACCTCCGGGTCGCGGTTGGCCCCGCGCAGGGAGACCAGCATCGACTGGGTCTTGTGCACCGGGCAGCCGTGGACCTCCATCTCCCGCGAGGCGATGCGGCCGGTGATATCCACCGGCGGCTCGAAGCGGAGCACCTCCTCCACCGCCGCCCCGATCAGGGAAGGATCGGCCTTCAGCTTGGCGAGCTCGCCCGGGTTGAGCAGGAAGAGCCGCACGCCGTTGCCGATCAGGTCGGTGGTGGTGAGGTTGCCGGCCACCAGCAGGGCGATGAGGTTGCTGGCCAGGTCGGCGTCGGAAAGATCGGCTCCGGCCGCCTGGAGCTGGACCATGTCGGTGACGAGGTCGTCCTCCGGCGCCGCCCGGCGGGCGTTCATCATCCCGATCATGAAGCCGCCCAGGGCCTCGGAGGCGCGGATCATGTGGGCGGTCTGCTCGGGCGTGCGCAGGGGATTGAGGCTCTGGATCACCCCCTCGGACCAGTCGCGGAACTCGGCCAGGCGCGAAGTGTCGACGCCCAGAATGCGGGCGATGACGTCGATCGGCACCGGCAGGGAGATCTCGGCCATCAGGTCGAAGGACTCGCGGCCCTCCAGGCGGTCAAGGCAGCCGGCAACGACTTCCTCGACCTGAGGGCGGCAGCGCGCCACGCGCTTGTAGAGCGCCTGGGCCAGAGGCGTGCGGATGCGCACGTGGTCGGGGTCGTCCATCAGCAGGATCGAGCCGGGCCCCTCGCGTTCGGGCATGCCCTCGACCTCCTGCTCGAGGATGCGCCTGGTGAGCACCGCCGCGTCCTCGGCCCGGGCCGGGTCGCGCCACAGGGTCAGATCGGTGAGGATGCCGCGCACGTCCTCGTGACGGCTGATGAAGAAGACCCCCGCCAGGTCGTCGCGCATCACCGGATGGTGCTCGCGCAGATCGGCGAGGACGGCGTAGGGATCGTCGCGAAAGTCGGGGTTGAGCGGGGTCAGCTGCAGCACCCGCGGCGGCGGCGTCGGTTCGGCCATGGTTTTCCTCACGCTCCCGCACTGCATCTTAACAGCGTCAGGACCTGAGGTTCTAGCAGGCCGCGGCGCGGCTAGAAATGGCCGATTTGCAGGGCCCACGCCACCGCGGCGGCAAAGGCCGCGAAGGCGATCGCCGATCCATTCTGGATCAGGATCTGGGTGGGTCGAATTTCCGGAGTTTTCACGGCGGTGAGCCATACCCCATGACAGTTGAGTCGCCAATGCGACAATTGCGCCTCGATTGATTAACCGCGCCTGAACACTTGCATCGCCTGACCGGCCGGGGCCTAATTCGAGCCCACGGGCGCCATTTCGAACAACGGCCATGCACGCCACAGCCCTTTCCCTCCTCGCCGCCGCCGTGCTGACCGGGCCGGCCGCCCAGGGCGATTACACCACCGATGCGCCCGGCGTGATCCGCAAGATCACCTTGGGCTCCCTGCCTTCGCCGGGGGCCGGCAAGATCGGGGTCTCGCCGCCGGCGATCGTCGCCCGACCACCGGGCGCCAAACTCGCGGTCCCGGCCGGCTTCACGGTCAGCCAGTTCGCGGCCCTGGAGGCTCCGCGCCAGCTCAAGACCGCTCCCAACGGCGATGTCTTCGTCTCCGAGACCGCGGCCGGGAGGGTCAAGGTCCTGCGCGCCCCGGCCGGGGCGGCCAAGGCGGCCACCGTGGAGACCTTCGTCGCCGGCCTCGACCGGCCGTTCGGCATCGCCTTCTGGCCGCCGGGCCCGAACCCGCAGTGGATCTACATCGCCAGCGCCAATTCGGTCGCCCGCTACCCCTACCGCAACGGCGATCTGAAGGCCCGCGGGCCGGCGCAGACCATCGTGGCCAAGATCGCCGCCAGCACCCGCGACCACTCGACCCGCGATCTCGCCTTCTCCCCGGACGGGCGGACCCTCTTCCTCTCGGTCGGCTCGGGCTCCAACGACGCCGAGGGGATGGGCAAGAAACCCCTCGCCGAAGCCAAGGCCTGGGACGCCGCCCACGGCGTCGGCGCGGCGTGGGGCGACGAGGCCGACCGCGCCGATGTCCTGGCCATGGATCCCATGGGCCGCGGCCGCAAGGTCTTCGCCGCCGGCATTCGCAACTGCGTCAGCATGGATTTCCAGCCGGGGACCTCCAACCTGTGGTGCGCCGTCAACGAGCGCGACCTGATGGGCGATGATCTGCCTCCGGACTATGTCACCCGGCTCAAGGCCGGCGGCTTCTACGGCTGGCCCTGGTACTATCTCGGCGCCCACGAGGATCCGCATTTCAAGGGCGAGCGGCCGGACCTCGCCGGCAAGGTCATCGCCGCGGACGTGATGATCGCCAGCCACTCGGCCGCCCTGGGGATGACCTTCTACGCGCCGGGCAAGGGGGTCGCCGCCTTCCCGGCCGAATATCGCGGCGAGGCCTTCGTCGCCCTGCACGGCTCGTGGAACCGGGCCAAGCGCACCGGCTACAAGGTCGTCCGCGTCCTGATGAAGAACGGCGCCCCCACCGGCGCCTACCAGGATTTCCTCACCGGCTTCGTGGCCGACGCCAAGGGCGTATGGGGCCGCCCGGTCGGCGTCGCCGTCGCCCGCGACGGGGCGTTGCTGGTCACTGACGACGCCAGCGGCGCGGTCTGGCGGGTGGCCTATCAGAAGGAGAAGAAATGATGCTGCGTCTCGCCCTCGCCCTCGCCATCATCGCCGGCCCGGCCCTCGCCCAGGGCGCCGACGCCGCGCGCGGCAAACAGGTCTACGAGGCCCACTGCACCATGTGCCATGCCGGCGGCCAGGGTCCGAACCTGGCCGGCGTGGTCGGCCGCAAGGCCGCCGCCGCGCCCGGCTACCCCTATTCCGCCGCCCTCAAGGCCAGCCACATCACCTGGACGGCGGCCAACCTCGACGCCTTCCTCGCCGCCCCGACCAAGAAGGTTCCCGGCTCGTCGATGTTCGTCGCCCTCGCCGCCCCCGCCGACCGCAAGGCCGTCATCGCCTACTTGGCGACGCTGAAGCGATAGGGCGCTCGACAAATACGCGTCGACCAGGCATGCTTTCCTTCTATAACCATTTGAATAAGATCTGGAAATGCGGACGACCGGCCGGCTCAGACTTCGGGATCGCATCAAGCTGAGGTGGAGGAGGCGAGCTAAAGGCGCGCCACAGCGGATTGCGTCACTTCCGGCCCCTAGGTCGCCTGGAACCTTCGAAGTTCTTTGCCGAATCGACGCTTATGCGGACTACGTCGCCGAGGTGGAAGCCGCGAGCGCCGAAGAGGCGGCGGAATTGGCCTCTTGGGGGCACGGTTCGTATAGGTGGGAAAGCAGCGGAACTCAGGAATGTGACGCCCGTCTGTACGTCACGCTCGACGCGAACGGCTCCGAAATTGAGGCCACCGAGGTCCGAGATTTCTGAAAACTTTCCGAACGGTCCGGGCTAGGCTCGGTCCGATGTCCGATCCGCCGCTCTATCTCGGCTTCGAGGAAGCGCCGACCCCGTTTGTGAGCGCGACGCAGAACGCGCGCATATGGACGGAACATTGGGTCCGCAGCCGGCTGTTCTGCCCCAACTGCGGATCGCCAAATATGGACCAATTCACCGGCAACCGTCCTGTCGCCGATTTCTACTGTCCCTCGTGCCGGGAGGAATTCGAACTCAAGAGCCAGAAGTCTCGATTTGGCACACGGATCGTGGACGGGGCCTTCCGCACGATGTGCCAGCGCCTCGCCCAGGAGAACAATCCCAGCCTGATCCTGATGAACTATGACCCAATCCGACTGGCGGTCACGAACCTGTTCTTCGTGCCCAAGCATTTCTTTGTTCGCGAGATCATCCAGGAGCGGAAGCCGTTGGCAGTCACGGCGCGCCGGGCCGGATGGGTCGGCTGCAACATCCTGCTGAGCGAGATTCCTCAGGCCGGAAAGATTTTCCTCGTCCGCGACGGCGCCCAGGCGCCTAAGGAGACGGTCCTCGAACAGTGGCGGTCGACGACCTTCCTGCGCGACCAGGGCCAAGGCGCACGAGGATGGCTCGTCGAAGTGATGAAGTGCGTCGATCTGATCGGCCGCAGTGAGTTCTCACTCGCCGATGTCTATGCGTTGGAGGACCGCCTTTATGGCCTATTTCCAGGCAATCGAAACATCAGGCCCAAGATTCGCCAGCAGCTCCAAGTGCTGCGCGACCAGGGCTACCTTGAGTTCTTGGGATCGGGGCGGTACAAAATTCGGCGGGGCCCGTGAAGCGCGGGCTCGCCGCCGCCCCTAAGCCGTCTGCACCGCGAAGATCACGTGCCAGGCCCCAGCCACGAACGCCGCGATCCGCTCGCGGCCCAGCCAGCCGACGCCGAGCGCGGCGATGAGCGCGGCGGCCAGCAGCCAGCCGGGGACGCCGCCGCGCGCCGCCTTCACGCCGCCTTCTGGAAGTAGGGCTTCTCGCCGAAGATCGTGGCCCGGGTCATCACCCGGCGGTGGGGGAGATAGTCGCTGACCGCGTAGTGCTGGGTGCAGCGGTTGTCCCAGAAAGCCACCGCCCCGGGGCTCCAGCGCCAGCGCACGCAGAACTCCGGCTTCTGGATGTGGCGGAACAGGAAATCGAGGATGGCGCGGCTCTCCTCGTGCCGCATTCCCTTGATGCGGGCGGTGAAGCCGGAATTGACGAAGATGCCGCTCTTGCCGGTTTCCGGATGGGTGCGGATCACCGGATGGATCACCGGCGGGTTCTCGGCCCTGGCCTTCTCATAGCGCGCGCGCCCGGCCTCCCCGGCCACCTGGCCGTCGGCGGCGAAGGCGTAGGCCAGGTCATGGACGGCGCTGAGGGTCTCCAGGAACCGCTGCATGGCCGGGCTCAAGGCGTCGAAGGCGGCGGTGCTCGACGACCACAAGGTGTCCCCCCCGCTGGGCGGCAGCAGCCGGGCATGCAGCACCGCCCCCATGGCCGGACGCTCGAGGAAGGTGACGTCGGTGTGCCAGTGGTCGTTGTCGGTGGGGTTCTTCTCATGGTTGTCGAGCACCATGATCTCCGGCGCGCCCTCGGTCTCCGGATAGAGAGGGTGGATGTGCAGCTCGCCGAAGCGGGCGGCGAAATCGCGCTGCTGGATGGGAGTGAGATCCTGGTCCTCGAAGAAGACCACCTTGTGGGCCAGGAGGGCGGCGCGGATGTCGTCGATCACCGCCTCGGCGTGGTCGTCGCGCAAGTCGATGCCGCCGATCACCGCCCCGATGGTCGGGTTGAGCGGGGTGACGCTGAGCTGGTTGGTGCGGGTCATGAGCCTAGTTTGACCGATCTGCCGGTCCCCCGGCAAGTTGAAGCTTGAGCGACACCTGCCGACGGGCCGGAAAGCTGGGCTCGCGCGTTATGGCAACGCTGGATGGGACAGCGACGGGGAGAATGATGTTTCACCAAGTGACGATGGGCCGAGCGCTCAGCATGGAGGAATTGAGCTCCTTCCAGGGCCGCATGATGGGGCTGGAAGACATCATGCAATCCCTGGCCAGCTACCGGCCCAGGCCCACCGACGTGGTCATTTCACCGTTCGGACGGTGCGGCACGACTTGGCTTCAGCAGGTGTTCCATTGCCTTCGCACCGGCGGCGACATGGATTTCGACGACATATCGCGGGTCGTGCCGTGGATCGAAGCCGCCGAACTGCTCGGCCTGGACATTAACGCCGAGCAGCGCGCGCAACCGCGCGGCTACAAGAGTCATCTCGCCTACCCGGCGCTTCCCGCCGGGGCGCGCTACGTGGTTTCGCTCCGCGATCCGAGGGATGCGGTGGTGTCGATGCACGAGTTGATGGAAGGCTGGCTCCTGGAGCCGGGAGCGGTGTCGGCCGACCTGTTCGCCAGCTGGTGGACCGAGCGGAACTTCGGCAACAACTGGTGGGCGCACTTCCTCAGCTGGTGGGAGCAGCGGGACAACCCCGACGTGCTGCTGCTCTCTTACGAACACATGGTCGATGACCCGGCGCTCGCCATCCGCCGCCTGGCGGCGTTCTGCGGCCTGCCGCTCGATGACGATCTGTTGGCCCGCACTCTGGAGCGCAGCTCGCGGGCCTATATGCTCAGGCACAAGGACAAGTTCGACGACCTGATGATCCGCGAGGCGTCCGAGCGTCTGTGCGGCCTGCCGCCCGGGAGCGACTCGTCCAAGGTGCGCAACGGGGTCGTCGGCCGCTACCGGGACGTCCTCGCGCACGAGACCATCGCTATCCTGGACCGCAAATGGGCCGCCGTCGTCGCCCCGGCGACCGGCCTGGCCGATTACGCGGCGCTCGACGCCGCCCTGCGCGCCCGCGCCACCGAGCCGGTCGCCGCCTAGGCTGGGGCGGAGCCAATCCGAACCTGAGCCGTTGTGCTGGAAAGAAAGGTGACGTGATGATCCGCAAATCTACACTTCTGGCCGCCCTGGGGGCCCTGGCTATCGCCGCGCCGGCGGCCGCGCAGCCTGCGCAGGATCAGCCCGCCCCGCAGCCCAGCTATACCCACCACCGCCACCACCACCACCATCATTATTATTACGCTCGCCGCCAATATCACCACGGCTGCGGGTTTGAACGTCGCTATGAATACGGCGTGTTCGGCCACTACAAGAAGCGCTGGACCGTGGGCTGCCATTAGCGGGGTTAGCGAGGCCATTCGGCAAGTCACGCTGTAGTAACCGGGCCTCCCTCCCCTCCTGGCGAGGGCAGTCGCATTTAGCTGGCGACACCCCAACCCTACCGCCATGACCGGGCGCAAGTCCCGGTCACCCATGCACGCGAACAGGCGGGCGGACGCGCGCGAGCGCGTCCAATGCTCCGAGAACGCGACCGCGGACCCATCCCGCCGCTCTTTGCATGGCCGCGCAAGTGGAGCGGCCCTTGACTTGGGGCCGTGCTGGCGGCCACCAGCTTGCCGCGCCAAGGAGGAGGTTCCATGCGCCGCGCCGCCATCGTCTGCCCGATCCGCACGCCGGTGGGCAAGTTCCTGGGGTCCCTCGCTCCCATCACCGCCGGCGAACTGGGGGCGGTGATCCTGCGCGCGCTTGCCGAGCGCACCGCGATCGACCCGGAGAGGATCGACGACGTCATCTTCGCCCAGGGCTACGGCAACGGCGAGGCGCCGTGCATCGCCCGCTGGAGCGCCCTCGCCGCCGGCTGGCCGATCTCCATCCCCGGCTACCAGCTCGACCGACGGTGCGGGTCCGGCCTGCAGGCGGTGATCGACGCGGCGATGATGGTCCAGACCGGGGCGGCCGACGTGGTCGTGGCCGGCGGCGTCGAGAGCATGAGCAACGCCGAGTACTACACCACCGACATGCGCGGCGGGGCGCGGGCCGGGTCGGTGACCTTGCACGATCGCCTTGCCCGCGGTCGGGTGATGAGCCAGCCGGTCGAGCGTTTCGGGGTCATTTCGGGCATGATCGAGACCGCCGACAACCTCGCCCGCGATTACCAGATCAGCCGCGAGGCCTGCGACGAATACGCCGCGGCCAGCCACCAGCGCGCCGCCGCCGCATGGGCGGCCGGCAAGTTCGACGACGAGACGGTGCCGGTTTCCGTGCCCCAGAAGCGCGGCGATCCGGTGATCTTCGCCAAGGACGAAGGGGTGCGCGCCGACGCGACTCCCGAGAGCCTGGCGGCGCTCAAACCGCTGGAAAAGGGCGGGGTGGTCACCGCCGGCAACGCCAGCCAGCAGAACGACGCTGCAGCCGCCTGCCTGGTGGTCGCCGAGGAGAAGCTCGCTGAGCTCGGGCTCGAACCCATGGGCTGGTTCGTGGGTTGGGCGGCGGCCGGCTGCGATCCCTCGCGAATGGGAATCGGTCCGGTGCCGGCCGTGGAGCGTCTCTTCGCCCGCACCGGCCTTGGCTGGGACGACATCGATCTCGTCGAGCTCAACGAGGCCTTCGCGCCGCAGGTGCTGGCCGTCCTCAAGGGCTGGGGCTGGGATGATCGCGAGCGGCTCAACGTCAACGGCTCGGGGATTTCCCTCGGCCATCCGATCGGGGCCACCGGGGGGCGCATCCTCGCCAACCTCCTGCGCGAGCTGAAGCGCCGCGACGGCAAGCTCGGCCTGGAAACCATGTGCATCGGCGGCGGCCAAGGGATAGCGGCGGTATTCGAGGCGGCCTGACGGGGCATCGCCCTGACCGTCGGCCATGCGCCAGCGTGCACCAATCTGCAACTGAGCGCACGGCGCTATTCACCCTATGGTCAAGGCAGAAGCTGTCTGACCGGCTGGAAGCCGACCAAGGCGGCACGGGGGATCGACTTTGGCGACCAAGATCATATCGACCTACCTCGCGGGGTCTTATGACCTGACCGCGAACTACACCGCGCTCACCATCACCTCCGCCGGCGGCGTGGGCGGGAACCTGACGCTGGAAGGCAACCTGGTCGCCGTAGTGAACTACGGCCGGGTGCACGGGCAATTCGGCCTTAGTTCGAATTACTACATCAAGCTCGACAATAAGCCTGGCGCGGTGATCGGCGGCGTCAAAGACGGGGTCGACGCCGAAGGTCTTTCGATCAC
>DASXIE010000062.1:0-10781 GCA_036498165.1 Caulobacteraceae bacterium
AACCACGGCCTCGGGAATCCTCACCGTCACCGACGGGACCCACACCGCCCACATCCACCTCACCGGCAACTACACCACCGCCAAGTGGACGCTCACCGCCGACACCGGCGGGGGCACGATCATCGTCGATCCGACCGCGCCGAAACCTCACATGATCGTCGCCGCCATGGCGGGATTGGGAGGGGCGCCGCCGGGGGGCGCGCCGGCCTACGGGGGCGTCCGCGCTCTTCCGCCACCGGTCGTGGCGGCGCCAGGCTGACGCCAGTTCCCCCCATGGGAGGGGTTATTCCTGCCCGCCCTCCTGGTCGCACGGCAATTCGGCCAGGCGACGCGAGCCTTGCCACAGCTCCACGGTCGGGGTCCCGCTCGAGCACAGGGCATGGGCCTTGGCCTCGGCGTCCGTCTGATCCTCCGCCTCGATCCACTCGCCCCAGGTGATCTTGCCCCGCTCGTTGAGCAAGTAAGCACGATACGTCGGCATCACGCGCCTCCCCGGCGACGCCCCCACGCCACCTTAGCGCCCCTCACCGCCGATCGCATCGTCCTAATTGCCGCCGCCCGGCGCCTCGGCCAGGAACGCGTCGCAAAGTTCGCAAGTGAGGGGCTTCATCGAGGCGAGGTACCCCGCCGCGTCGATTTCCGGCCGCTGGCCAAGCCAGCCGATCACCGCCAGACGGCGGATGAGCAGGAACATCGGGATCCCGGCCGCCTCATCCTCGGCGAGGGGGCGGCGGGCGCGGTAGCCGGCCAGCAGGGCTGCGGTGAGTTCGGCGAAGCCGGGCTTCCCCTGGTGGTGCATCAGGGCCACCGCCAAGTCGTAGAGATACCAGCCGAACGCCGCGTCGTCGAAATCGATGAGGGCCAGAGCCCCGTTCTCCACCAGGAGGTTTCCGGGGTGGAGATCGGCATGGATCATCCCGAAATGGCCAGGATCGCGCGGCAGGGCGCCGAGCGCCTCGCGCAGGGCCGCGCGGATTCGCGCGAAGAGGGCTCGCTCTTCTCCGGTCAGGGCCGGATGCTCCCAGAACCGCCCCCAATTGGGCTCGGGTCCCATCAGCCCGTCGGCGTCGAGGGCGCGGCGCGTGAAGTGCGGCGGCGCCCGCCAACCCTCAGAGTGGGCGTGCAGGCCGGCGGCCATCTCGCCCAGCCGCGCGTAGAGGGCGGGGGCAGGAGCCTCCGTCTCCAACACCGCGCCTGGAACCCACCGCGCCAGGCCGGCCAGCCACGGCCCGGCGGCGACGAAATCCCGCCCGTCCGGAGCGCGCATCCCGATCGGCACGGCGAAGCCGGCCTCGCTGAGCGTCCTTGTCCAGGCCCGCTCGGAATTGAGCTCGGCGAGGCTTTGATAGCCCGGCCTGTGTAGTCGCAGGGCAAAGTCTCCCTCCTTCGTCCGTACCCGGAAGGTGACATTCTCCGACCGCGCCACGAGCTGGATATGCTCAGCCGCGGTCCCGAACGCGGCCAGGGCTTCGTCCGCGCCTGCCTCCGGCGTCATTGCTTCCGCAAGAAGGTCACTCAAGCCAGCTCCGCGACGACCGCGTCCCAGGCCCCCAGGAATTCCTCGGCGTTGGCGTGGCTGAACACCAGTGGTGGGCGGATCTTCACCACATTGCCGGCCGCGCCGGCGTTGGAGGTCAGAAAGCCCTTGTCCTTCAGGGTGTTGACGATGGCCACGGCGCGGGCCCGGTCGGGCGCCTTGCCGGTTTTGTCAGCGACCATCTCGATGCCGACGAAGAGGCCGGTCCCGCGCACGTCGCCGATGAAGCCGGCCGCCCCGGCCCGCGCCTTCAGCCCCGCCTTGAGCGCCGCGCCCACCGCCCCGGCGTTCGCCACCAAGCCCTCGGCCTCGATCACGTCGAGAACCGCCATCCCCACCGCCGCCTGCAGGGGACTGGACGCGAAGGTGTTGAAATAGCGCGTCGCAGCCCGAAAGCCCTCGACCAGCGGCCGGCTGGCCGCCGCCGCCGCCAGGGGCAGGCCCGCCCCCATCGGCTTGCCCGTGACCACGATGTCGGGGACGAGCCCCGCCCCCTCATAGCCCCACCAGCGCCCGGCGCGGCCGTAGCCGGCCTGGACCTCGTCGGCGATGACGAGGCCGCCGGCCGCCCGCACCCGTTCCGCCGCCCCGGCCATGAAGCCGGCCGGCACGTCCGGCAGCCCCTCGTTGGCCAGGATCGGGCACAGGATGAGCGCCGCCAGGCCGCCGTCGAGCGAAGCGATCGCCGCTTCGAGGGCGTCGAGATAGGACTTGGCGTCCGTAGGCGGACGATAGGTCTGCGGAAAGGGGAAGGTCGCCATGTCGTGCTCGCGAGGCTTGTCGGTGCGCGTCAGGGCCCCGACGAGTTCGCTGTTGCCGTGATAGGTGGCGTTGGTGCCGACGATGCCGCGCCTTCCCGTCGCGAACCGCGCCATTCGCATCGCCACCTCGATCGCCTCGGTGCCGCTGCAGGTGAACACCACGCTTTCGATCGCCGGTCCCTGGTGCAGCCCCACCAGCCGCTCGGCGAAGGCGATGATCCCCTCGTGCAGGTAGCGGTTGTGGGTGTTGAGGGTCGCCTGCTGGGCGCCCATGGCCCCGGCCACCGCCGGATGGCCGTGCCCGACGCAGGGGACGTTGTTGTAGAGGTCCATGTACCGCCGGCCGAGGCGGTCGAACACCCACACCCCCTCGCCGCGCACCAGCTCGAGCGGCGTTTCGTAGAAGAGCTGCGCTCCAGCCCCGAAGACCCGCTTCCGCCGGGCGAGAAGGTCACACATCGGCGCCCCTCTGGCGCTGGGAGAACTGCGGCTCATGGGCGAGGGCGTTACGCCCAATGGACGGCGGCCGCCAGCAGGCGCGGGGCCGGACGGCTCCATATCCGGTCGCCCGGATGGACCCCGCCTGGCGGTGTCTGAGCGAGGCCCGCGGCCGCCGCCGCCAGGGCGTGAGCCACGCTCTTGGTGGGATCGACCACCTTGGTCCCGCCGGTCCCGTCGTTGGTCAGGGTCCATTTCGCCGCCGTGTAGTTGCCGGTGAGATGGATGTGGGCGGTGTGGGTCCCGTCGGTGACAGTGAGGATCCCCGAGGCCGTGGTCCCCGAAAAGGTCGCCTTGGTCGTCCCCGAGAAGCCTATGTCCTCCAGGTCCAACGACGTCGTTCCGGTGTGCGAGAAGCCGGCGATCGTATTGGTGAAGCTCGCGCTGTGGGCCAGCGCCAGGCGCCCGCTCGAGCCGAACACGACAGCCTCGTTGAAGCCGGCGGCGAAGAGGGCCGCCCCGCTCAGGATGTCGACCGTGCCGGCGCCGATGACCGCCGCCTCGGCGGTCAAGGTTCCCACCGTCTCGAGAATTCCCGTGTTGTCCACGGGGCTGGCGATGATCAACCCACCACCGCTGAGCGCCACGATCGTTCCGGTGTTGAGGATCGTGTCGGCCCCCGTGTCGACAATGAGCGCGTTGGTGAAGCCGCTCTCGATCGAGCCGGAATTGACGAGGGACAGGGTCCCGCCGCCCAGTTGGCCGGCTCCCCGAAGGATCGCCTCATTGGTCAGGATCGCCGCCGCGCTTGCCCCATGCAGGCTGTTGGTGGCGTTGTTGCTCAGGATGAACAGGCCCCCGCCCTTGAGCGTCGCCCCGCCGGCGGCCACGGTGAGGCTGGTGCTCGTGGCGGTCACCATCCCATCGATGCCGACCGTTCCGGAGAAGGTCGCTGCCGCCTTGTTGATGACGGTGTTGGCGATGGTGAGGTCGACATTGGAGAAGGTATCGGCTCCGCCGCTCAGCAGCACCTCGCCGGTCCCGGAGACCGTCCCGCTGAAGCGGTTCCCGGTTCCGTTGAACGTCATCTTGTCGGCGCCGTCGATCTGCAGCGTCCCGCCCGCCTGGTCCCAGATCTTGCCGTCGACGGCGTTGGTGGCGATCTCCACGACCGTGCCGACTCCGGACTCGACGATCTTGGCAACCCCCAGGCTCACCTTCCCGGAGAACTGGCTCACACCCCCATTCAGGCTTAGCGTCCCCGCCCCGATCAGCTTGCCTTGCGAGTCGATGCCGGTCGCGCTCGCCACCCCCGCCACTACGTCGACGAGCCCGGTGTAGGCGCTGATCACGCCGACGAACTTCGATCCGGCCTCGGCTCTGAGCACGGCGTGAGGCGAGGTCATGTCGACGGACCGCGCGGTCATCGCGGAGATCGTGCCGAAGTTGTTGACCGTGGCGTAGGCCGCGACATGGACCCCGGTGGGGCCGAGGATGTAGCCGCCGGCCTCGTTGTTCAACACGCTGCCCGTGCCGAGTCCCACGCCTAAGCTCACCTCCCCGGCGATTGTGGCGAAATTGTCGACCACCACGTTATCGGCGGCAACCAGCCCCTCGAAGCCTTCGATCAGCGCTGCCCGATCGCTGGTCCCGCCGTTGGTCAGCACGCCGCCGACCGCGCTGTAGACCGCCGAGCCCCCGCCCTCGCCGTTGGCGATGGTCCCGAAGTTGGTCAGGTTGAGCGGACCGGCCTTGGAGTAGAGCCCGTTGGAGCCGGCGCCGAAAATCGTCGCCGTGGTGTCGGTGGCCGAGCCGTTGGTGACCCGCCCACCGTCTTTCAGTTTCACCCCGATCTGATCGGCGGTGATCAGGCCGAAGTTGCTCACCGTCGCCGCCATCGCCGAGACGATGGCGTAGGCGGCCTCGATGCGCGCCGCGGTGTCGCCGGACGAGCCGTTGGTGACCGCCCCTCCGGCGGCCAGGTAGACGCCCTCCTGCAGGCCGCCGAACGCGCCGCCGGCGTCATCGGCCAGCACCGTCGCGAAATTCACCACCGTGCCGGCCGCGCCGTCGATGATGATGGCCTCGTGGCCGTGGGCGAGCGCGGCGGTGTCGGTCGCCCCTCCGTTGACCACTCGCCCGCCGTCGGCGAGCAGGATCGCCGACTCGCTATGGGGCCCGCCGATCACGGCGAAGTTGTTCACCGTCCCCACCGCGCCCTGGATCACCGCTCCGTAGAAGCCGGTGAGCCGCGCGCTCAAATCGCCTGTCGAACCGTTGGTGATGAGCCCGCCGGCCTTGAGCTGGACCGCGATGCCCTGGTAGCTGGCCGCGACAGTCCCGAAGCTGCTGACCGTCGCCTTCGCCGCCGCCGCCACCCCATAGGACTCTCCCTGAACAAGGGCGGTCTTGTCGGCGGCCGAGCCGTTGTTGACCCGTCCGCCGTTTTCCAGCCGGATGCCCGTGCCCAGGGTTCCGGTGGCGGTCACCGTCCCGAAGGTGTTCACCGTGCCGGGGTTGGTGAAGAAGACCACGCCGTAGTCGACGCCCGAGATCAGGGCCGCCGGGTCGGTGGCCGAGCCGTTGGTCACCGTCCCGCCGGTGACGCCTATGCCCGAGTCCTTGAGACCCAGGACCGTCCCGTAGTTGTCGACCACGCCGCCGGCGGGCAGGTCGATGCCGTAGGCGCCCTCGATCAGGGCCGTGGTGACGGCGCTCGAGCCGTTGACGACGCTGGCCCCGCTCCCGAAGAGAATGGCGCCCCTCGGCCCCGTCCCTTCGATCCGGCCGAGGTTGGTGAGCGTTCCCGCCGCGCCGAGGATGTCCACGCCGTCATAGCCGCTGATGAGGCCGCCGGCCCCGTTGGCGACCCGACCCCCGCCGATGACCACGGCCGGCTTGCTGCCGGAGCTTCGGATCGCCCCGTAGTTGCTCACCACCTGGCCGGCGCCGGTGAGGCTGATCGCCCCGAAGCCGTGAAGCACCCCCGAGTTGACCACGCTGTAGGCGCCGCTTCCTTTCGACGCCAGGCCATTGGCCAGGTAGCCGCTGGCGGCGATGCTCAGCGTCGTGACCGGAGGCCCGACCATGTACGTGTAGATGTAGAAGCCGGTGAGGATCTTGGTCGTCATGGCGTGGCCCTTCGCCGCTCAGGCCCTGATGGCGACTCCGAACCCTTCACATGTCAATCCAGAAACAATCATCCTACCCCTCCGCCCACCGGCTCGCGCCCACCAGCCCCATGCCGTCGGCGATGTCCCCGGCGATCGCGGCGCGCAGGGCGTCCGCGTCCCCGGCCTCGATGGCGGCCAGGGCCCGGCGGTGCTGGTCGATGAGGTTGGCGGTGCCGTAGCGGCCGTAAACCACCCGCATGAACGGCCCGAACTGCAGCCACAGAGTCTCGATCAGGCGGTTGAGCGTGACCCGGCCGTTGGCGCGATAGATGTTGAAATGGAAGGCGAAATTTCCCTCCATATAGGCCATCACGTCGCCGCCCTGCATGGCCGTGTCGATGGCCGCGTCGATCTCGGCGAGGCGCTTGAGGCGCGTCGGGGTGATGAAAGGCAGGGCGAGCACCGCCGCCTCCGGCTCCAGGAGAAGGCGGCAGGCCAGGAGGTCGGTGAACCGCGCCTCGCTCATCGCGGGGGCCTCGATCTTGCGCTTGGAGCGGATCACCACCGCCCCCTCGGCGGCCAGGCGGCTCAGGGCGTCGCGCACCGGCATCTGGCTCACCCCGAGCTCGAGGGCCAGGCCCCGGGTCGAGAGGCCAACGCCCGGGGTGATCTTGCCGGTGATGAAACGGGCGCGCAGTTCCTCGTAGACGCTGGCGTGGAGCAGGGGCGAGCCGGCGGCGGCCGTCTCCTCTTCGAGGCCCAGCGACATCGCTTTCCTGATCGCCCTCTTGCTATCGCAGATGCGACCCTAGCGGTCCGGCCGCCCCGCGCCAAGGGACCGCGGCGGTGAGAGCGACCATTGACGAAAGGGGGGCGAAAGCCCGATCCTCAAGTTGCGCGCGTCTGTGATCCCAGGAGAGCCCTTTTGTCCGAGTTGGAACGATGGATCGCCGAGCGTGGCATCGTCGAGGTCGAGTGCCTGATCCCGGACATGAACGGGGTGTTGCGCGGCAAGGTCCTGCCGGCCGCCAAGCTGGTGCAATCCGAGCGCGACCGCTCTCTGCGCCTGCCCTCCTCGGTTTTCGCGGTCACCGTCACCGGGGAATACGCCGGGGCCGACGACGATCCGGAGGCCTACCAGGATCCGGACATGGTGCTCGTCCCCGACGCCGCCACCCTGCGCGTCGCCCCGGGCCTGAAGACGCCGACGGCCTATGTCTTCGCCGACGCCCACCATCCGGATGGAAGCCCGTGGGCCTCCTCGCCGCGCCATGTGCTGCGCGCCCTCGTGGAGGCCTACCGCGACCGCGGCTGGCGCCCGGTCATCGCTCCGGAGCTGGAGTTCTACCTGACCGCGGTCAATCCGGACCCGGACATTCCCTTGACCCCGCCAGCCGGGCGCTCTGGTCGCGCCGAGACCGCGCCGCAACCTTATGGCCTGGAATCGATCAACGAGTACGAGGACCTGATCGACGCCATCTACGAGCACTCCGATATCGCCGGCCTCGCCGTCGACACCATGATCCATGAGAGCGGCACCGCCCAGCTGGAGATCAACTTCCTGCACGGCGACCCGGTGGCCCTGTGCGACCAGGTGATGGTCTTCAAGCGCATCGTCCGCCAGGTCGCCCTGGCCCACGGCATGTACGCCACCTTCATGGCCAAGCCGATGGAGACCCAGCCCGGGAGCGCCATGCACCTGCACATCTCGGTGGTCGGCGAGGGGGACGGGGCGAACCTGTTCGCGGAGGCCGACGGGTCCGACAGCGCCATGTTCCGCCACTTCGTCGGCGGCCTGCAACGGTACCTGCCGGAGATCGCGCCGCTGTTCGCGCCCAACGTCAATTCCTTCCGTCGCATGCGGCCCAGCCACAGCGCTCCGATCAATGTCCAGTGGGGCCACGACAACCGCTCATGCGGCCTTCGGGCCCCGATCGCCGACGCCGCCAACCGGCGGATCGAGAATCGTCTGCCGGGGGCCGACGCCAACCCCTACCTCGCCATGGCCGCGGCGCTGGCCGCCGGTTTCCTCGGGGTGAACGAGGCGATCGAGCCCTCCGCGCCGGCGCGCGGCAACGCCTACAGCCACCCCCGCACCCTGCCGCGCACCCTGGAGGAGGCGCTCGAGCGTTTCGGGGCCTGCGCCCCGGTTCGCGCCATCTTGGGCGAGCCGTTCTACGCCGGCTTCGCCGCCATCAAGGACGCCGAACTCGAAGCCTTCCAGGGCGTCATCAGCTCCTGGGAACGCGACCACCTACTGCTGAAGGTCTGAGGCGTGACGTTCAACGGCGGCCTGGGATTCGAGAACTCCTATTACCTCGCCACGGCCAACTCCGCCCCGCGCCGGGCGCCGCTCGCCGGCGACGTGGAGGCCGACATCGTCATTCTCGGCGGTGGCTGCACGGGCCTCTCGGCCGCCCTGCACGCGGCCCGGCGCGGGCTGAAGGTCGTCCTGCTCGAGGGCGGCCGGATCGGCTGGGGGGCGTCGGGGCGCAACGGCGGCCAGATCATCCCCGGCCTTCGCCAGGGCGCCGCCCAGCTGGCCGCCCGGCTGGGCGAGGCTGGGGCGGGGGCGCTGCTCAGCCTCGCCTTCGAGGCCCGTGAACTTGTCGTCAATCTGATCGGCGAGCACGCCATCGACTGTGATCTCAGAGCCACCGGCCATCTCCACGCCGCCGTCAAATCGGCTGATTTCGACGCCATGTCCCAGGACGCCCTCTTTCAGACCCGCATTCTCCCTCAACACCCCCTCGAAGTACTCTCTGGGGACCTTATGGCGCCCCTCATTCGCGCCTCATACGCCGGCGGAATCCTCGATCCGGCCGGCGGCCATTTCCACCCCCTGAACTATGCCCTGGGACTCGCCGAGGCCGCCGCCGGCGCCGGGGCGGTCCTCCATGAGGGCTCCCTCGTCACCGCCATCGAGAGAGGGGCGGAGGTTCGGCTCACCACCGCCGCCGGCACGGTGCGAGCCCGCCACGCCATGGTCTGCGGCGACGCTCTCCTCACCGGCCTTCTCCCCCGCGCCGAGCATCGGATCATGCCGGTGGGGAGCTACATCGCGGTCACCGAACCGCTTGATTTCGCTGATGAACTCATTCCCTCCAACGCTGCGATCTCGGACAGCCGGTTCGTCGTCAACTACTATCGCCGCACCGCCGACGACCGGATCCTGTTCGGTGGCGGCGAGCGCTACAGCCGCCGGCCGCCGGCCGACATCGCCGCCTTCGTCCGCCCCCATATCGAAGCGACCTTCCCGCGCCTGAGGGGAGTTGCCCTGACCCACGCCTGGGGCGGGCTCGTCTCCATCACCCTGACCCGCCTGCCGCACTTCGCCCGCGATGGTAACATCTTGATCGCCCACGGCTATTCCGGGATGGGCGCGGTCCTCTCGACGCTCGCCGGCAAGCTCCTCGTCGAGGCGGCGGCCGGCGAGACGGGCCGCTTCGATCGTTTCGCCGCCCTCGAGCCACCGACCTTCCCCGGCGGCGCGGCCCTCCGCTCGCCCCTCCATGTGCTGGGCATGCTTTGGTACGCCCTGCGCGACCGCCTTTGATGTAAGGATCTGAAGCCCATGAAGAAATCCGACAAGGCCCTGGGCATGCACCGGCCGATCGACCGCCGTGATTTCCTCAATGGCGTGGCGGTGGGGATCGGGGCGCTGGGCGCTGCGGGAGCCGGCGCCGTGCTGGCCCAGGCCGCCGCCGCCCCCTGGCCGCAGGATGCGCCCGGATATTATCCCCCTGTTCTCAATGGGATGCGCGGCTCGCATCCCGGCAGTTTCGAAAATGCCCACAAGCTGCGCGACGGCGATTTCTGGAACGGAGAGGGGGCCCCGCGCGACACCGGCGAGGCCTATGACCTCATCATCGTCGGCGGCGGGATCAGCGGCCTCGCCGCGGCCCATTTCTATCGCGCCGCCCGCCCGGAGGCGAAGATCCTCATCCTCGACAACCACGACGATTTCGGCGGCCACGCCAAGCGCAACGAGTTTCACCTGGCGGGCAAGCTCCATCTCCTCAACGGCGGCACACTGGAGATCGACAGCCCCTATCCCTACAGCCCGGTCGCCGACGGCCTCCTGAAGACCCTCGGGGTCTATCCCGAGACGCTGGCGAAAACCTGTGACCGGCCAGAGACTTACAAGTCCCTCGGGCTTGGCAGCGGAATCTTCTTCGACAAGGAAACCTTCGGGACCGACGCCACCGTGGCCGGCGCGCCCAACCGCTATTTCGGCTCCGGCGGCTCGTGGCCGCAGTTCCTGGCGCGGACCCCGCTCTCGCCGCGCGTTCGGGCCGACATCGAGCGGATCGAGACCGGCAAGGTCGACTACATGAGCGGCCTAACCTCGGCGGCAAAGAAGGACGCCCTCTCGCGAATGAGCTATGCCGCCTATCTGACGAAGGTGGCCAAGGTCGATCCGGCGACCGTCGCCTTCTACCAGAGCCACACTCACGGCGAGTGGGGCGTGGGCATCGATGCGGTCTCGGCGCTCGACTGCTGGGGCTTCTTCATGCCGGGATTCCAAGGGCTTAATCTCGATCCGGGACCGGCGCCCAGGATGAGCTTCACGCCCCGCGGCTACTGCCAGGGCGGCTCCTACACCTTCCATTTTCCCGACGGTAACGCCTCCATCGCCCGCCTGCTGGTCCGCGATCTCGTTCCCGCCGCCCTGCCCGGAAGCGGGGTCGCCGAACTGGTAGGGGCGCGGGTGGACTACGCGGCCCTCGACCGCCCGGGAAATCCGGTCCGCATCCGCCTCTCGTCGATATGCGTGCGAGCCCGCAGCGCCGGCGACGGGGTGGACATCGCCTACGCCCGCGGCGACGGCGTCTTCTCCGCCCGCGGCAAGGCCTGCATCCTGGCCTGCTACAACATGATGATTCCCTACCTCTGCCCGGAGATGGGCGAGGCGCAGAAGGCGGCCCTGCA
>DASXIE010000063.1:0-13323 GCA_036498165.1 Caulobacteraceae bacterium
CCCGCGCCGTCCGGTGGCCGCGGTGCGCTATGTCACCGACGGCAAAGTCGTGACCGCGCGCGGCATGTACCGCGACTACGTGGTCCAAAAGGGTGATCACCTCGACGCTATCGCCCGCGATCTGCACACCACCCGCAGGGAACTCGTCGAGGCCAACCGCCTGGGGGAGTCCTATGCCATCAGGCCTGGCCGGCATCTCAAGGTGCCGGTGGCTAAGGCCTACGTCGCCGTCAGCGGCGACACCATGGGCGGCGTCGCCAAGCGATTTGGCGTCAATCTCGCCGAGCTTTCCACGCTGAACGATCTGCCCGAGCGCGGACGGCTGACGCCGGGCATGTTCATCGCCCTACCCGACACATACGAAGACCACGGCCCGCAGCGGGTCACCGTGACCGAGGAGGCCTACGCCGCCCCAAGGCCGCGCGCGGTTTACCAGACCGCCCCGCCGCCCCCCCGCGCCGCTTCCATTCCGCCGGCTTCCAACGGCTATGTTCCCAGCCAGTACGCCCTGGCCGCGGCCGCGGCGGCGAGGGCCCGGGCCGCTCAGCCTGCGCCGACCTACACCCCCGCGCCCTATGCGCCCTACCGGCCGGCCGAGCCGCCGGCTGCCAACCAAGCGGCCATGATCAGCGCCGGGACGGGGCGTTTCGTATGGCCCGCGCGGGGCCAGATCCTCTCCGGGTTCGGGGTCACCGGCGTGGGCCGGCGCAATGACGGCGTCGACATCGGGGCGGCCGCCGGCTCGACCGTCGCGGCCGCCGCCGCCGGCGAAGTGGTCTACGCCGGCGATCAGGTGCCGGGATTCGGCAACCTCGTGCTCATCAAGCACGCCTCCGGCTGGGTGAGCGCCTACGCCCACCTGGGCACGGTCGACGTCAAGATGCGCCAGACGGTCTACCAGGGTGAGCCCATCGGCACTGTGGGCATGACCGGCGGGGTGAGCGCTCCGCAGCTCCATTTCGAGATCCGCTACGCCGCCACGCCCTCGGAAAAGGCCCGGCCGCTGGATCCCCTCCTCATCCTTCCGAAATAGGCGCCCTCTTCAAGGGGTCGGCTTGCCCAGCTCGCCGGCGAGGTCGCGTATGAACTGCCAGGCGACGCGGCCTGAGCGTGCCCCGCGCAGGGCGGCCCAGCGCAGGGCGCGGTCGTCGAGATCGTCGACGGCGAGGCCGAAACGGTCGGCGTAGGCCCGCGCCGCGGCGAGGTAGGTCGCCTGGTCCATGGGCGGGAAACCGACCCACAGGCCGAAGCGATCGGAGACGCTGACCTCCTCCTCCGCATCCTCGGCCGAGGCGATCGCCCCGCGGCTCTCGTCGTGGTCGCGCGGCATCAGGTGTCGGCGGTTGGAGGTAGCGACGAACAAGGTGTTCTCGGCCGGTCCGGCGACTCCGCCCTCGAGAGCGGACTTCAGGGCCTTGGCGGCCGCCGCGCCTTCCTCGAAAGAGAGATCGTCGCACAGGACCACGAATCGCTCGGACCGTCCCCTTAGCTGTTCGAAAAGCTCGGGCAGGGCGGCGACCTCGTCGCGGTCGACCTCGACGAGCTTGAGCGCCGGGGCGCTCTTCGCCACGGCCATGAAGGCGGCCTTGACCAGAGAGCTCTTGCCGGCCCCGCGCACCCCCCACAGGAGAACGTGATTGACCGGTAGGCCGGCGGCGAAGCGGGTCAGGGCCTCCACGACCAGGCGTTTCTGGCGATCGATGCCGACCAGAAGATCCAGGTCGAGGCCATAGTCGGGGGCGGCAAGGAAGGCTCGCGCCTTCGGATCATGGCGGAACAGGCGGGCGGCGGAGAAGTCGAGGGCGGCCGGGGCCGGGGGCGCGGCGCGCTCGATGGCCTCGGCGATGCGCGCGAGGGCGGCGATCAGGCTCTCGTCCATGGCTCATGCCATAACCGCCCGGCCGCGATTGCAAAAGCCAGGGCGAACGCATAGCTTCCGCCCGCTTCGAGCCGAGGGCGTCAGAACCGCCGCGCTCCCCACCATTCGGAACCCTTGATGACCGCCCATTTCCCTCTCTTCCTGGCCGTCGCGGCCGCGGCGCCCACGGGAGGCCTCGGCGGTCTCCTGGCCGGGCCTGGCCAGTTCCTGCCGCTGGTGGCGATCATGGTGCTCTTCTACGTAATGATCCTGATGCCGCAGCAACGTCGGCAGAAGGAGCACGCCGCCAAGGTGAGCTCCGTCAAGCGCGGCGACACCGTGGTGATGTCCAACGGCATGATCGGCAAGGTGGTGCGGGTGGAGGAATCCGAAGTCGGGGTCGAGATCGCCCAGAACGTCACCGTCAAGGTGGTCAAGTCGATGCTCGCCGAGGTCCGCGCCCGCGGCGAACCGGCGCCGGCCAACGACTCAAAGTCCTGACGGCGCGACCGGCCTAAAGGAACGCCCGCGGCATGCTCGCCCTTTCGCGCTGGAAGATCATTCTGGTCCTGGCCTCGGCCATCTTTGGGCTGATCTTCACCTTGCCCAACCTCCTGCCCGCCTCGGCTCTGGAGGCGATGCCCGGCTGGCTGCCGCATGACAAGCTCAGCCTCGGCCTCGACCTGCGCGGCGGCTCCTACCTCCTGATGGAGGTGGACACCAAGGCCCTCAACAAGGAGCGCCTGACCAACCTCACCGAGGACGTGCGCACCAAGCTTCAGGTGGCCCAGATCGGCTTCTCCGACCTGGCGCTCGCCGACCAGGTGATCAATGTGCGGATCACCGATCCGGGCCAATACCAGAGCGCGCTCAAGGCTCTCTCCAATCAGCTCGGCGAGCTCATCCCAGGCGTCGGCCGCGATGTGCAAGTGATCGGCCAGCCGGACCAGCGCATCCAGATCTCCTTCGTGCCCCAGGCGGCGAGGTCGGCGGCCGAGGACGCAGTGACCCAGTCGATCGAGAAGATTCGCAAGCGCATCGACGCCCTGGGCGCGACCAACCCCTCGATCACCCGCCAGGGCGCCAATCGGATCGTCATCGAGGCTCCGGGCGAAAGTGACCCCGAGCGGCTCAAGGCAGTGATCGGCAAAACCGCGAAGCTCACCTTCCAGCTGGTCGACACCAACCTCTCGCAAGACGATCTCAAGGCCGGACGCATTCCCCCCGACGATGAGCTTCTGCCCAGCGACGACAAGTATCAGGAAGCCTATGTGGTCAAGCGGCGGGCCATGGTCAGCGGCGAGATGCTGACCAACGCCGCCGCCAGCCACGACGAGAACGGTCAGCCAGATATCGCCTTCGCGTTCAACGGCCAGGGCGCCCAGCGCTTCGCCCAGACGACGGCGGAGAATGTCGGCAAGCCGTTCGCCATCGTCCTCGACAAGCGGGTGGTGAGCGCTCCGGCGATCCGCGGGGCCATTCCCGGCGGCAGCGGCGAGATCACCGGCAATTTCACCGAGGAATCGGCCCACGACCTGGCCCTGATGCTCAAGTCCGGAGCGCTGCCGGCCCCGCTGAACATGATCGAGCAGCACACCGTCGGGGCCGAGCTGGGAGCCGACGCGGTCAGGGCCGGGCAGATCTCGGTGCTCGTGGGCGCGGCGGCGATCTTCATCTTCATCCTCCTGGCCTATGGACTGTTCGGCGGCTTCGCGGCCGTCGCCTTGGCCATCAACGGCCTGATGATCGTCGGCATCATGAGCCTATTCCACGCCACCCTGACCCTGCCGGGCGTCGCCGGCCTCGTCCTCACCCTGGCGGTGGCCGTGGACGCCAACGTGCTGATCTATGAGCGGATGCGCGACGAGGTCCGCTCGGGGCGTCCACCGATGAGCGCCGCCGACGCCGGTTTCAGACGGGCGCTGACCACCATCATCGACGCCAACGTCACCACCGTGGTGGCGGCGGTGATCATGTTCAATCTAGGGGCAGGGCCGGTGAAGGGCTTCGCCCTGACCCTGCTCATCGGAGTGCTGACCAGCGTTTTCACCGCCGTCCTGATCACCCAGGTGCTCATCGGCTGGTGGTTCCGGGCCTTCCGGCCCAAGAAACTGCCGATCACCTAGAGGATCAGATCCATGTGGCCCCTGATCAAAATCCTGCCGCAGAAGACGAACTTCCCCTTCGTCTCCCTGGCTCGCGTCTTCGCCACCCTGTCGATCCTGGCGGTGATCGCCACCGCCGTCGGAACATTCAAGCCCGGACTCAATCTCGGCATCGACTTCAAGGGTGGCACGGTGGTCGAGTTCAACACCGGCCCAAGACCGGTGGACCTCGCCAAGGTCCGCTCGGCGGTGAGTGAACTCGCGCTGGGCGATGTCCAGGTCCAGAGGTTCGGGGCCGACAACGACGCGGTGGTGCGCTTCCAGACCCCGCCCGGGGCCGACCCGGGGGCGGTGGCCACGCGGGTCAAGGCGGCCGTGTCCAAGGCGCTCGGCCAAGTGAGCTACCTCCGCACCGACGTGGTCGGGCCGGAGGTTTCAGGCGAGCTGGAGATCAAGGGCATCGAGGCCCTGCTGACCGCCGTCGGCCTGATGCTCATCTACATCTGGTTTCGCTTCGAGCTTCAGTTTGGCCTGGGGGCGGTCGTCGCCCTCTTCCACGACCTCACCCTCTCCTTCGGCCTCATCCTGCTGTTGCGCCTGGAATTCAGCCTCAACCTGATCGCCGCCCTCCTGACCATCATCGGCTATTCGATGAACGACACGGTGGTGGTGTTCGACCGGCTGCGGGAAAATCGGCGCAAATACAAGCGCATGCCACTGCGCCAACTGATCGACCTGTCGGTCAACGAGACCCTGTCGCGGACCGTGATCACCGGCCTCACCGCCCTCCTGGCCCTCTCCGGCCTGGCGGTATTCGGCGGCGAGTCCCTGAGACCGCTTTCCATCGTGCTCCTGTTCGGCATCGTGATCGGCACCTATTCCTCGATCTATGTCGCCTCGCCGATCATCCTGTTATGGGGCGTGCGCCGCGATGACGAGCCGGCTCGACCCATCGCGCCCCAGCCGGCCCGACCGTAGATAGAGAACGAGGCCGTGCGCCAGCCGCCGTCGATCGGGGCCTGGGGCGGCGGCGGATTCCGGGTTTCGGGCGCCTGGCGGCCGGGCTCCCTCCTGATCCTCGACGATGCGCCGCTTAGCTGGGGCCCGGCCCGACCGGACGAACTCTCCGGGGCCGACTTCGCGGCGGTGATCGCGGCCGGCCCCGCGGTGTCGGAGTTCGTCCTTCTGGGCACCGGCGCCCTTCAGGCCCTGCCTCCCAGGGCCGTTCGCGAGGCCCTCGAGGCTTGTGGCCTCGGCCTCGAGTTCATGGCCACCGAGGCGGCCGCCCGGCTGCACAACATCCTCGCCTCCGAGGGTCGCCGCTTCGCCACCGCCCTCATCGCCGTCTAGAAGCGCGCCGCTTTGCGGCGATGGCGAAATGGGACTATGCCAAGCTTTGTCGGGGAAGAGATTCGCAATCAAGAAAAGGAGGCCCAGCCGTGGCCGGTCTGCTCCTCAATTTCCGCAACACCATGATCCTCAGCGTCATCCTGGCGCTGATCATGATCTTCGCCTACTCGCAGGTCGGCGGGCAGGGTTTCAACCAGCTATTCTGGCAGGCGGTGTTCCGCTGGATGCACGTCGTATTCGGCATCCTGTGGATCGGCCTTCTGTACTATTTCAACTTCGTCCAGACACGGAAGATGCCGGAGATTCCGGCCGAACTTAAGCCGGCGATCAACAAGTACATCTCGCCCGAGGCGCTGTACTGGTTCCGTTGGTCGGCGCTCTTCACCGTCCTGGCGGGCATCGGCGTCGCCCTGCTCCACGGCCGCGTCTATGCCGAGAAGGTGTTCACCTTCGGTCTGGTTGGCGATCCTTCGCCCAACGACAAGGGCTACGCCCTGATGGGGATCGGTATTTGGCTGGCAATCATCATGTTCCTCAATGTGTGGGGGATCATCTGGCCGAACCAGAAGATTGTCCTGGGCATCAAGGAAGCTGACGCCGACGCCAAGGCCAAGGCCGGTCGCATCGCCACCCTGGCTTCGCGGACCAACACCTTGCTCAGCCTGCCAATGCTGACCTCGATGGCCATGTTCCAGACCTTCTTCGGGACCGGCACTTAAGAGCATTGCCAGGGGTCGACCTCGACGCAGAGGTCCGCCGGGTCGACCCCGACCGTTGGCTCGCCAGCCGCTTCATCGTCGATCGGCGAGCCCGCACCGACGTCATCGCCCTCTACGCTTTCGACCATGAGCTGGCGCGGGCGCCGGCCGTCACCTCGGCGACGGCGATGGCCGAAATTCGCTTGGTCTGGTGGCGCGAGGCCATCGACGAGATCTTCTCAGGCGCGGCGGTGCGGGGCCATCCGACGGCGCTGGCGCTCGCTGAAGCCGTTCGTCAAAGAGGCCTGCCGCGAGCTCCATTCGAGACGATGATCGAGGCTCGCCTGGCTGCCCTCGAGGCGACGGAGATGGGACCCGCCGAAGCGCTCGCCTTGGCCTCCGGGACCGAGGGCGAACTGGCCTGCCTGGCGGCGATCTGCCTGGGCGAGCCGGGCGAGGCGGCGAACGCCGAGGCGGCGGGCTCGGTGTGGGGGCTGATGCTCCTGCGGCGGGCCGGCAACGCGCGCGGCGAGGCCTTTGACAGCCAGATTAGGGAGAGATTGACCGAAGCGCGGCGCGCCGCCCGCCATCTCCAGCCCGCGTCATTTCCAGCCGCGTTGCCGGCGACCCTGGCCCGCGCCGATCTGAACGCGAATTCGCCCGGCCAAGTGGAAAAGCGCGGCCGCCTGACCTGGGCGGCGCTGACCGGGCGGCTGTGAGATTCTAGACGCCGACCAGGGCCTTAGCGCGCTTGGTCTTCTTCTGCTTCTTGACGGCCTTGGCGGGAGCCTTGGGGGCCTTCGCCGGCTTGGCTTTGGCAGGTTTGCTCTTGGCGGCTTTCGCCTTCTTGGCGGCCTTGCGCGCCTTGTCCTTTGAAGCCGGCTGATCGGCGGCGTGGGCGAGGGCGGCCAGGGTCTTCAGGAAGCCGTCGCGTTTCTTGGCCGAGAGGAAGCCCAGCAGACGGCCGTCGGCGGCGCTGGCCGGCCCGGTCCCGGCCGCGAGCGCGGCCCGTCCGGCCTCGGACAGCCGCACGCTATTGGCCCTGGCGTCGGTCGCCGAACGCTCACGGACCAGAAGCCCCTTGGCCAGCATGCGGGCGACGAGATCGGCCAGAGTCGAGCGGTCGATTCCGGTGGCTCTGACGAGATCGTTCTGGGTCAGACCATCGTGGGCGCCGGCGGCGGCCAGCACGGTGTACTGGCGCTGGGTGATGGCCCCGGCGCCGGCGGCCTCGGCATGGAAATCGAGGGCCAGCTGCAGGGTCCTATGGAGGAGGTGGGTGACCGATCCGCCGAGCGCGTCCGCCGACGGCCTCACTTTGCCCTTGGCCATGGAACGTCCCTCGATGATTTCGCCGATCCCTTATCGGACCAAGTGACTATCGCATTTTCGCGTCAGTTTGACGACAGACCATCCGTGCCCGGCGCAAAGCGCGCCTCATCCACCAAGGTCGGTGGGTGTCGGCTCGACCTCGGCGTTCGGCTTGCCGTGCTTCATCAGAAAAGGGACCTGGACGACGGCGAAGAGGACGCCCGCCGCAATGGCGGCGCCCTTGAACATGACCCAGGTGTGATCGCTCTGAGTACGGCGCACGACCTCATTGGCCGCCGCACAGGCCCACCAGAACGAGCCGTAGCGGATCGTCAGCGTCGCCCAGGCCTTGTCCGAGAGAGGGATCGCGCCGCCGAGAAACAGCTTGAGAGGATTCTTCTTCAGCCCCAGGCCCGCGAACAGGACCGCGCCGAAGGCCCCATCGACGATGGTCATCTTCGCCTTGAGAATTTCCGGATTGTTCAGGGCCAGAGAGGCGCCGCCAAACAGCACGGTGAGGCCGGCGGTGATCGTCGGGAGCGGCCTAAAACGTCGGTGAATGATCAAGCCGACGGCCAGCGCCACGATCGAAGCCGCGACCAGGGCGGTGATCGCCAGCCGGAAGTTGCGCGTGATCAGATAGACGGCGATGAACAGCACCCACGGCGCGCCGTCCACGGACCAGCCGATGAGGCGCGTGGCGCGACCAGGTTCAGCCATGGACCGGCGCTTCCAGGCCGACCAGGGAGCGGGCGAAGGCGCGGGCGTCGAACGGCTGCAAGTCCTCGATACCC
The DNA here is from genome assembly GCA_036498165.1 of Caulobacteraceae bacterium. Lineage (GTDB taxonomy): Bacteria > Pseudomonadota > Alphaproteobacteria > Caulobacterales > Caulobacteraceae > Acaudatibacter. The sequence continues at coordinate 8,117 of DASXIE010000063.1, forward strand.
TCGCCGACGCCGATGAGCATGATCGGCGAATCCGAGGCCTGGGCCACCGGCACCAGGACCCCGCCGCGGGCCGTGCCGTCGAGTTTGGTCATGACGATACCGGTCACTCCGATGGCGTTCCCGAAAATGTTGTCCTGGGCCAGCGCGTTGCGTCCGACCGTGGCGTCGAGGACGAGAAGGACTTCATGGGGCGCTTCCGGATCGAGCTTGCGCACGACACGGATCATCTTGGTCAGTTCGTCCATCAATCCCTGCTTGTTCTGCAGCCGCCCGGCGGTGTCGATCAACAGGACGTCATAGTTCTCCGCCTTTGCGCGTTCGACCGCCTCGAAGGAGAGGCCGGCGGCGTCGGCGCCTGGCGGTCCACTGAGGAAGTCGGCCCCCGATCGCTCCGCCCACGCCGCCAGTTGCTCTACGGCGGCGGCCCGGAAGGTGTCGCAGGCGGCGATCAGCACTCTCGCCCCGCGGGCGGTGAGATCGGCGGCGATCTTGCCCAAGGTGGTGGTTTTGCCAGAGCCGTTGACTCCGATGAAGAGGACGACGAAGGGCCTGGGTCCGACCAAGGGATCGAAGCGGCCCTGGCGCGGGATCAGCTCGTCAGCCACCGCCTGGGCGAGCGCCTCGCGGACCTGATCGTCCGTGGACGACTTGCCAAACCTTTGGGCTGCGAAAGCCTCAGTGATCTTAGCAGCCGCCTTTGGGCCAAGGTCGGCTTCGATGAGCATTTCCTCGAGGGCGTCGAGCTGTTCCTGGTCGAGGGGGCGGGCGACGAAGGTGTGGGCGAGCTGTTCGCTCATCTGCCGCGAGGTGCGCGACAGGCCATCGCTCAGTCGTCTGAGCCAGCCGGGACGGCTCTCGGTCATGTTGAGGGGCGTTCAGCTGCGGTGTTCGTCGGCGCGATCATGCGAACTCCCAGTTAGGCAAGGCGGCGCGGGCGCCGTCGTGGCTGGCGATCCGGCCGGCGATCAGCGCGCCGGGGGCGGCGGCGCCGGCGAAGGCGATCTCCGTGAAGTCCTCCGCCCGGGCTCGGCCGGGACGCTCGACGAGGGCGCGGACCGATCGGCCGACGCGGCCCTCGAGGTGGCGGGCGAGGGCGCGTTCCCCGGCGACGCGCAAGCGGCGGGCGCGGGCGTGGATCACTTCGCGCGGCACCTGCGGCATCCGCGCCGCCGGCGTCCCCGGCCTGGGGCTGAAGGGGAAGACATGCAGGAAGGAAAGGTCGGCGTCCTCGACGAAAGCCAGGGTGTTGTCGAACGCCGCCTCGCTCTCGGTGGGGAAGCCGCAGATGAAGTCGGCTCCGAACGCCGTCTCGGGGCGGAGCGCGCGGACCTCGCCGATCAACTTCAGGGCCACATCGCGCGAGTGGCGCCGCTTCATCCGCTTGAGGATCAGATCATCACCTGATTGCAGGGAAAGATGCAGATGCGGCATAAGCCGCGCCTCGTCGCCGATCACGGCCATCAGTTCGGCGTCGATCTCGGCGGCGTCGATAGAGGAGAGCCGCAAGCGATAAAGTTCGGGGACTTTGCCCAGCACCGCGCCCACCAGGGTTCCCAGGCTCGGCGTTCCGGCGAGGTCCGCGCCCCAACTCGTGAGGTCGACGCCGGTGAGGACGACCTCGGCATAGCCGGCGCGGGCCAAGCCCCGAACCTGGGCGACGACGGCCTCCGACGGCACGGAGCGGGCGTTCCCGCGCCCCATCGGGATGACGCAGAAGGTGCAGCGATGATCGCAGCCGTTCTGGATCTCGACATAGGCCCGGGCGCGGCCGGACAAGCCGGCGACCGGCGTTGGGAGGGCGCCATTCGGGACCATGATATCGCCCACCCGCACCCTGGGACCTTCGCTCGTGAAGACGCCGGGCGCGCGCTTCTCGGCGTTGCCGAGCACGAGGTCGACCTCTTCCATGGCGGCGAAGGCGGCCGGATCGATTTGGACCGCACAGCCGGTGGCGATCAGGCGGGCGGCGGGCCGCTCCCGGCGGGCCTTCCGAATCGCCTGGCGGGCCTGGCGCACTGCCTCGCCGGTAACCGCGCAGGTGTTGAAGACGATGGTCTCGGCGAGATCCTCGTCGGATGCCCGCTCACGGATTGCCTGGGATTCGCACGCATTAAGGCGGCAACCGAAAGTGACGACTTCCACCGCGCGCGGCCTCACGCGCGCCGGAACGGGTCGGTCGCCGGGCTGTCGCTGTAGCGCTCGATCTCGTCGAAGTCGTTGGCCGCCGTGCGGCTGTCACGGGGCGCGAACGTCGGGGTCGGCTCGGGCGCGATCGTTTCGAGTGTGGGAATCCGGCCGGTGAACTCGACTTCCACCGGGCCGGTCAAGAGTACATGGTTGTCGCTCTCGCGCCACTCTACGGTCAGTTCGCCACCTTCCATCTCGACGGCGACGTTGCGCCCGGCGAGGCCGCGGCGATGAGCCGCCACCACCGCCGCGCAGGCGCCGGTTCCGCAGCCGTGCGTGATGCCCACTCCGCGCTCCCAGACCCGAAGGCGCATGCGGTCAGGAGCGATGATCTGGGCGAACCCGACGTTCACCCCCTCGGGAAAGCGCTGGTGGCGCTCCAGCCACGGCCCGAGGCTCTCGACCGGTGCGTTCTGGGCGTTGTCGACGAAGAAAACCACGTGCGGATTGCCCATGGAGACGCAGCTGGGACCGCCGCGGGCCGATTCCACCCTAAGGTCCAGCTCGAGGGTGTCCTGAGGAGAGGCCAGGGGAATGTCGGTCCAGCCCAGGCGCGGCGCGCCCATGTCGACCGTGGCGCTGGATTCCCTGGCGTCGAAAGCCTCGAGCATGCCTGCCTTCGTCTCCATGCGGACCGATTTACGGCCGCTGGCCCGCATCAGGAGCCAGCCGACGCAGCGGGCGGCGTTGCCGCAGGTCGCCACTTCGCCGCCGTCGGCGTTCCAGATTCGCATTTGGATGTCGGCGTTGTCAGTAGGCGAAAGCACGATGAGCTGGTCGCAACCGATACCGTCAATTCGATCGGCGATGTTCGACGCCTGATCAGAAGTGGGATCGAACCGATCGGGCCCCGGCTGGACGATCACGAAATCGTTGCCCAGACCATTCATTTTTACAAACGGCCTACTCATAGCCTGTGGATATAATCCAACTGATAACGGTCCGCACCTCCCGCGTTGCGGTCAAAAGGCACATTCAACCCCGCGGCGCCCAAGTCAATCATCCCCCGCGCTCAGCGCGCCGGCTTGGCTGAACACCTCGGCCAAGAGCCTGCCCTCTGCGGCGCGGGTCGATCCGGCGCGCCAGGCGACGACGATTTCGCGGCTGGGATTGTCGGCGTCGAGGGGCCGCACGCTTACGGCGGCGTCGTTGGCGAGGCCGGCCTCGACGGCCATGGCCGGCAGGAAGGAGATGCCGAGGCCCGAACCCACCATCTGCACCAGGGTCGCCAGCGAGGTCGCCGCGAAGGCCTCATCCCGGCCATGCCGGGTGAGGGTCATGCCGCAGGCCGCCAGGGCGTGGTCGCGCAGGCAGTGGCCGTCTTCTAGGAGGATCATCTCCTCGCCGGCGAAGCGGCGCGGCGAGATCCGCTCGGCGTTGCTTAGAGGGTGGCCGGCCGGCAGGGCGGCAAGGAGTTCATCGTCGGCGACATGGGCGAAGTCGAGGCCGGCGGTGTCATAGGGCAGGGCGACCAGGGCCGCATCAAGCGCGCCCGATCGAACGTCGGCGAGCAGGCGGTGAGTGAGGTCCTCGCGCAGGAAAAGACGCAGCTTGGCGAAGCGGGCGCGCAGCATCGGCAGGACGGCGGGGAGGCGGAAAGGGGCGATGGTGGGGATGACGCCAAGGCGGAAACGCCCGCCCAGCGGCTCGCCGGCGCCCTGGGCCTCGCGCACCAGGTCCTCGGCCTGGGCGAGAATCGAGCCGGCCCGAGCCACCGCTTCTTCGCCGGCGGCGGTGAGGATCACCCCGGAGCGATTGCGGTCGACCAGCGGCGGCCCGAGGATCTTCTCCAGTTCCTGAATGCCGGCCGAAAGGGTGGGCTGGGTGACGTGGGCGGCCTCGGCGGCGCGGCTGAACGAGCCGTGATCGGCGAGCAGCTTCAGGTAGCGGAGCTGGCGCAGGGTCGGGAGCATCGCCCGCCATATAGGGCCGCTCGATGGAGCGGGGAAGGTCGGATCGAGTGAATCTCTGGTGGGATGGGCCTCAGAGCGCTTCGAAATGGAGCGGCGCCCCCCAGAACCGTTCGGCGAGGCCGTTCTGGGCTCCCGGACGGCCGGTCGTGACGAAACGGCGCGCCCCCCCGGCCCCGGCGGCGTATTCCGGGTGACGCTCGAGGTAGAGGGCGACCGCGGCGGCGGTGGCGTGCGGCTGGTGGATCAGCGGCACACCGGCGGGGAGGGCATCGCGGAACATCGGGGCGATGATCTCATAGTGGGTGCAGCCGAGAATTGCGCGGTCGGGCGGGCGGCCGATGCGGCGGGCCAGGGCCGCCACGTGGGCTTCGACGGCGGCCTTGAGCTCGGCTTCAGGGGCGCAGGATTCGATGTCTCGGGCAAGGCGCTCGCAAGGCTGGGAGAACACGGCGACGTCGGCCCGCCGCTTGTCGATCTCGATCTCGTAGACCCGTGAATTGGCGGTGGCGGGGGTGGAGAAGATGCCGAGGACGTCGACGTGCTCGACCTTGTCGGTCGGGCGCTCGATCTCCTCCGTCCACGGCAAGCCGGTAGCCGCTTCGATGGTCGGCACGATGATGCCCAGGACATTGACCGGTCGGCCCAGGCCCTGGCGGTAGCCGGGCAGCCAGGTCTGCTGCAGGCGTCTGAGGGCGACGGCGGCGGCGGTGTTGCAGGCCAGTATGACGAGGTCGCAGCCGGCCTCGAAGAGGCGCTCGCATCCGGCCCGAGTGAGGGCGACAATATCCTCCCCGCCGCGCCCGCCGTAGGGCGTGTTGGCCTGATCGGCGAGGTAGATGAAGTCGGCGTCGGGCAGGGCCCGCACCAAGGCGTGGTGCACGCTGAGGCCCCCGATCCCCGAGTCGAAAACCCCGATCGCCATTCGCGCCGTTTAGCGGTGCGCCCGCGGCCCGTCCATGGCCTCAGGCCTCGGCTCCAAAAAGAAAGAGCCCGGTCTTTCGACCGGGCTCCAGGAGGGTGGTGGTTTGTCGCCTGACGATCAGAACTGGATATGGATCGTCGAGCGGCGGTTGAGGGGCTCCTTGACGCCGTCGGGGGTCTGGACGG
>DASXIE010000064.1:0-4695 GCA_036498165.1 Caulobacteraceae bacterium
GCGCCGTCGCCAGCGGTCAGGGCCCGATCCGCCGCCAGCGCCCGCGCCGCCGCGACCCGGGCGGCGACCTCCGCCGTGCCTTCGCTTGGCGGGGGCAGAGTGAGGTCCGCCGCGGTCACCGGCGGGACCTCCACGGCCAGATCTATGCGGTCGAGCAGTGGGCCGGAGATTCGTCCCTGATAGAGTTGCTGGCAGCGCGGCGCCTGGCCGCAACTGCCTCGCCCCAAGCCGCCATTGCCGCAACGGCAGGGGTTCATCGCCGCCACCAGCTGGACGCGGGCCGGATAGCGGACGTGGGCATTGGCCCTGGCGACGATGACCTCGCCGCTCTCCAGTGGCTGACGCAGAGAATCGAGCGCCTGGGCGCTGAATTCCGGCAGTTCGTCCAGGAACAGCACGCCGTTGTGGGCCAGGGAAACCTCCCCGGGCTTGACCCGCAGCCCGCCGCCGGTGAGCGCGGCCATGCTCGCCGAATGATGCGGGGCCCGGAAAGGCCGCTCGCGGGTCAGGGCTCCCTTGGCGATAAGGCCGGCCACCGAATGGACCATCGAGGTTTCGAGTAGTTCGCCGGCGGTAAGCGGCGGCAGCAGGCCCGGCAGACGCTGAGCCAGCATGGATTTTCCCGAACCCGGCGGCCCGACATAGAGCAGGTTGTGGCCGCCGGCGGCGGCGATCTCCAGGGCCCGCTTCGCGCCTTCCTGGCCCTTGACGTCCTTCAGATCGGGCCCGCGCCCGACCTCGATCATCGGCCCCGGCTTTGGCTGACCCAGAATCTGCGCCCCGCGGAAGTGATTGACCAGCGAGATCAGAGAGCGCGCCGCGAGAATGGCGACATCTCCGCCCCACGCCGCCTCCGCCCCGCACGCCTCGGGGCAGATCAGCCCCAGGCCCATGGCGCTGGCGGCCACCGCGGCGGGCAGGGCGCCGGCCACCGGAGCGATCTCGCCATTGAGGTTCAGCTCGCCGATCGCCGCCCAGCCGTCGAGCGCGTCCTGAGGAATGACTCCCATCACCGCCATCAAGGCCAGGGCGATGGGCAGGTCGTAGTGGTTTCCTTCCTTGGGGAGATCGGCGGGGGCGAGGTTCACGACCAGGCGGCGCGGCGGCAGCGCTAGGCCAAGGCCGGCGAAGGCGGCGCGCACCCGCTCGCGAGCTTCGCCGACCGCCTTGTCGGCCAGCCCAACGACGATGAAAGCCGAGGCGCCGCCGACGGCCTGGACCTCAACGTCCACCCGCCGCGCCTCGACGCCCTCGAACGCCACCGACGCAACCCGCGCGGCCATGCCTGCCCCAGTCCGGTTCAAGTCTCCTCCGAATGTGCGCATAGGCGATGGCCCCGCGCAAGAACAAAAGAAGAACTCAGGTACGCGCGTCGGCGCGAAGGGATTCGATCCGGTCCCAGAGCGCGACAGCGGCGTCGGCCCCGCCAAAACGCTTCAGTTGCTGGGCGCCGGTGGGTGAGGTGACATTGATCTCGGTCAGATAGTCCCCGATCACGTCGATGCCGACGAAGAGCAAGCCACGTTCCTTCAACTCCGGCCCGATCGCGGTACAGATCTCGATATCCCGCGTGGTGAGCGCCACCGCCTCTGCCCGCCCGCCCCGGGCCAGGTTCGACCTTACCTGGCCTTCGGCCGGCACCCGGTTGATCGCGCCCACCGGTGTCCCGTCGATGATCAGGATGCGCTTGTCGCCGCGCGAAACGGCGGGGATGAATTTCTGGGCGATCACCGCTTCGGGGCCGATCATGGCATGCAGTTCGAGCAGGGCGTCGAGATTGGGATCGCCGGCCGCGAGCTTGACCACCCCAGACCCGGCTCCGCCGTAGAGCGGCTTGATCACGATATCGCCGTGGCGGGCGTGGAAGTCGTGCAAGGCGTCGCCGTCGCTGGTGATCAGTGTGGCCGGTTGCAGGCCTGGAAAGGTGGTGACCAGCAACTTCTCGGGCGCGTTGCGCACCTCGGCGGGATTGTTCACCACCAAGGTCGCCGGATGGATGCGGTCGAGGAAGTGCGTGGCGGTGATGTAGGCCATGTCGAAGGGCGGATCCTGGCGCATGAGCACCACGTCGAACGCCGAGAGGGCCTTGATCTCACTCTCGCCGAGGCGGTGGTGATCTCCCTTGACCGCCTGCAGATTGACGGACTTGCCGCGGGCGAGGACCCGGCCGTCCTCCAGGGCGAGCCGTTCGGGCGCGTAGACCCAAAGGCCATGACCCCGGGTCTGCGCCTCGAGCATCAGCATGAAGGTGGTGTCGGTCTCGATGTTGATGTCTTCGACCGGATTCATCTGGACCGCGACCTGCAGAGACATCGACCCTCCCTGGGTTGGCTGGCGAGCGGCTCAGCAGTCGCGCCAAGCGTCGGGTATATGGCGCGGCCAGCGCCCGGGCGCGAGGGCCATCAGGTCGAGGCGGATAGAGGCGCCGCTCAGATCCGGCCTGCGAGCAGTGATCGAGCGGGCGGCGCGCAGCAGGCGCTCGCGCTGCCGCGGGCCCACTGCATCCAGCGCAGCCTCCAGGCTGGTGCGCCGCTTGACCTCCACCACGGCGACAACCTCGCCCTTGCGCGCCAGAAGATCGATTTCCGCCTGAGCGGTTTTCAGCCGGAAGCCGAGGATGCGATAGCCCTTGGCCATCAGCCACAGGGCGCAAAGCGTCTCGCCGCGCCGGCCGTCGCGGCGCGCCTTGAACCCGCGGCGGCTGCGAATCGGCGACGCCGTCATCGACCGCGCAGGGCCAGGGCCCGGGAATAGAGTTCGCGGCGGGGCAGCCGCAGCGCCTTGGCCACTTCGGAGGCGGCCGCGGCGGGGGCAAGCCGGGTTAGGGCCTCGGTCAGGGCCGCATCGGCCTCGTCGTCGGTGGCCACGGCGTCCTCGCCAGCGCCGACCACGATCACGATCTCGCCCTTGATCGCGGCGAAACGGTCGTCGGCCGCTAGGTAATCCAGAGGTCCCCTGACCACGCTCTCGTGCAACTTGGTGAGTTCGCGCGCGACGGCGGCATTGCGCGGTCCGAACACGAGGGCCATGTCGGCGAGGCTGGCCGCCAGGCGCGATCCGCCTTCAAAGAAAATCAGCGTGGCCCGGACTGCGGCCAGTTCTTCCAGAAATGCCCGGCGCGCGCCGGCCCGCGAAGGCGGGAAGCCGGCGAACAGGAACCGGTCGGTCGGCAGTCCCGCCACAGTGAGCGCCGCCATCACCGCTGAAGCTCCCGGAATGGGATACACGGTCGCTCTCGTCGCGAGCGCCTCCTTGACCAGCCGATAGCCCGGGTCGCTCACCAGGGGAGTTCCAGCGTCGGAAATCAGGGCGATCCGCGCACCGCCCGCGAGCATGGCCAGGATCTTCGGGCGAATTCGCTCTGCGGCATGCTCATCGTAGCGATCGAGTCGGGCGCGGATGGCGTGCGCGGCCAGGAGCTTGCCACTGACCCGCGTATCCTCGGCCAGCACCAGATCGACTCCCGCCAAGACCTCCAGGGCCCTTAAGGTGATATCACCGAGATTGCCGATCGGCGTCGCCACCAAGTAGAGGCCCGGGGCCAGCGGGCGCGATTCACGCCGCATCGGCCAGCTCGGCGATCAGGCGATCAAGTACGGGGCGGCCCCGCCGGGTGACGATAAGGCGATCGTCGGAGACTTCGACAAAGCCCTCGAGCTCGCCCATCCTACGCGGCGGGATGTGCAAGGGAGCGAGGTCGCTCGTCGCCACCCCTTCGAATGTGCGCAGACCCATCAGCAGGCGCTCTAGCGCCACTTCGCGCTCCGCGAGCGGTTCAGGGCTCAGGCTGGACCCGTCCCGCCTGACCGCGTCGACATATCCGGCCACGCTTCGCGGAGCGACGGTGGCGTAACGTCGGCCGGCGAGTGTGAGCCGGCCATGGGCCCCCGGGCCCACACCGACATAGTCGCCGCCTCGCCAGTAGTTGAGGTTGTGCCGCGAGCGGGCGGCCGCACCTCGAGCATGGTTGGAAATCTCATAGGCTTCGAAACCGAAGCCCTCCAACACCGTCTGAGTGGCCTCGAAGAGGTCGGCCGCCCGATCCTCAGGGGGTGGGACAACGGTTCCGCGCCTGACGGCCCTGGCGAAGGACGTGCCCGGTTCGATGGTCAGCTGGTAGGCCGAGATGTGTTCCGCCCCGAGCTCGACGGCTTCCTCGAGAGCTTCGGTCCAGTGCTCCAGGGTCTGGCCGGGCAAGGCATAGATCAGGTCCAGGGAAAGGTGAGGGAAGATGGACCGGGCAACCTCGACTGCTCGTCGACCCGCGGCCGCATCGTGGTCACGGCCGAGCAGGCGTAGCTCGCCATCATCCAGCGACTGCAGGCCAAGAGACAGTCGGTTAACGCCGGCGACCGCCAGGTCGGCAAGCCGTCCAGGCTCGATGTCGGCCGGGTTGGCTTCGAGAGTGACTTCGAGATGGGGTTCGACCGGCCACAGTCGGCCGGCGAGGTGGATGATACGCCCGACTGCGCTCGGAACCATCCGCGAAGGCGTGCCGCCGCCAAAGAAAATCGACGTCAGTCGGCGCTCGCCAGTGAGCGCCGCGTGGCTCTCGAGATCGTCAACGATCGCGTCTACGAGGCCGGCCTTTTCCGGATCCCGGCCGCGGTCCCTGACGACATTGAAATCACAATAGGGACAGATCCGCGCGCAATAGGGCCAGTGGATGTAAAGGCCCAGGCCGGGTGTCAAAGC
>DASXIE010000065.1:0-7868 GCA_036498165.1 Caulobacteraceae bacterium
CATCTGGCGCGAGGTGCGGACGATCTTGTTGATCGTCTCGATCATGTGCACCGGGATGCGGATGGTGCGGGCCTGGTCGGCGATCGAGCGGGTGATCGCCTGGCGGATCCACCAGGTGGCGTAGGTCGAGAACTTGTAGCCACGACGGTACTCGAACTTGTCCACCGCCTTCATCAGGCCGATGTTGCCTTCCTGAATGAGATCGAGGAATTGCAGGCCGCGGTTGGTGTATTTCTTGGCGATCGAGATGACCAGGCGCAGGTTGGCCTCGACCATTTCCTTCTTGGCCTGTCGGGCCTCGCGCTCCCCCTTCTGGACGGTGTGGACGATGCGCCGGTAGTCGTCGATCGGCACCCCCGATTCCGTGGCCAGCGAGGCGATCTCCTGGCGAATGGCGCCGATCTGGCGGGCGTCGTTTTCGGTGAATTTCGCCCACCGCACGCCGAGCGTGGAGACATTATCGCGCCAGGAAGGATTCAACTCGGACCCGAAATAGGCCTTGATGAACTCATTGCGCGAGATGCCGTAGCTGTCGGCGGCGCGCATGAGACGGCCTTCCAGGCCCATCAGCCGCTTGTTGATGGCGTAGAGCTGGTCGACCAGGGCCTCGATGCGGTTGTTGTTGAGCTTGAGCGTCTTGAGGTGGTTGACGATGGCCCCGTTGGCCGCCTCGTAGGCCTTGCGATCGGCCTCGGCGAGGTCGTCGCCCTTGAGGCGGTGTTCGACGAGCTTTTCCTGCAGGCGGCGGAAAGCCTCGAACTCGGCGGCGATGGCGTCGAGGGTGGCCATGACCCCTTCGCGCAGCTCGCCTTCCATGGCGCTGATGGTCGGGCCCGCCCCGTCATCGAAATCGTCGTCGTCGCCGGCCGCGGCCTTGGCGGCGTCCTCGTCCTCGTCGCTGGTGACCGCCGCGGCGTCGTCGAGCGCCTCGCCGGCGGTGGCCGCGTCGGAGAGGGCCTGGGCGACCTGGCCGCCGTAGGTCTGCTCCAGATCGATCACTTCGCGCAGCAGGATGCGGCCCTGGGCCAGCTCCTCACGCCAGACCATGATCGCCTCGAAGGTGAGGGCGCTCTCGCACAGGCCGCGGATCATGGTGTCGCGGCCGGCCTCGATGCGCTTGGCGATGGCGATCTCGCCTTCGCGGGAGAGCAGCTCTACAGAGCCCATCTCGCGCAGATACATGCGCACCGGGTCGTCGGTGCGGTCGAAGGCGCTCTGCTTGTCGGCGGTCTCGGCGACCGCGGTCTCTTCGCGGACCGCCACCTCGCCGCCCTCGGCGGGCTCGTCTTCGGCTTCGACGACATTGACCCCCATTTCCGAGAGCATGGCCAGGGTGTCCTCGATGGCCTCGCTGGTCACCTCGTCGGACGGCAGGACCTTGTTGAGCTCGTCCATGGTGACGTAGCCGCGGGTCTTGGCCTGCTTGATGAATTTCTTGACGCCGGCGTCGGTCAGGTCGAGCAGCGGACCGTCCGGCGCGGCGGGCGCCTCGACGGGCTCGACGGTGGTGGTGGTGGTCATTAATCTCTCCGCTGCCGACGATGACGCCGGACTTCAGAATATAGTGCCGGTCGACGCCGGACCCAGCCGGGCCGTCGTCAGGACGATATGTCCGTGCTCCACATTGTTCCCGTCTCGACCGCCCGTCTCAGCTGATCGCGTTCGGCCTTGAACGCCATGAGCGCGGACGAGTCGGCGCCGCCGGCGATGGCCTGCATCGCGGCGGTCACAGCTTCGTCCAGCGCCGTCAAGCGGCTCAGGGCCTCGAAAGCTCGCGACCACTGGGATCTGGCGACGGCGAGGGTGACATCCGGTTTCATGAAGGGCGCGCGCGAATGGACGGCGGCCCGGTCGATGTCAATCAGCAGTTCGCGAAATCCGCTATGCGCCAGATGGCGTTGCAGGGCCTCTCTGTCAAGACGATCGGCGGAGAGACGGAGGCGGATGATCTGCCCGGCGAGCTCGGCCAGGGCCGGATCGCCGAATCCCTGGGCCTCGAAAGCCTCGAGGTGATCGTCGAGCACGGCGGGATCCTCGAGGGCCCAGCGAGCCAGGGCGGCGGCGATCGGATTGAGGGCCTTGGAGAGGCGCCGCGCCCCCGCCCGGCCCTCCGGCGTCGCCGGGGCGATGAACGTCTCGGCGGGGCGCCCCCGACCGCGCCAGGGGCCGCGGGCGGGCGGCGCGGCGGGCTTGGCGAACAGTCGGTCATAGCGGGCGTTGAGGGCCTCGCGGTATTCGCCGGCCAGGTCCGGATCTCCGACCTGACGCGCCCACTCGCGCAGGCGCTTGCGCAGGGCCGCCCGCCGCTCTGGGGTATCGAGGGGCTCGGCGTCGCGCTCGCGCTCGAAGAGGGCATCGACGAAGGGCTTGGTTGTCGTCAGCTGGCTCTTCAGGGCGGCCGCGCCTTGCTCGCGCAGGATGTCATCGGGATCCTTGCCGCCGCTCACCAGGGCGAAGCGGAAGCTGCGGCCGGGCTTGAGCAGGGGCATGGCCCGCTCGATGGCTCGCCCGGCGGCCGCTTGGCCGGCCCGATCGGCGTCGAAACAAAGGGTGGGCTCGCCGTGCAGGCGCCACAGCATCTCCATCTGGATTTCGCTGAGCGAGGTCCCCATGGCGGCGACTGCGGCGACGCCGGCCCTCTGGCAGGCGATGACGTCCATGTAGCCCTCGACGACCACCAGGGGCGCCTCGGCCCCGCCGGCGTGGAGCAGGCGGCGCGCCTCCGCCAGGCCATAGAGAACGCGGCCCTTGTCGAACAGCGGACTGTCCGGGCCGTTGAGGTACTTGGCGTGGGCGCCAGAATCCATCGCCCGGCCGCCGAACGAGATCACCCGGCCGCGCCCGTCGGCGATCGGGAAGATGATGCGGTCGCGGAAGCGGTCATATGGCGAGCCGCCGTCGTCGGGCTGGATCAGAAGCCCGGCGGAAATGAGGTCCTCGCTCATCGCCCCCTTGGCGATCAGGTAGTCCTTCAGGGCCGTCCGTCCGGACGGGGCGAAGCCGATCCGGAACCTGGCCCACTCGGCCTCAGGGAGGCCCCGGGCGATCAGATAGTCCCGAGCCGGCCGCCCCAACGGACGGCGCAACTCACCCTCGCACCACGCCGCCGCCCGTTCCAGCCAGTCGGCTAGTCCGGCTCGGGCCTTGTCCTGCGCCGCCGCGGCTGGGTCGGGCGCCGGCAGGGGCACGCCGGCCTCGCCGGCCAGGCGCTCCACCGCTTCGGTGAAGGAAAGCCGCTCGGTCTCCTGCAGGAAGGTGATCAGGTCGCCGTGTTTGCCGGAGGAGAAGTCGTGGAAGAAACCCTTGTCGTCATTGACGAAGAAGGAGGGGGTGCGCTCCTTGGTGAAGGGCGATAGGCCGACGTATTCGCGGCCCTGGCGGCGCAGCTTGACCGTCTTGCCGATGACGTCGGAGAGCCGCAGCCGCCCCTTGATCTCGTCCAGAAAGCGGTCGTCGTAGCGCACCGCTCATGATCGCGCTCGCCCCTGCGAGTCGCAAGCCTAGCTGCAGGCGGCGTGGGCCTTGGTGACGCGCTTCGCCGACGGCGGGTAGGCCGCCAGATGCTCTTGGGGACGGATCGGCCGGGTGACGAAATCGCCGCCGCAGTTGGGGCAGATGCCGCCGAATCGCTCGTCCGCACAGTTCGCGCAGAAGGTACATTCGAAGGTGCAGATGCGCACCTCGCGGCTCGCCGGCGGCAGATCCTTGTCGCAGCATTCGCAGTTGGGGCGCAGCTCCAGCATGCCCCACCATAGCCGCGTGGGAGCCGCCGACAAATCGCGTTGACGGCGCGCGCGGGCGTGGTTAACGCCCGCCAACCCTGGAGTCGTCCCCTGCCCCACGCCCTCCCCGCCGGCGCCACCGGCGTCCTCGCCCTGGCCGACGGGACGATCCTGCCGGGCGTGGGCTGCGGCGCGGTCGGCGAGGCTCTGGGCGAGGTGTGCTTCAACACGGCCATGACCGGCTACCAGGAGATCCTGACCGACCCATCGTACATGGAGCAGATCATCGTCTTCACCTTCCCGCACGTGGGCAACGTGGGGACCAATGAAGAGGACATCGAGCAGGTCGGCGGAGGGGCAAAGACCTCGGCGCACGGCGCGGTCTTCCGGGCGGCGCCCACCGCGGCAGCCAACTGGCGGGCCGATGGCGATCTCGACGCCTGGCTGAAGCGGCGCGCCGTGGTGGGCCTGGCCGGCGTCGACACCCGTTCGCTCACCAAGCGGATCCGCGAGAAAGGCATGCCGCACGGCGTCATCGCTCATGATCCGGGCGGCGCATTCGACCTCGACGCCCTCGTGGCGCGGGCCCGGGCGTGGAGCGGCCTTGTCGGCCTCGATCTCGCCAGAGACGCCTCGGCTCTGCAGGGCTTCGAATGGTCCGAGGGGGCATGGAACTGGCCCGACGGCTATGGACGCGCAGGCGAGGCCACGCGACACGTGGTCGTCGTCGACTATGGGGTCAAGCGCAACATCCTGCGCTCCCTGGCGGCGATCGGGGCGCGGGTCAGCGTGGTCCCGGCCAGCGCGGGCGCGGCCGAGATCCTGGCCCGCGAGCCGGACGGGGTTGTGCTCTCCAACGGCCCGGGAGACCCAGCCGCCACGGCGGCCTACGCCGCCCCGGTCATTCGCGAACTGATCGAAGCGGGCGTGCCGTTGTTCGGCATCTGCCTCGGTCACCAGCTCCTGGCGCTGAGCCTTGGAGCCGGAACGCTGAAGATGGACCAGGGCCACCACGGGGCCAACCATCCGGTCAAGGATCTGGCCACCGGCCAAGTGGAGATCGTCTCGATGAATCACGGCTTCACCGTCGACCGCGCGAGCCTGCCGGCCAGCCTCGCCGAGACCCACGTCTCTCTCTTCGACGGCTCCAACGCCGGCCTGGCGATGAGCGGCAAGCCGGTGTTCTCCGTCCAGCACCACCCCGAGGCCTCGCCGGGGCCGGGCGACGCCCTGCACCTCTTCCGCCGCTTCGCCGCGATGATTGACGAGGCCGCCGGCGGGCGGTGACCTCCGACATTCGCCTTGTAGTGGCGCGGCTTATCGACTACCCAGGCGGCCATCGAATTCGATAAGGGGTTCGGCCGCTCTTCCCCCGCCCCTCACCGGGCTTCCGGACCCGCTTTCCGACCCTCCAGCGCATTTGATCTTCCTCGCGGCTCTTCCCGGGGTTGGAATTTTCTCAAGGAATACAGCGATATGCCTACCGGTACAGTAAAGTGGTTCAACGGCCAGAAAGGCTACGGCTTCATCCAGCCGGACGCCGGCGGCGCGGACGTCTTCGTCCACGTCTCCGCGGTCGAAAGAGCCGGCCTCGACGCCCTGCGCGAAGGCCAGAAGATCACCTACGAACTCGAGCGCGACCCCAAGAACGGCAAGATGGCCGCCGGTCAGCTCCAGGGCTGAAGACACTTCCGGGCCGGCGTCGCAAAGCGCCGGCCCGATCCCCTATTTCGGCGCGACTGCGGCGCTGTCGGTGAGCCGCTTGCGCGGCGCCGCGCGGGCCTCTAAACGAGCCGCTTAGCCTGTTTCAAACAACCCCCCAACGCGCCGCCCGCGCGTCCCTCCGCGCGCGAGTCAATCGATGCCAAGACGCACCGACATCGCCTCGATCCTGATCATCGGCGCGGGGCCGATCGTCATCGGCCAGGCGTGCGAGTTCGACTACTCGGGAGTGCAGGCCTGCAAGGCCCTGCGCGCCGAGGGCTACCGGATCGTCCTCATCAATTCCAATCCGGCGACGATCATGACCGATCCCGACGTCGCCGACGCCACCTACATCGAGCCGATCACCCCTGAGATGGTCGAGGCGATCATCGTCAAGGAAAAGCCCGACGCACTGCTGCCGACCATGGGCGGCCAGACCGCCCTCAATACCGCCCTCGCCCTCGAACGCTCCGGCGTCCTCGCCCGCCACGGCGTCGAGCTGATCGGGGCCCGCGCCGAGGTCATCGACAAAGCCGAGGACCGCCAGAAGTTCCGCGACGCCATGGACGCCATCGGCCTGGAGAGCCCGGCCTCGCGGGCCGTGCGCACGCTGGAGGCGGCCCTCGAGGCGCAAGGCGAGATTGGCCTGCCGGCGATCATCCGCCCCTCCTTCACCCTGGCCGGAACCGGCGGCGGGGTGGCCTACAACCTCGAGGAATTCCGCGAGATCGTCGAACGCGGCCTCGACCTTTCCCCAACCCACGAGGTGCTGATCGAGGAAAGCGTGCTCGGCTGGAAGGAATACGAGATGGAGGTGATCCGCGACGTGGCGGACAACTGCATCATCGTCTGCTCGATCGAGAACATCGATCCGATGGGGGTCCATACGGGCGATTCGGTGACCGTCGCCCCGGCCCTCACCCTCACCGACAAGGAATACCAGCGCATGCGGGCCGCCTCGATCGCCGTGCTGCGCGAGGTTGGGGTCGAGACCGGCGGCTCCAACGTCCAGTTCGCGGTCAATCCGGCCGACGGACGGATGGTGGTGATCGAGATGAACCCGCGGGTGTCGCGCTCATCGGCCCTGGCCTCCAAGGCCACCGGCTTTCCGATCGCCAAGGTCGCCGCGCGGCTGGCGGTGGGCTACACCCTCGACGAACTCGTCAACGACATCACCGGCGCCACCCCGGCCTCGTTCGAGCCGACGCTCGACTACGTCGTCACCAAGATCCCCCGCTTCGCCTTCGAGAAGTTCCCCGGGGCCGACGACCACCTGACCACCCAGATGAAGTCGGTGGGCGAGGTCATGGCCATCGGCCGCACCTTCGCCGAGAGCCTGCAGAAAGCCCTGCGCGGCCTGGAGACCGGGCTCGCCGGCCTCGACGAGATCGAAATCCCCGGCGCCGACGAGGCCGACCACGGGCCCATCCTGCGGGCGCTGGGCGTTCCCACCCCCGATCGGCTCCGGCTGATCGCCCAGGCCTTCCGCCATGGCCTCAGTGTCGAGGCGGTGGCCGCTGCCTGCGCCTACGAACCTTGGTTCCTGCGCCAGATCGAGGCCCTCATCGCCGAGGAAGCCGCTGTCCGCCGCCACGGCTTGCCGGCCGAGAAGGGGGCGTTGGCCCGGCTCAAGGCCCTGGGTTTCTCCGACGCCCGCCTGGGGGCCCTCACCGGCCAGGGCGAGAAGGCGGTGCGGCGCGCCCGCCATGCCCTTGGCGTGCGGCCCGTCTTCAAGCGCATCGATTCCTGCGCCGCCGAGTTCGCCGCCGCTACGCCGTACATGTATTCCACCTACGAGACCGGAGCGCTCGGCGTGGCCGCCGAATGCGAGGCCGAACCGACCGAAGGACGCAAGGCGATCATCCTCGGCGGCGGTCCCAACCGCATCGGCCAGGGGATCGAGTTCGACTACTGCTGCTGCCACGCCGCCTTCGCGCTCAAGGAACTCGGCGTGCAGTCGATCATGGTCAACTGCAATCCCGAGACCGTGTCGACCGACTACGACACCTCCGACCGGCTCTATTTCGAGCCCCTGACCGCGGAGGACGTGCTCGAGCTGATCGCGGTCGAGGCTTCGCGCGGCGAGCTGATCGGAGTGATCGTTCAGTTCGGCGGCCAGACGCCGCTCGGCCTCGCCCCGGCCCTGGAAGCCGCCGGCGTGCCGATCCTCGGCACCTCGCCGGACGCCATCGATCTGGCGGAGGACCGCGAGCGCTTCCAGCAACTGCTCCATCGCCTCGGTATCGCCCAGCCCGACAACGCCATCGCCCGCGGCCCGGAGGAAGCCCTGGCCGGGGCCCGCAAGGTGGGCTTCCCGGTGGTCATCCGCCCCTCCCACGTGCTGGGCGGCCGGGCCATGGAGATCGTCCGCGACGAGGAACAGCTTGGCCGCTACATCCGCGCCGCGGTGAGCGTCTCGGGCGACCACCCGGTGCTGATCGA
>DASXIE010000066.1:0-14411 GCA_036498165.1 Caulobacteraceae bacterium
GATGGTGCGGTTGATCCAGGTCTCCTCGCGGTCCGGCGCCGCCTGGGCGCAGAGCGCCACGACCTCGGCGAAGGCGGTGTCGATGCGCACCTCGAACCGGTCGGCGCGCACGGTGCGCGCCAGTCGGCGCGAGACGTGGAAGGCCTGCAGCGGGAGGACCCCGCGCCGCTCCGGATCGACCAGGAAGATCCGCTCGTCGTCGCGCGCGTCCGCCATCGGGAAGACGCCCTGCCGATAGCACTCGACGAGATCCTCGACCGTAAAGGCCTCAGACCGGGGGCCTGGCAGTCGGAACGCCAAGGTCAGCCACCCGCCTTCATCCACTGTTCCAGCCAATGGATATCGTAGCGGCCGGCGACGATGTCGGGCTGGGCGAGCAAATCCTGGAACAGCGGGATGGTGGTGTCGATGCCGCCGACGACCATCTCTCCCAGGCAGCGCTTCAGGCGCGCGATGCACTCGGTTCGGTCGCGGCCGTGCACGATCAGCTTGGCGGCCAGGCTGTCGTAGTAGGGCGGGATGGTATAGCCGGCGTAGAGGGCCGAATCGAGCCGCACGCCCAGGCCGCCAGGCGGATGGAAATCGGTCACGAGGCCGGGCGAGGGCATGAAGGTTCGCGGATTTTCGGCGTTTATCCGGCATTCGATGGCGTGGCCCTCGAATTCGATCTCATCTTGGGTGAACGACAGTGGCAGGCCGGCGGCGATGCGAATCTGTTCGCGCACCAGGTCGATGTCGGTGATCGCCTCGGTAACCGGATGCTCCACCTGCAGGCGGGTGTTCATCTCTATGAAGTAGAATTCGCCATCCTCGTAAAGGAATTCGATGGTCCCCACGCCGAGGTAGCCGATGGCCTTGATGGCGTCGACGACGACGCCGCCGATCCTCGCGCGCAGGGCCGGATTGATGGCAGGGGAGGGGGCTTCCTCCATGAGTTTCTGGTGTCGCCGCTGCAGGGAGCAGTCCCGCTCGCCCAGATGGCAGACAGCCCCGAAAGCGTCGGCGATCACCTGCACCTCGACGTGGCGCGGGGTGGCCAGGTAGCGCTCCATGTAGACTTGGTCGTCTCCGAAGGCGGCGCGGGCCTCGCCTCGGGCGGTGGAATAGGCCTCGGCCACCTCCTCGCGATTGCGGGCCACTTTCATGCCTCGCCCGCCGCCCCCGGCCGCCGCCTTGATCAGGACCGGAAAGCCGATCGCTTCGGCCGCCGCCATGGCTTCGGCTTCGCTCTCCACGGCGCCATCTGACCCTGGTACGACCGGAATGCCGGCCGCCTTGACCGCCCGCTTGGCGGCGATCTTGTCGCCCATCACCCGGATGTGTTCGGGTTTTGGGCCGATGAAGGTGATGCCGTGGGCGGCGACGATCTCGGCGAAGCGGGCGTTCTCAGAAAGGAAGCCGTAGCCAGGGTGGATCGCCTTGGCGCCGGTGATCTCGCATGCGGCGATGATCGAGGGGACGTTGAGATAGCTCTTCGCCGCCGGGGCGGGGCCGATGCATACGCTCTCGTCCGCTAGGCGGACGTGCATGGCGGTGGTGTCGGCGGTCGAGTGCACGGCCACCGTTGAGATGCCCATCTCCTTGCAGGCGCGGTGGATACGCAGCGCGATCTCGCCGCGGTTGGCGATGAGGATCTTTTCGAACACGCGCGCTAGCCGATGACCGCCAGGGGCTCGCCGAATTCCACCGGCTGGGAGTCGACCACCAGCAGCTCGACCACCACGCCCGCTCGGGGGGCGGCGATCGGATTCATGGTCTTCATCGCTTCGACCAGAAGCAGGGTCTGTCCGGCCGCGACCTTGTCGCCGACCTTGACGAAAGGCGGGGCGCCGGGCTGCGGCTGCAGATAGACGGTGCCGACCATGGGCGAGGTGACTGTCTCGCCGGTCCGGATTGGCTCCGGCTCGACGGCTGGAGCGGTGGCTGCGGCCGGAGGGGCCGCGGCGACCGGTGGAGGGACGAAGGTCTGCATCGCGCCGGGGCTGACGCTCCTCGCGACGCGGATCCTTTGACCCTCGCGCTCGACCTCGATCTCGGAAAGGCCCGTCTCGTTAAGGATGTCGGCCAGTTCGCGGACGAGGTCGGAGGCGGATGAGGCAGGGGCCTTGGGGCTGGACATGGCGGCGTTCAGGCCTTGTTGCTCTTGATGTTTATGCTTCAGACGCGCGGGGCGTCGGTCAGATCGCATGCCGCTTCCACCGCCAGTTCATAGCTCGCCGCGCCAAAGCCGCTGACCACGCCGGTGGCGGCCAGAGCCACGTAGCTGCGCCGGCGAAATCCCTCCCGGGCGGCGGGATTGGAAAGATGGCACTCGACGATGGGGATGTCCAAAGTCTTCAGAGCGTCCAGCAGGGCGATGGAGGTATGGCCATATCCGGCCGGATTGATGATCAGGGCGCGGGCCGCTTCGCGCGCCTCCTGAACCCAGTCGATCAGTTCGCCCTCGTGATTGGTCTGGCGGAAGACGATCGCCGCGCCGCGGGCGCGGGCGCGGGCCTCGACGAGGGCGCGCACGTCCTCAAGGGTCTCCTCGCCATAAATGTCCGGTTCGCGGACGCCCAGGAGGTTGAGATTGGGCCCGCTCAGCACATAGATCGGCTTTGACATTCCGCTCCGAGCCCGCTTGGGGCGTCTTGTATCGTCAGCCGCCTAGGGTCACAAGCTTGCCGCGTGCGGCTGATCGTGAACGGCGAGGAGAGGCTTTTCGAGGCGGCGGGCGATATCGCCGGCCTGATCGCCAGGCTCGGCCTGGATGTGCGCAAGGTGGCCGTGGAGCGCAATCTGGCCATCGTGCCCCGCTCTCTGTGGCCGGCCACGGCCCTTTCCGAGGGCGACCGCATCGAGATCGTCCATTTCGTCGGAGGCGGATGAGTTGAACGCAATGTCGAAGACTCCGGTGAGCGATACCTGGTCGGTGGCCGGGCGTACCCTGACCTCGCGCCTGATCGTCGGCACGGGTCGGATGGACGACTATGCCTTGAACGCCCGGGCGGCCGAGGCCTCGGGGGCCGAGATCGTCACCGTGGCGGTGCGGCGGGTGAATCTCTCCGATCCCTCTAAGCCGATGCTGGCGGATCACTTCAAACCAGAGCGCTTCATCTACATGGCCAACACCGCCGGCTGCTTCACCGGCGAGGAGGCTGTGCGCACCCTGCGCCTGGCGCGCGAGGCCAGCGGCGAAGCTCTCGTTAAGCTCGAGGTGCTCAGCGACGCCAAGACCCTCTACCCGGACATGGAGGAGACCCTGCGCGCGCTAAAGTTGCTGGTCGCTGAGGGGTTCGAGGTGATGGTCTACTGCACCGACGATCCGGTCTTCGCCCGCAAGCTTGAAGCGGCCGGGGCGGCGGCGATCATGCCGCTCGGAGCGCCGATCGGCTCGGGCCTTGGGGTCCAGAACAAGGTCAATCTGCGTCTGATCGTCGAGCAGGCCAAGGTGCCGGTGCTGGTCGACGCCGGGGTCGGCACCGCTTCGGACGCGGCGGTGGCCATGGAGCTCGGCTGCGACGGGGTGCTGATGAACACCGCCATCGCCCTGGCCCGTGATCCCGTGCGAATGGCCGGGGCCATGAAGCACGCCGTAATCGCCGGCCGGGAAGCCTACCTCGCTGGACGCATGGCCAGGAAGCTCTACGCCGACCCGTCTTCGCCGCTCGCCGGGCTGATCTGAAGGGCCGTTGCGCGGAAAAGCGACGCGGTGCATCTATGTGCATCTTGGCGCACGCTCGCGGGCCGCGCCCCGGGGGATCGAGTTGGCGCAGGATATTTCGGAAAAACTCGCCTTCGTTCTGAAGGCCCTCAGCCTTAGCCGCATCCAGTTGGCAGCTGAACTGGGCGTCGACAAGTCGGTGGTCGGCCGCTGGGTGACCGGCGCCGTGGCGCCCTCTGCCCATAACCTCGCCAAGCTGACCGCCCTTGTGGCCCGGCGGGCCAGCGGCTTTTCGGTGCTCGATTGGGACCGCGATCTTGCCGGTGTGGCCGCGGCGTTGGGGGTGGAGGGCTACGACGGCCGGACCGATTCGGCGCCCCTTTATGGCGACGGCCCGCCGCTCACACTTCTCGACCAGAGTGCTTCGATCACCCGGTTCCGCGGCCCTGCCTACGAGGGCTTTTACCGCTCGACGCGGCCCTACGCCCAGCATCCGGGCAAGTTTATCCACGACCATATTCTGCTGCGTCGGGCGGCAAATGGACTGATGAGCTTCGACCAGATGACCGGCGGAGTCTCTGTCGAGGGTTGGGTGCTCCTCCTGCAGAACCAACTGTTCTGCATGGGCTGCGAACTGACCAGCGGCTCCCTGGCCTTCGCGATCTACAACGGGGTGAGCACGATCAAAGCCGGCCGCCTGGATGGCATCCTTCTCAACTGCGCCCTGGATCCATCGCGGACACCCACCGCCACGCCTATAGTGGTCGACCGGATCGCAGATGTCAGTGAAGATGAGGCGGCGGATTGCAAACGCCTGGCGGAAATGGCCTCATTCGAGCCGGTGGCGGCCGAAGGCTCGCTTGACCCGGCCCTTGTCGCTCATCTGTTGCGCGACAGCGGCCCCGCCGCCGCGGCGCAGGGTGGCGATCTGCTCCTTCGCATGCCCCTGATTCGTTCCCTCTCTCGTGGGATCGCCCCTGAATAGGGCTTAAACGACCGCGTCGTCGGCGAGGTGGCAGGGGTGTTCATGCGCCCCAAGCTCGATCTGCAAGGTGGCGTGGTGGACGCGGAAGCGGCTTTTCAGCGCGACGCAGGCATCGTGGATCAAGGCGTCGTCCACTGCCGCGCCGGGTCTGACGAGATGGGCGGTCAGGGCCGTCTCCGTGGTGCTCATCCCCCAGATGTGAAGGTCGTGAACCTCGACGACACCGGGCAGGGCGGCGAGATAGGCGCGCACCGCCGCTCGGTCGACACCCGCCGGAACCGCCTGAAGGGCGAGGTCGAGAGATTCGCGCAGCAGCGACCAGGTGCTGGCGATGATCACCGCCCCGATCACCAGGCTGACGGCCGGATCGAGCCATCGCCAGCCGGTGGCCAGAATCACCGCCCCGGCGGCCACTACCCCGGCAGCCACCAGGGCGTCGGAGGCCATATGGACGAAGGCGGCGCGGATGTTGACATCGCTCTTACGGCCGGCCGCGAACATTGCCGCGGTGGCCCCATTGATCGCCACTCCGATCGCAGCCACGACCATCACTGTCATGCCCGCCGACGGCTCGGGATGAATGAGCCGCAGGATGGCCGCCCAGGCTATGCCGCCGGTGACGACGAGCAGCAGCATGGCGTTGCTCAGCGCGGCCAAGATCGAAAAGCCGCGCAGGCCGTAGGTGTAGCGAGGGCTGGGGGCGCGGCGGGCCATCATCGCCGCTGCCCAGGCCACCGCCAAGCTCAGCACATCGCCGAGGTTGTGTCCGGCGTCGGATAACAAGGCCAGGGAGTTGGCGATCACCCCGAAGATGGCTTCGGCGGCGACGTAGGCGATGTTGAGCGCGATGCCGATCGCGAAGGCCCGTCCGAAGGATGCCGGTGCGTGGTCGTGGAAGGGTCCTTGGGGAGAATGGACGGCAGCGGCGCTCATGGGGCGAGAATAGCAACCCGGCCCGGCTTTCGCGAGCGGGTCATGCCCGCACCGTTCTGCTAGAGAACAGGCCGAACGCCTCGCATGGGAGAGCGATAGACATGGCCAAACACGACTTCCGTCGGTCTTCGGTGGGGGCTCGCAAGCTGGAGCCCGAGACCCTGATGTTGGGCTTCGGCTTTGACCCGACACTTTCCGAGGGGGCGGTGAAGACGCCGATCTTCCTGACCTCCACCTTCGCCTACGCCACGTGCGAGGAAGGCAAGCTGCTCTTCGACTACATGAGCGGCCGGGCCCCGACCCCAGAGGGTGAGGATGCGGGCCTCATCTACACCCGCTTCAACAATCCCAACCTGCAGATCGTCGAGGAGCGGCTGGCGGTGCTCGAGCATGCCGATGCCTGCGCGGTATTTTCCAGCGGCATGGCGGCGATCTTCACCTGCCTGCTGGCGACTTGCGAGCCCGGCCAGGTGGTGATGCGCAGCCGCCCCCTCTACGGCGGCACCGAGACGCTCTTCGACACCCTGCTGGCGAGGTTTGGGGTTCGCACGGTGAGCTTCTTCGACGGTGTCGATCCAGCCGTGGTGGGCGCGGCGGCCAGGGAGGCCCAGGAGATTGGGCAAGTCGCCGCGATTTATGCCGAAACTCCGGCCAACCCGACCAATTCCGTGGTCGATCTCGACCTGATGGCCAAGACCGCCGCCGAAATCGGCGACGCCCAAGGCCGACGCCCGGCCCTGATCGTCGATAATACGCTCCTGGGACCTCTCTACTCCGCGCCGATGGCCCACGGCGCCGATCTGGTGGTCTATTCCCTCACCAAGTACGTCGGCGGCCACAGCGACCTCATAGCCGGTTCGGCAGCCGGCAACGCGCCGCTGATGAAGAAGGTCCGCTCGCTCCGCAATCTGATCGGGAACCAGCTAGACGTCCACAGCGCCTGGATGCTCACCCGCTCGCTGGAGACCCTGCGCCTCAGGATGGACAAGGCGTTCGACAACGCCCGCGAGGTGGCGCAATGGCTGCGCGCCCAGCCGCAGGTGGAGCGGGTCGACTATCTCGGTTTCGCACCGGAAGGCTCACGGCAGGCGGAGGTCATCGCCCGGCAGTGCGGGGCGTGGGGGGCGACTTTCTCCTTCACCCTTAAAGGCGGCCAGGCGGCGGCGTTCAAGGTTCTCGATGCCCTGGAAGTCTTCAAACTGGCGGTGAGTCTTGGCGGCACCGAGTCCCTCGCCTGCCACCCTGGCAGCACGACCCACTCCGGCGTGTCGGCCAATGAACGCGCGATCCTCGGCATCGACGAGGGCCTGATCCGCCTCTCGGTGGGGATCGAATCCCCCACCGACCTCATCGCCGACCTGGCGCGGGGCCTGGGCCAGCTCTAGGCGATGTCGCCGGGCCGGCCGTCGCGGGAGAGCAGGATCGCGACCCAGCGCGTGGATTCGAACTCGGCGGCGAGGGCCATCACGGTGACGGTAAGGGGTGTGGATAGCAGCACCCCCGGGGCCCCCAGAATGGCCGCCCAGAAACCCAGTGAAATCAGGATGAACAGGGGGTCGAGATTGAGTTCGTCGCCCTGCAGCTTGGGCATGACAACGTTGTCGATCACGAACACCGCCGAAGCCAGGACGGCGACGATGAGCAGGGGCCGGCCGAGGTCGTCGAATTGCGCCAGCGCCAGGAGACCGGGGAAGACCGAGCCCACCACCGCGCCGACGATCGGCACGTAGGCGGTGAGAAACACCAAGAACGCGACGAAGAGGGCGTCGTGCAGGCCCATTACGGCCATCAGGCACCAAGCGGCCAGAGCGACGGCCAAGGCCTTGAAGGTCTGCAGCCAGGCGTAGCGCTCGACCGCGTGGCTCACGCTGGCCAGAACCCGCAAAGCCGAAGCGCGATGCGGGGCTGCCGTGTAAAGGCGTTCGAACTTCTTCGAGAAGGCGGCCCGCGAGACGGCCAGGAAGCCGAAATAGATCACCACCAGGGCGGCGTAGGAGGTGAAATGGCGGGCGGTGGCGAAGACCTCGCCGACAAGACGGCCTGGATCAACGCCGCTGAACATCTGCTCCAGGGTTATCGGGGGGGCCCCGAACATGGAAAGTGCGCGCAACAGCAGGACGTCGAGCTTAGGGGCCAGGGCGCGCACTTGAATGGCGAACGGCGGGGCCTCGACCACGAACAGCCCGGCGACGAAGCCGAAGCTGACCAGGATCAGCAAACCGCCGAGGCCGCCGCGCAGCCAGCCCGGCGCACCGGGCAGACGCCGCTGAATGGCGCGGGCGAGGCCGTCCACCAGGACGATCATGAAGGCAGCCACCACAAGTGGCGAAAGAATGTTTTCGAAGAACCGGACCAGCGACAGGGCCAGCACCACGGCCATGAACACCGCGGCGTTGCGCAGGGCGCCCAGTCCCGCCAGCGCGGTGGGGCGTGGTGGCCGGTCCGGGAAGGTCAGGCCGCTTCCATCGCCGCGGGCCGGCGGAGATCCGCCGCCAGGCCCTCGCCCATGAGGTCGATGAAGTTATCGGAGAAGAACCGCTGAATGGCCGACGACCGCGCTCCAATCAAAGAATCATCGAAACGTTTCAAAGGATTGCGGCCGCCTTCGACGTGCGGATAGTCGGACGAGAAGAGGCAGATCACCTCGCCGCTGTTCTCAATTATCCACCTCGCATCCTCGTGCGGATAGGGCGTGACGCGGACCTGGCGACGGACGATCTCGCTAGGTGGCGCCGAGAGCCGGTGAAGACGCTCCTCGTTTTTGTAGAAAGCCTGATGGGCGCTGTCGAGGAAACGCATCCAGCCAGGCAGCCACGAGGCCCCCAGTTCGATGGCCCCGAACTTCAGGCGCGGAAAGCGGTCGAGCACCCCGTCGATGATGAGGCAGGCCAGGGATTGCATCACCGAGCCGGGAATGGCCATGAAGCTCGCCGAGGTGAAGTTTTCCTCGCCGCCATGGAAATCCTTCACCCGCGGCAGGCCGTTCTCGAAATAATCGGGATGGAGTTTCACCTCGCCGCCGACGTGGAAGAGAATCGGCAGGCCCGCTTCCTGGGCTACAGCCCACAGGGGGTCGAAGCCGACGTGGCTGGTCGAATGATGGGGCGGGCAGCGCGAGGGGATCAGGAGTGCCTTGGCCCCCAGGCCGATCGACTCGCGGGCGGTGGCGAGCGCCCGGTCGAAATCCACCAGGGGCACGTAGGCAGTGGCGAGGAGACGACTATCGACGGCGCAGAAATCGGTCATCATCCGGTTGTGAGCCGAGGCGGCGGCGTAGCAGAGATCGAGATCGCCGCTCTCGTCGAGGCCGAAATTGCCCAGGCAGAAAGTGGTGAACACCAGCTGGCTGGCGAACCCGAACTGATCGATGGCGCGGGGCCGGTCATCGCGGCGGAAGCTTCCCAGGGCCTGGTAGTTCTTGCGCAGCAGCAGATTATCGCTCGCGCCGGCGCGAAATTCGGGATCCTCATGCATCTGGCGGAAAGGTTCGGCCCAGCCGGCGGGCGAGACCTTCTTGCGGTAGATGGGCAGATCGTGGAAGGCGGGGAGAAGCTTTGGGTCGAACCAGGGATCGAGGCAGCCGTCCAGCTCCATGAGATGGGAATCCGCGTCGTGAACCAGACGGCCCTGGACGTAGGTCATGGCAAAACCCTCCGGGGCGGATTTTGGCCGCGAAGGGGGTGGGAACACAAGGCCCTGCTGCTCGCCGCCGCGCTGGCGGCGCCCGCCCAGGCCCAGGATATCGTCGCCATCGCCCGCGGGGCGAGCGCCAGCGCGGTGCTGGGCGCCTGGTGCGCGGCGCGCCATCTTGGCCCGCTGATCGCCCGCCGTGAGAGCGGCGCGCCGGCGCCGGCGGGGCCGGCCGTGAGACGCGCGCTGAACGCAAGACCGGGGGACGCGGTGGCCTATCGCCGCGTGACTCTTTCGTGCGGCGGCAGGATGCTGTCGCGGGCCCAGAACTGGTATCTGCCGGACGCCCTGACGCTTGAGATGAACAGGGCCCTGGTTGGCGCCGACGCCCCGTTTGGCGCCGTCGTCCGTCCGCTCGGCTTTCGCCGTGTCACCCTCGGCGCCGCCCAGCGCCAGATCCGCGCCGTCCTCGTGCGCCCGGATGGCAAGCGATTCAGCTACGTCATCGAGAGCTACGCCCCGCCTGGTTGACCTCAGTCCGCGAACCGCGGGGCGCGTTTCTCCAGGTTGGCCCGGACGGCTTCGACTTGGTTGGGGGCGCCGATGAGGGCGACTTGCTCCTCTGTCTCCTGGATGAGGCCGGCGGCCGGGCCGATGTCGGTGGCAGCGTTCAGAAGACGCTTGGCGGCGCGCACGGCGGCTGGATTGCGGCTGGCGATCTCGCGGGCGACTTCAAGCGCCTCGGCGCGGGGATCGGCGCAGACCCGTGTCGCAAACCCGAGGGCCAGGGCCTCCTCGCCGGAGAAGATCCGGCCGGTGTAGGTGAGTTCGCGGACCACGTCCTCGCGGGCCAGATGGCGCATGAGTTGGGTTCCGGCCATGTCGGGGACGAGGCCCCACTTGATCTCCAGCACCGCCAGGCGCGCGTCGGGGGCGACGAAACGCATGTCGGCCCCCAGCGCCAACTGGAACCCGCCGCCGAACGCCACCCCGTGCACCGCTGCTATCACCGGCATGGGCAGCTCCCGCCACACCCAGACGGCGTACTGCGCCCGATTGGCGATGCCGTGGTCGCGGGCGACGAGGCCGCCGTTGCCGGCCTCGGCGGGGCGGCGCGGACCTTCGGCCATACGGCCGAAATTGCCCATGTCGAGGCCGGCGCAGAAAGCGCGGCCTTCGCCGGAAAGGACCACGCAGCGCACTGCCGCCTCGCCCTTGAGGCGGTCGCCGGTGGCGACCAGCGCGGAGAACATGGCATCATCCAGGGCGTTCATTTTGTCGGCCCTGGTGAGGCGAACGTCGGCCACGCCATCCTCTATGTTCACTTGAACTCTATCGTCCATCTATCCGATCCTTTTGCGAATTTCTCTGACCATTGCCAAACTGATGGCGGTCACCAGAATGCCTAGGATGACGGCCGCGAGCACGAACGGCGCCTGGCGGACCGGCAGAATGCCGAAATGGAGCAGCAAACCGAGGCCGGCCACCGTGGCCAAGGCGCCCAACGTGAGGAAGAGGTCGGCGGCGAACATCTTCCACAGGGTCGCGCCTAACGCGGTGATCACCTCCACGCCGGCGTCCTCGCCAGGACATAGCGAACGAAGGCGGCCATCCCCATCCCGTACAGCAAGAAGATGGCCACGAGCCCGAGGATCGCCCAGTCGCCGAGGGGGAACGGGACGGCGAGCCCCTCGGCGCACCAGAAGACCCCAAAGCCGCTTAACAGGGCGCCGACGGTGAACTTGAGGCTGTTCTCGGGAATTCGCGCCAGGGGCCGGCGCAGGGCCATGCCCACGGCCAGGACGAGGAGACAGGCCGCAGCCGCGCCGATCGCCGAAGGAAGCAGAAGGCCGGGCCGCGCCCCGACCGCCAGGACGATGAAGACCACTTCCGTGCCCTCCAGCAGGACGGCTTTGAACGCCGCCATTCCGGCGATCCATTCGGAGGCCCGTTCGGACGCGGTGGCCGCGAGGGCGGCGGATTGCCTGGCGAAGGCGGCCGTCTCGTCGTGTAGGGGCAACGCCCCGCCGGCCCTCAGCACCGCCTTGCGCAACCAACCCAGGCCGAAGATCAGAAGCAGCACACCGACCACGATCTGGAGACCGTGAATCGGGATCGATGCGATCAGGGGACCAAAGATCGCCACCGCCAGAGCCAGAACCGCCAGGGCCGCCGCCGTCCCGATCGCGGCCGGTCGCACGCCGCTCACCACGCTCACCGCCAGGACAATGGTGAAGGCTTCCACGACTTCCACTGTAGAAGCGAGGAAGGAGGCGGTGACGATGGGCGCGGCGGCGGCGAGGTTGATCATCGGCGGATGCAGTCTATGCCGGTCAGTATCGGCTAAGCCAAGGCCGTCGCGAAATCTTCTCGCGGCGCCTGTATGCCTGACCGCCGGCGTGGCAAGAAGCGCGACCGATGCATCTGAGGAGCCCACGCAAGATGAAACTGCCTTTGGTTTTCGCCGCGCTCCTTGCCCTCGCCGCTTCGACGGGCGCGGCCAGCGCCGGCCCATCGGGCCTGAAGGTCGTCGCCTCGATTCCCGGCCCCGATGGCGGTTGGGACCTGGCCAGCTTCGACACAACCACGCGGCGGGTCCTGATCGCCCATGGCGACAGGGTGACGGCGATCGACGTCGACAGCGGCAGGGTGCTGGGCGATTTCGCCAAGGGCTCGCATCTTCACTCCGTGGTGCCGGTGCCCGGAACCAATCGCCTCGTCACCACCAACAGCGGCGACAACACCGCCAGGATCATCGATGCGACCAGCGGCGCGATCCTCGGCTCGGTCCCGGCCGCCACCGATGCCGACTCGGCGACGTTTGATCCAGGCTCGGGCTTGGTGGTGGTGATCGGCGGCGACAGCGGTCAGATCACCCTCGTCGATCCCAGGGCCATGAAGGCGGTGACCAACATTCCTGTCGGAGGCTCTCTGGAGTTCCCCCAAGCCGACGGCCACGGCCGGCTCTTCATCAATGCCGAGGATACCCACGAGATCGTGGTCGTCGACTTGGCGGCGCGCAAGGTGACGGCCCGCTATCCCATGCCCGGTTGCCTTAAGCCCACGGGCCTCGCCCTGGTCAAGGGCGGACGTCTCGTCTCCTCGTGCGCCAACGGCGTGGTCAAGATCGTCAACGCCGCTGACGGCCGCGAGATAGCCTCCCTGCCGATCGGCGTCGGCCCCGACGCGGTGATCTATGACGCCGCCCGCGGCCTCGCGCTGGTCCCGTCGGGGCGCAGCGGAACCCTGGCGGTGATCGCGCTGAGCGGCCCCAACGCCAATAGGGTGATCGACACCATCCCCACTCAGATTGGAGCGCGCACCGGGACGGTCGATCCGAAGACCGGACGCGTCTACCTGCCAACCGCGCAATACAACCTGCCTGTCCCGGCGGGCCAGCGCCCGACGACCAAGCCCGGGACCTTCGCAGTCCTCGTTCTGGGACGGTAGGGAAGGTAAGTTCCTCGCTCGCGGCGAATGCGGCTATTCCCGGCGGATGAGCCGGCTCTTCGTCCTCGCCCTATGCCTTGGTTTGGCGGCTGCCGCGGCTCCCGCCGCCGCGGCCGGCCACTCCAATGCCCTCTGGCATGTCGTCCATGACCTGTGCGTTACAGACGCGCGCCTGACCGGCTTGCCGGCCCCGTGCCTGGCGGTGAACCGGCGCGGCGGCTACGCGGTGCTCAAGGACCTTCGCGGCCGCACCCAGGTCCTGCTCATTCCCACCAAGCGGGTCACCGGCATCGAGAGTCCGGAGCTTCTGGGAAAGGGCGCGCCGAACTATTGGCG
The DNA here is from genome assembly GCA_036498165.1 of Caulobacteraceae bacterium. GTDB lineage: Bacteria > Pseudomonadota > Alphaproteobacteria > Caulobacterales > Caulobacteraceae > Acaudatibacter. The sequence goes on from DASXIE010000066.1 coordinate 12,981, forward strand.
GATGGCGTGGCGCTCACGGATGTTTTTCGAACATGCGGTGGGCGAGGCGGTACCGCGGCAGGACATCGGGCTGGCGATCAACTCGACCTTCGGGCGCACCCAGGATCAGCTCCACATCCACGTTGACTGCGTGCGGCGCAGCGTCAAGGCGGCACTGGCGGCGCACGAAGCGGAGATCGGGTCGCGCTGGAGGCCCTTCCCGGTCGAGCTTGCCGGCGAGCGCTATGAGGCGCGCCGTCTCGACGGCGGCGAACTGGGCGGCCGCGATCCCTTCAAGCTCCTCGCCGAGGAGCCGGCGGCGCGGGCCGACATGGGCGCATGGACTCTGGCGGTGATAGGAGCGCGCTTCGCCGATGGAAGCCCCGGCTTTTTTCTGCTGGCGGCCGAGGGCGGCGTTCCGGCTAACCCGGAGGGGGCCAGCGAGGCCCTGCTCGACCACGACTGCGCGGTGCTGCGCGCCGACGCCGCGGCTGGCTAGGTCGTCAGGCCGCGAGACCCTGCAACTTCGCGGCCAAGGCGCGCGCGTGCTCAGGGCCGCCGAACAACTGGCGGTCCACGCCCACCCGCTTGAACCAATGGTGAAGGCCCAACAGGTCCGTGAAGCCGATCCCTCCATGAACCTCGGTGGCGGTGCGGGCGATGAAGCTGCTCACTTCCGAGAGATGGGCCTTGGCGTGGGCGGCCGCGAGCGAGGCCTCGGCGGGGACGGCGTCGGCGGCGTAGGCGGCGTACCAGACCAGAGCCCGGGCCGGCTCTAGCTCGGCGGCCATCTCGGCGCACAGGTGCTTGACGGCCTGGAAGCCGCCGATCGGGCGGCCGAACTGGCGCCGCTCCTTGGCATAGGCCACCGCCTTGTCCAGCATCGCGCCGCTCGCCCCCAGCATGTCGGCGGCCAGAATCGCCAAGGCGGCGTCGCGCAGGCGAGGCAGGGCGGCCGCCCCGGCGAGAGGTTCGGCGGCCGCGCCCGTCAGGCGGATCTCGCTGAACCGGCGGGTGGCGTCGATGGTGGGCAGTGGGACGATCTCCACGCCCGGCGCGTCGGCCCCGAGGAGATAGAGGCCGCCCGAGCGATCGGCGATGATCAGGATGTCCGCACCGGCGGCGTCGATGGCGAATAGGCTTGAGCCGGTGAGGCGGGGCCCCTCGGCGCTGACGCCGGCGCCGTCGCGGCTTCCCGCCACCGCTTCGCTCATGGCGACGCCGGCGATGACGCTTCCGGCGGCGAGCTTGGGTAACCACTCGCCCTGCTGGGCGGGCGAGCCGGCGGCGATGGCCAGGGGTGCGAGGACGGCGCTGGCGAGGAACGGGGCCGGGGCGGTGCGCGCCCCCAGCGCCTCGGCGGCCAGGGCGGCATCCAGGAGGCCAAGTCCCAGCCCGCCGTGGTTCTCGGCGATCAGCAGGCCGGGGACCCCAAGGTCGATGAGGGCGCTC
>DASXIE010000067.1:0-5664 GCA_036498165.1 Caulobacteraceae bacterium
CTCGCGCCCGCCGCCCATCTCACCTGCGTCGACGCCAGCCGCTCCGATGTCGACGGGATCATCGAGGACTACTGGAAGGCCGGCATCCGTCACATCGTCGCCCTGCGCGGCGATCCGCCCGGGGCCATCGGCGGGACCTACGCCCCGCGCCCCGACGGCTACGCCAACGCTACCGAATTGGCTGCCGCGATCGCCAAGATCGCCCCCTTCGAGGTGTCGGTCGGCCTCTACCCGCAGGTCCATCCCGAGAGCCCGTCGGTGAGCCATGATATCGACGTGCTGAAAGCCAAGATCGACGCAGGAGCGACTCGGGCGATCACCCAGTTCTTCTTCGACATCGATGGATTCCTGAAGTTCGCCGATCAGGTGCGCCGAGCCGGCGTCGAAATCCCGATCTGCGTGGGGATCATGCCGGTGACCAACTTCAAGGGCCTGACGCGGATGTCCGAGCCGTGCGGCATCGCCATTCCCGATTGGCTGGGCAATCTCTTCGAGGGCCTGGACAAGGATCCCGACACCCGCCGCCTGATCGCCGGCTCGGTGGCGGCGGAGATGTGTTCCCGCCTCGAGGAGGAGGGCTTCACCGACTTCCACTTCTATACCTTGAACCGCGCCGACCTGGTCTACGCCATCTGCCGGGTCCTGGGCCTTCGGGAGACCGCGCCATGAGCCGCGCCTCTACCTTCACCGCTCTTCTGGGCGCCGCGCGCGAGCGCATCCTCGTCCTCGATGGTTCGTGGGGGGTGATGATCCAGCGCCGGCGCCTGGGCGAGGCCGATTTCCGCGGCGCGCGGTTCGCCGACCATCCCCTGCCCTTGAAGGGCGACAACGACCTCTTGTGCCTCACCCAGCCGAAGATCGTCAGCGAGCTGCACGACGCCTATTTCGAGGCCGGGGCCGACATCGCCGAGACCAACACCTTCAACGCCACCGCCATCAGCCAGGCCGACTATGGTCTCGAGGCCGCCGCGGCCGACATCAATCTCGCCGCCGCCGCCCTGGCGCGGGAATCCGCCGACCGGTGGACCGCGCGTACGCCCGATAAGCCGCGGTTCGTGGGCGGGGCGATCGGACCTCTCAACCGCACCCTTTCGATGTCGGCCGACGTCAATGATCCGGGGGCCCGCTCCGTCACCTTCGACAAGGTCTACGAGGCCTATCGCGAGCAGGCCCGCGCCCTGCATCAGGGCGGCGTCGATTTCTTCCTCGTCGAGACGATCTTCGATACCCTCAACGCCAAGGCCGCGATCAAGGCCATCCTCGACCTCGAGGACGACGGCCTTGAACCGCTGCCCCTGTGGATCAGCGGCACCATCACCGACCGCTCCGGCCGCACCCTTTCGGGCCAGACGGTCGAGGCCTTCTGGAATTCGATCCGCCATGCCCGGCCCTTCGCGGTCGGCTTCAACTGCGCCCTGGGCGCCGATCTCATGCGGCCGCACATCGCCGAGCTGTCGCGTATCGCCGACACCCTGGTGGCCGCCTATCCCAACGCCGGCCTGCCCAACGCCTTTGGCGAATACGATGAGGAGCCGCGTGATACTGCCGGCCATCTATCCGAGTGGGCGAGGAGCGGTCTGGTGAACATCCTCGGCGGTTGTTGTGGCACCACCCCGGAGCACATCCGCGAGATCGCCGGGGCCGTCGAGGGTTGCGCGCCCCGCCTGATCCCCAGCCGGGCCCCGACCATGCGGCTCTCCGGCCTGGAGGCGTTCGAGCTCGCGTGAGTCCTGTTTCGCTTAGAATCTCCTCCCCCTCTGGGGGAGGGGGACCGCGAAGCGGTGGAGAGGGTGCGCGTACAGTGCGCCGGCGCGCGGCCTCGCGACCCTCCTCCCGCCCTTCGGGCGTACTCCCCCCAGAGGGGGGAGAGAGCGCGATTTCGTGAGGCCTCTGTTCGTCAACATCGGGGAGCGGACCAACGTCACCGGCTCGGCGCGCTTCCGCAAGCTGGTGAGCGACGGCGACTTTCCCGCCGCCCTGGCAGTGGCGCGCGACCAGGTGGCGGCCGGCGCCCAGGTGCTCGACGTCAACATGGACGAGGGCCTGCTCGATTCGGTCGCGGCGATGACAACCTTCCTCAACCTGGTGGCCGCCGAGCCGGACATCGCCAAGGTCCCGATCATGATAGATTCCTCCAAATGGGAGGTGATCGAGGCGGGGCTGAAGTGCGTGCAGGGCAAGGCGATCGTCAACTCGATCAGCCTCAAGGAGGGGGAAGAGAAGTTCCTCCGCCAGGCCACCCTGTGCCGGCGCTACGGCGCCGCGGTGGTGGTCATGGCCTTCGACGAGAAGGGCCAGGCCGACACCCGCAACCGCAAGGTCGAGATCTGTGAGCGGGCCTACGCCCTCTTGACCGAGAAGATCGACTTCCCGCCCGAGGACATCATCTTCGATCCCAACATCTTCGCCATCGCCACCGGCATCGAGGAGCACGACAACTACGCCGTCGACTTCATCGAGGCGACCGCGGCCATCAAGCAGCGCCTTCCTCACGCCCGGGTCTCCGGGGGGGTGTCGAACGTCTCGTTCAGCTTCCGCGGCAATGAGCCGGTGCGCCGGGCCCTTCACTCGGTGTTCCTGTACCACGCCATCGCGGCGGGCATGGACATGGGCATCGTCAACGCCGGCGACCTGCCGGTCTATGACGAGATCGATCCGGAGTTGCGCGAGGCGGTGGAAGACGTGGTCCTCAACCGCAGCGACGGGGCCACCGAGCGACTGGTGGAGATCGCCCCGAAGTTCAAGGGCGGCAAGGCGGTGGAGAGGGTCGTCGACCTCGCCTGGCGCGCGCAGCCCGTCGAGGCGCGGCTCAGCCACGCCCTCGTTCACGGCATCACCGAGTTCATCGAGCCCGACACGGAGGAGGCGCGCCTGGCCGCCGCCAGACCCCTCGACGTGATCGAAGGCCCGCTGATGGACGGCATGAACGTGGTCGGAGACCTCTTCGGATCCGGTAAGATGTTCCTGCCCCAGGTCGTCAAGTCGGCTCGGGTGATGAAGCAGGCGGTGGCCTGGTTGCTGCCGTTCATGGAGGCCGAGGCGGCCGGGGCGCCGCGCAGCTCGGCCGGCAAGGTCCTGATGGCCACCGTCAAGGGCGACGTGCACGATATCGGCAAGAACATCGTCGGCGTCGTCCTGCAGTGCAACAATTACGAAGTCGTCGACCTCGGCGTCATGGTCCCGGCCGACCGCATCCTCGACGAGGCGGTCAAGCTGAAAGTCGATATCGTCGGCCTCTCCGGCCTCATCACCCCTTCGCTAGACGAGATGGTCTTCGTCGCCCAGGAGATGGAGCGCCGCGGCTTCTCCATTCCCTTGCTCATCGGCGGGGCGACCACGAGCCGCACCCACACGGCTGTGAAGATCGAGCCCGGCTACCAGCGCGGCTCGACCACCTATGTTCTCGACGCCAGCCGGGCGGTCGGTGTGGTTTCGGGTCTCATGTCGGCCACCGACCGGCCAAAAGTGGAGGCGCAGACCCGGGCCGAATACGTCAAGGTCCGCGAGCAGTTCGACCGGGCCCGCGAGGCCAAGGTCCGCACCCCGCTCGCCGCCGCCCGGGCCAACAAATTCGCCATCGACTGGCGGGACTGGCAGGCTCCAAGGCCGAAGATGCTGGGCGAGATCGCCTACGGCTCCTGGGAGCTGCACGATCTCGAGCGCTACATCGACTGGTCGCCGTTCTTCGCCGCGTGGGAGCTGGTCGGGCGCTTCCCGGCCATCCTCGACGACGATGTGGTCGGCGAGGCCGCCCGCGCACTCTACGCCGACGCCAGGGCCATGCTGGCCAAGATCATCGACGAGCGCTGGTTCCGGGCCAGCGGGGTCGTCGGCCTGTGGCCGGCCAACGCCGACGGCGACGACATCATCGTATGGACCGACGAGACCCGCACAGCCGAGCGGGCCCGTATCCACACCCTGCGCCAGCAGATGGCCAAGGCGCGGGGCCGGGCCAACACCGCCCTGGCGGATTTCGTCGCTCCGTCGGGCCCCGACTACATCGGCGGCTTCGCGGTCACCGCCGGCCACGGCGAGGCCGAGGTCGCGGCCCGTTACAAGGCCGCCGGCGACGACTATTCGGCGATCATCGCCGCCGCCCTGGCCGACCGCTTGGCCGAAGCCTTCGCCGAGGCCTTGCACTACAAGGTGCGAACCGAGCTGTGGGGCTATACGCCCGACGAGGCCTTCGTGCGCCGGGAGATCCTCGGCGAAGGTTATCGCGGCATCCGCCCGGCCCCCGGCTACCCGGCCCAGCCAGACCATACCGAAAAGGAGACCCTGTTCGCCCTTCTCGACGCCGCGGACACCACCGGCATAGCGCTCACCGAGTCCTTCGCCATGACCCCGGCCTCGTCGGTCTCGGGGCTCTATTTCGGCCATCCCCAGGCGCACTATTTCGGGGTCGGCAAGATCGAGCGCGACCAGGCCGCCGACTACGCCGCCCGCAAGGGCTGGGAATTGGCCGTCGCCGAACGCTGGCTGGCCCCGATCCTCAACTACGAGCCGGAGCGGAAAGCCGCCGGACGCGTCGGAGCCTAGGCAAGGCGGAAGCGGACTTCATCGCGCGCGAAGTCCAGGCACACATACTGGAAGCGGCTCAATATATCGACGCCGAGCAGGATCGCCGGCTTGTCGATCATGTTCCACATCTGGAAGGTGTGGAGGTCGGCGAAGGCGACCGGCCAATCGGGTACGATGAGCTTGCCCACGCGGAGCGACGACAGATAGGCCATCTCGGCCACGATCGACTGGCCGGTCGAGCTGATGATCCGTGTCTGCGTCCACTGCGATTTGGGACTGCGCGTCAGCGCCACCTCGCGAAGCGCCATGTTGCCAATGGTGCTTTGGGCCCCCGAGTCGACGAACGCCAGTAGCGGCGCACCGGCTAGGCTGACGTTCACCAGGGTGAGTTGTCCGTCGCGTCGCGACGCCTTCACGGCCACGGCGTCAGGGTCGCGCCAGTTGCTCCGCCCCATGTCGATACGCAGATCGCGGTTGGCGAAGTCGAGCGTGAGCGCCGCTTCGCCGACGCAATCGAGACCGAGCATCCCCGGGCCGCCTATCCCCTCGGTGGGCAAGACCGAGAGTACCTGATCCTCCAGGACCCTTTTGCCGATCACCAACCGCGCCTTGGTGGTCGGCGCGATCCGGATGCCGGCGACGCCATTGAGGGGCGCGGGTGCCCCGGCGGGCAGGCCGAGGCGGGCGCACAATTCACTCGAAATCACCGATTGATTGGCGCCGGTGTCGACGACGAACGGGTAAGGTCCGGAGCCGTTCACGCCGATCGCCAAGGTCATACGCCGATAGATATCGGCGACCGTCTTCAGTTCGGTGGGCGGAGTGTAGCCGGCGTCGCCGCGGGACCCGAGGCGCGAGGCCGGGTCGTGCAACAGGTCGACCCGGGCCATCTGAGCGGCGGCCGGGGAGGGGCTCCGCCAAAGCAACGCCGCCGCCGCCGCGGCGATCGCGTGCCTTCGGTTTGTCGGATAGTTGGCCATCGACGCGGCCCCGCCTCATCTCAGCCGATCATACGCCGCCGACACACGAGTCGCACGCGACAGTTCAGCGCAGTCTCGGAACTCAGGCGGGAAGGACGTCGAAGGCGATCGCCAGACGCGGTTCATCGCCGCTGAAGGCCACCGTGCCGTGCCACATGTAGGA
>DASXIE010000068.1:0-24226 GCA_036498165.1 Caulobacteraceae bacterium
CTCTGGAGGGCGGGGTTTATCTCGACCACCGTGTAGTCGACGAGCTGGTCCGTTTCGTCGCGGATCGCCTCGCAGATGGCGAACCCCTCGCTCATCGTCCCGAACAGGGTGCGGTAGCTGATGTCCTGCTGGGCCAGGGCGACGCGGCTGCGCTCCAGGCGGTCGACCAGGGAGCGGGCGTAGGTCCCGATGGCGATCACCCCGGCGGCGCCGATGATGAAGAGGAGGTAGTTTGGGATGGCGGTGGCGGGAGGCAGGGCGAAGGCGCCCCGCGGCGCCAGGGCCCAGGCCCGGACAATCAGGGCCAGTGCCCCGGCGACCGCGCCGGCCCGCCAGCCCCCGACCAGGCTTACCGCCAGCATGGCCGGGAAGAGAAGGGCGGCGGGAAGGGCGCCCGGGGCGACGAGGCGGAGGACCCAGCCCACGAAGGTGACGGCGGCGACCACCGCCGCGGCCAAGGCGATCTGGGCGGCGAAGCCGTCCACCCTAAGGGCTGTCAGCCGGTCGTCGAGCGAGCGTCCGGCGCGCGCCTCTGGCGGGCCCTCAGTGGCGGCGGGGCTCACCCCGAAAGGGCCTTGGCGGCGGCGTCGATGCGGGCGCTCGCCGCGGTGAGGGCCTGGGCGGTCCGGCCGACATAGTCGCGCGCCTCCGCCCACCGACCGGCCTCGATCGCTTCGCGGACGCCCGGAAGGGTCTTGGCGCCATAGCCGGTGAGCATGCCGGGCGCATAGATCAGGTGACGGTACCAGGGGCGTCCCGGCAGGCCGGCCTGGCTGGTCAGGGCCTGTTCGACGCCCTGGAGGATGAGGTTCGCCCGTTGCGCGCCCTGAGGACTCACGGGCCCGGCGGCGGCGGCGTCATAGGCCGCCGCGCTGGCCCGAAGCGCCGCGGCGGCCTGCTCGAGGGGGGAAAAATCGATCGGCGGGGCAACGTCCTCACGGCTCGGCGGCCCCCAGCTTTCCTTCGGATCGGCGGCCAGGGCGAAGGCCCTGCGGTCGAGAAGGGCGTCGACGGCGAGGGCATGCTCGCGGCGCGTGGCGAGCAACCGTTCGAGTTCGCTCGTCTCGGAGGCCACCTTGGCGGCGAGGTTGTCGAAGCGGAAGGGCAGGATCTCGCCATCCGCGGCGCGCAGGACGATCCGCCCGACGGTCCTGGCCAGGGCGACGCTATAGACGAAGCCTGGATCGCCGAAGCGCTCGAAGTGTTCGAAAGTATCGTAGGCCGAGTGATAGACCCCGCCCGACTGGCCTTCGCCGCCGAAGCCGAGGTTGATCGAGGCGATGCCGAGGTGCTGGACGAAGGGGGTGTAGTCGGAGCCCGAACCGAGGTCGCCAAGGGCGAGGCCGCCGCGCTCGGCGGCTTCCCGGACCATGGCCCGGAACTCAGGTGTCGCCGTGGGGTCAAGGGCCTGGACCTCGAGGTGGGCCAGGGCGCGGTCGCGGACCCTCGCGCCGGTCTCGGGGTCGGTCACGTCGGCGGCCGCCTGGTCGACCAGGGCGCGCAGGGAATAGCTGGCCTCGCCATTGAGGAAGCCGCGGTCGTTGGTGTCGGAATTGACGTAGAGCACCGCCTTGGCCTGGAGTTCGGGGCCGTGGGCCTCGGCCCACTCGGTGGATCCGATGAGGCCGGGCTCCTCGCCGTCCCAGCTGGCGTAGACGATCGTCCGGGCCGGGCGCCAGCCGGTGCGGACGAGGGCCCCGATCGACCTGGCTTCCTCCATGGTCGCCGTCTGGCCGGAAAGGGGATCCTGGGCCCCGAAGACCCAGCCGTCGCGGTGGTTGCCGCGGATCACCCACTGATCGGGATCGACCGCGCCGTGCATGACCGCGATCACGTCGTAGATCGGCTTCTGGCTCCAGTCGGCCTGGACGACGAGGTGGGCGCGCGGCCCATCGCCGCCGACGTGGTAGGTGATCGGCAAGGCCCCGCGCCAGGCCTTGGGGGCCACCGGTCCGCCGAGCGGGCCAAGGAAATGGATGGCCTCGCCCCAGGCGATCGGCAGGGTGGGGATGTGAAGGATGGTCTTCGCTTCGCCAAGCGGGATGCGGGGCGCGCTCTGCGTGGCCCCATAGCCGGGGGTCAGGGGATCGCCCGTCTCCACGGCGACGTCCTGGATCGAGCCTCGTTGCACGCCATGCTCCGGCCGGGCCGGGCCTTTGGGATAGGGATCGGCGGTGGCGAAGCCGTCATCGGCCGGATCGGAATAGATGATGCAGCCGACCGCCCCGTGCTCGTAGGCGAGCTTCGGCTTGAGACCCCGCCAGCCGCCGCCGTAGCGCGTGATGACGATCTTCCCCTTGGCCGAAAGGCCCATTCTCTGAAGCGCCTCGTAGTCGGCCGGCATGCCGTAGTTGACGTAGACGAGGGGGGCGGTGACGTCGCCGTCGCCGCCGTAGGCCACCCAGGCCGGCAGGCCGCCGGCCTGCCGCTCGCTGGTGAGGTCACCGGGCACGGGCGGCTCGGTGAGCATGGCCGAATAGGGTGCGGGGCCGATGAGGTCGAGCCCCTCGGCCTTGGGCGTCGGATAGAGGGCGCTGAACGTCTCGATGTGGGCGTCCCAGCCCCAAGCCAGGTACTGGGCCAGGGTATATTCGGCATTGGCCTTATCGTGCGGCGAGCCGACCTGGTTGGGCTCGGCGGCCATCAGCTTCATCCGCTCACGGATGGCCTCGGCGGAAAGATTGGCGTCGAAGCGCGCCTCGAGCGCCCGTTCGGCGGCCGCGCCGGCGACGGAAAATCCCAGCATAGTCGCTGGCCGGGCGGCCGGCTGGGCATTCGCGGCGCCGCTCAGGGCGAGGAGCGTCGCGGCGCTCGCGAGCAGACGAATTCGATCATGACGCATGCTGGTCCGCGCACCTCCCGACCTCAGAGCCCCTAGCACCCAGCGGCCGGTGCGGCTAGGTCGCCGGCGCCACGATATAGCCGGCGCGGGGGAAGTGGACGTGAAGGCGGCCAAGGCTTTGATCCTGGCGCTCGATCACCACCCGTTCGCGGTTCGCCGCCACCAGTCGGCCGAGGATCGGCTCGCGGCCGTAGTCGTCGGCGCTGACGGCGACGCGCGCGCCCGGCTGAAGTCCCGACGGATCGTCGCCGTCATGGGCGACCTCGACCGCCGGCTCGGCCGCGCGGGCGGCCTCGAGGGCCTCGGCGGGAGTCATTTCGGTCCGGGCGCCGTGGCCGATGGCTTTCACCCGCTCGCGCCAGGCATTGAGGGCGTCGAAATCGGCCAGCAGGGCTTCGCCGATATGCGGCGCGAAGCTCACCATGAACCAGATGTTCATATAGGCGGCGAGGTCGGCGAGGCCGCCCGCCGCCCCGGCCAGGAAGGGTCCGCCGCCGGAGGCCAGCGCCGCGTCGATCCACCCGGCCTGGGTCCGCCACTGGGCGCGCATCGGCCCCCCGGCGGCCTTCATGGCGGCGACGTCGAAGGGCCGGCCCATCAGCTTCTCGCGGTCCTCGATGAACGCGCGCGGCACGCTCTCGCCGATCTCGCCGAAGATCACCGCCACCGATGAGGTGAAGAAGACCCGGTCGGCCCACAGGTTGACCGCCCAGGCCAGGCCATCGACGGCGGTCCCGGCGCGACGCTCGATCTCCGCCAGGATCACCTGGCTGTCGCAGAAGACGTCGGCCCCGATCTGCATCACCGGGGCGCGCCGGTAGCCGCCCGTGAGGGGCGTAAGGTCCGGCTTGGGCATGATCGTCGGCTGGATCACCGAGCGCCAGGCGAGGTTCCGCAGGCCAAAGAGCAGCCGCGGCTTCTCCGAGAACGGCGAGGTGTCATAGTGGTGGAGAATGATCTCTTCGCTCATCGAGGGCTCCTCAAGTGAGATTTCGAGGTTTCGCTCCTCCTTCCCCTGGATGGGGAAGGTGGCCCGAAGGGCCGGATGGGGTGGGGCGGCGTCAACGGGCCTTAAGGCCCCCACCCGTCTCGCGCTCCGCGCGATCCACCCTCCCCACAAGGGGGAGGGAGGAATTCGCTTCCGCGCCGTAAGGGGTGAGGTCGATGCCGGGGTAGCGGATGGCGACATCTCGCAGGGTCTGGGCGTTCCAGTAGTCGGAGTCGGGCGGCGGCCAGCCGAAGAGGTCGCGCTGGCGCGGGCTCATCCTCACCATGGCTTCGGCCATGCCCTTCTTCTCGGCGTGGTCGGGCCAGCTCATCTTGCCGTTCCACCGCCAGCCGCGCTCCTGGAAGTCGACCAGCATGACGAACCTCGACCGGCCGGGGGCCCCAAAGTCGGAGCCGCGGTGGAGAACGTCGGTCTTGTAGATCAGCAGGCTTCCGGCCGGCGCCTCGGCGCTCACCTCCTTGTCGGCCAGGGCCCCGAAAGGCAGCTGGCGCGGGTGGATCGGGACCTCGGCGCCGTGCCCGAGGGGCACCAGCTTGGTCGGCCCGTCCACCTCGGTCACATCCGACAAGAGGATGAAGGTGGTCATCTGGGTGTGGCGGCCATCGGCGCGGGGGACGACCAGGGTGTGGTTGCCGTAGTCACGGTGGTGCATCTGGTCGTAGTTGATCGCGCCGGCATACTTGGCCCACAGCTCGACCTTGTAGATCTCGATGTCGGCGGACCGAAGGAAGCGCTCGGCGGCGTCCACCAGGTCGGGATAGGCCGCCACCCGGTTCAGGTCCCAGCTGTCATAGGGGTAATAGCGCAGGCCGGCGAACTGGCTCTTGGCGAAACGCGGATGGGCGGCCGGATCGGCGAAGTAATCCTCCGGCCGCGGATAGACGCCCCACAGGGCCTCGCGGGCGGCGGCGAGCGTCTCCGCGTCGAGGAAATCCTCGACGATCGTGAAGCCCTGGTCCCACACCTCGGCGAGCTTGGCATCGCTCACGCGCATTGGGCGTTACCTCCGATTGCCGCCTGGGCTTAAGTTGGCCATGGTCGGCTTTCAAGCGCCAAGGAGAGGCCATGCCCTTCACCCCCCGATCCCTCGCCGGCGCGTCGCTGGCGCTCGCGGTTCTCGCCGCCGCGCCCGTTTCGGTCCTCGCCAGCGCCGGCGATCCGGCCGCGGCGCGCATCGAGGCCTTCGACCGCAGCCTGTTGAGCGTGATGAAGGAAGGGCCCGCCCTGGGCGCGCGGGGCCGCTATCGCAAGCTCGAGCCGGTCGTCCAGGACGCCTTCGATCTGCCCTTGATGACCCGCTACGCCGTGGGTCCCACCGCGTGGGCCGGGATGAGCGAGGCCGACCACCAGGCTTTGATCCGCGCCTTCACCAAGCTCACCGCGGCGAGCTACGCCCACACCTTCGACCGCTTCGCCGGCGAGCGCTTCGACGTCTCACCGACCGTGCAAACGCGCGGCGCCGACAAGGTCGTGCAAAGCCATCTGACGCCCGGCAGCGGGGCGTCGGTGGAGCTCAGCTATCGGATGCGCCAGGCCGGGGGGGCGTGGAAGATCGTCGATGTCTACTATGGGGCGATCAGCCAGCTCGCCAACCGCCGCTCCGATTTCATCGCCCCCCTGGCCGCGGGCGGCGCCAAGGGCCTGCTGGCCCACCTCGACGCCACCAGCGCCAAGCTGCTGCAGTAGCGCGTTCTACGCCCGCCGCGCTTTCGGTGGGGGACCCATGAGGGCGGGCTGGAAGAGAAGGGCGGAAACCAGGGTCCATAGCAGGGAGATCATCAGCAGCTTGCCCATGCTGGCGGTGCCGGGGTGGTTGGACGCCCACAGGCTGCCGAAACCGGTCGCCGTGGCCATTGCGCTGAAGAAGATAGCCCGGGTGAGGCTCGACTGCAGAAGGTGCCCGGTCCCGGTGCGCCAGGCCATGACAAAATAGATGTGGAACGCCACTCCGATCCCGAAGAGCAGGGGCAGGGCGATGATGTTGGCGTAGTTGAGCGGCTGGCCAATGATCACGCAGCTGCCCAGGGTCAGGAGGCCGGTCAGTATGATGGGTGCCATGGTGATGGCCACGTCGCGCAGCCGCCGCAGCACCGCGATCAAGAGCACGGTGATGGCGATGAACGACAGGATTCCGGCTTCCAGGAAGGCGTTGGCGATGGTCCTACCTCCCTCGCGGATGCCGACCGGATCGCCGGTGACGCCAGGGTCGATCTTCCGCACCGCGCGGATGAAGCGCTCCAGAACGGCGTTGTCGTTGGCGTCCCCATGAGGGGTGATGGAAACACGCGCCCGCCCACCCGGGGCCAGCCACTGGCTGACCATCGGCGGCGGCAGGGTCTGCATGGTGACGGGCTCGGCCTGGAGGGCCACGCTGACCTGGGCGAGCATGGTCTTGAGCGGTGGGATGAACGCCTCGTTGGCGCGCGCCCGGGCTTGCGGCGGGGCGGCGGCGAGCCAGGTCAGATCGCCGGCCAGACGGCGGGCGGCGGAAGCGGTGGGGCCGGCGTCGGCCTGGGCGGCGGCCTGAAGATCCTGAGCGGCGCCGCGAAGACTGGCCACGACTTCCGGGTCGGTGGGTGGCGGCGAGACGACCAGGGGATCGAGGGTCAGCCCCATGAGGTCGTTGGCGTCCTTGATCGCCGCCAGCTTGGCGTCCTGGTCGGCGGGCACGAAGCTGGAGAGGGTGCGGGTTTGGGCGACTTCGGGCAGGCGGGACAGGCGGGCCGCCTCGGCATCGGCGGCGTTCAGGGAAGGGGCGGCCAGCTCGAGGGTGTTGGGCGACTGGTTGGGATCGTTCATCAATTCCAGGAGGGTCGAGGGCGCCTCGGAGGTGGTGTTCTGGAGGTGGAACGGATTGAAGTCGAAATGGAGCAAGGGCAGCAGGGCGGCCGAGACGAGGGCGCCGGCCACGGCTGTGCCCAGCACCCGGCGGCGATGGGAAAGGATGAAGCCATCGAGCCGCTCGAGCGCCGCTCCGGGCCCGGCGAAACCGCCATTGTGGCGGGGATTGAGGAGCAGGATCAGGGCCGGCAGGAAGGTGAGATTGAGAGCCACGGCCATGAACAGGCCCGTGCCGGCGATCACCCCCAGCTGGGAGAGCCCCCGGTAGGCGGTCGGGGCGAAGGCCAGGAAGCCCACCGCGATGGCCGTGGCGGCCAGGATGAGGGAGCGCCCCATGCCGCCGGCGGCGGCCAGCAAGGCGTTCCGCACCGACTGGTTGTCGTGATGTTCGGCCCGGAAGCGGACGGTGAACTGTATGCCGAAGTCGATCCCCAGGCCGACGAAGAGAGGGATGAAGGCCACCGAGATCACGTTGAAGCGGTGGAAGATCAGAAGTCCGCCGGCCATCGCCAGGGTGAGGCCGATGAGCATGGTGGCGAGGATGGCCCAAATCAGGCGCAGCCGCCGCACAGCCATCCACAGCATGACCAGGATCGCCGCCAGGGCCATGAGGGCGATCACGAACACCCCATGGGTCAGGGAGCCGAACTGCTCGTCCTGCAGGGGGATCGGCCCGGTCAGGCGGACGAAGACCCCGTGGAAGGGATCGAGGGACAGGTCCTTGACGGTCTTGCGGATGAAGTCGCTGGCTTTCGCGCCCGGTCTCAGCGAGGTGAAATCGAGCACCGGCCTGACAAGGATGATCCGCCGCAGCGCCGAGCGCGTGGGCGGCTTGCCGCTCACCAGCGCGCTCCACGAAAAGAAGACCGGCCGGCCGGCGCGCAGCTTGTCCATGGCCCCGGCCAGGCTGGTGATCGGCGCATCGACGTCCGCGAGCCTGGCTTGGCCGGCGCTCACGCCCTTCATGGCCGTCGACAGGCTGTCCATGATGCCGCGCAGGCTGGGATCCGCCGCCAGGGGTCCCAGGAAGGGCTGGGCGGCGATGAGCTTGTTCATCTCGGCCTGAACGTCGGGCAGGCTCTGATAGAGCAGGCCCTCGCGGGCGAAGAAGCCGGCGTCGGGACGCTCGACATCGTGGAACAACTCAGGATGGGCGTGAAGCCGCGCGGCCAGGGCGGCGGCGGCCGATTCGGCCAGTTCCGGGGTGCGGCCATCGACGACCACCACGATCCCGTCCCCTCCGATGTGGAAAAGGGCGTCGAAGGCGCGGGCGCGCTTGAGATAGGCCAGGTGCGGGGAGAGCAGGCCCTTGGTGTCGCTGGTCATGGCGAAGTGACCGCCGATGTAGATAGCCGCGCAGGCGGTGAGCCCCAGGGTGAGGGCGACGACGATCTTCGCCTGCGCGCAGCACAGGGCGACCCACGCCTCGACCAGCGGGCGGTGGCGCGCCGGGGTGGGTTCGTCCTGGTCCAATGGGCCTCCAGTCAGTGAATCGCGTCGGGGCGGCGCCGCCGTCCGCCAGTTGAATCACCACTGGCCCGCACGGTATGGACCAGATCAACAGACTCGCAGGCGAAAGTTTCCATCTGCTTGCGGTCCGGTCCGCCAGAATCAATCGCTTGTGGCGCGACAGTTCAAGCCCGGCGTGTCCGGCGCGCCCTTTTGGAGCCCCCGTGCGAGCAAGGATCATCGTCCTCAGTCTGGCGCTTATCGCCGGCTCCAGCCACGCCGCCACGGTGGTCCCCGGGCGGCCCAACGATCCGTTCGAGCGCCTGAACCGGGCCGGCTTCGCCCTCCAGAACTCCCTCAGCCGATACGTCGTCGGGCCTCTGGCGATGGTCTATCGCGCCCTCACGCCCGGCCAGATCGGCAAGGGGGTGCATCACTTCCTCGTCAACCTCGGCGAGCCGCTGGTCGTCATCAACGACATGCTGCAGTTGCGGCCGGCCCTCGCCACCAAGGCGGCGACCCGCTTCGTGGTCAACTCCACCCTGGGCGTTGGCGGCCTCCTCGACCCGGCCGGGGCGGTGGGCATTCCCCATCACCTTTCTTCATTCGGCGACACTCTCGGCCGCTACGGGGTGGGGCCGGGGCCCTATCTGTTCCTGCCGCTCATCGGACCCTCGAGCGTGCGGGACCTGTTCGGCAACGCCGTCGACGCGACGATCGATCCGATCCATTTCACCCGCTACAACTATCGTCAGAACATCAGCATCGGCGTGGCCATCGTCGGCGGTCTCGACCAGTGGGTGCAATCCTCCGACGCCCTCACCGCCTTGGTGAGCGACGCGGCCGATCCCTACGCCACCCTGCGCGCGACCTATCTGCAGAACCGCCAGGCCGAGATCGAGGGCAAGAGCTCGCCACCGACCGTTCTGCCGGACCTCGACGAGGGAGCGGGCGCCTCACCCCCGCCCGGCGATCAGCCGGCGGCCCTCCAGCCCCTGCCAGACGAGAAGGACCGGCAGGCCGATCAGGATGTCGCGGGCGCGCTTGATCAGGGAGACCGCCAGGGCGACCTCCGGACCGAGGCCGAAAAGGGGACCGAGCAGGGCGTAGCTGGCCTCCTGCACGCCGATGCCCATGGGGGCGACGAAGGTGGCGCTGCGGACAGCCATCACCAGGCTCTCCAGGCCGATGATCGCCAAGGGTCCGATCTCGATCCCGGCGGCCCGCAAAGCCAGCCAGGGGCCCAGCGCGCTGGCGACCCAGGCGGCGAGGTGCGCTCCGACCGCCAATGAGAAGCGGCCCGGCCGGGCATGGAGATCGGCGATTATCGACCCGGTCTCGGCCGCTCCCGCCGCGGCGACCGGGAGGAAACGACGGGCGAGGGCCAGGATGAGGCCCATGCCGCGCCTCTGCAGGCCGATGAGGGCCGCGGCCGCCGCGGCGGTGATCCCCAAGCCTGCGAGGCTGGCGCCGATAAGGCCTTCCCTGGCCGAGCCGGCGTCGAGCCGGGTGACGAGGAGAACGACGCCCAGGGCCGTGAAGCCGATCTGGGCGACGAGTTCGGCGGTGACGTCCACGACGGTGGAAGCGAAGGCCCAGGTCGGGCTGAGACCCTGCAATGTCGCGGCGCGGGCCCCGATGACAAAGCCGCCGACATGGGAAAACGGCAGCAGCTCACCGCTGGCGTCGCGGACCATTCGGGCCCAGACATAGAGGCCCCAGTCGGCGGCGCGCCAAGGTCTCTCGAGGGTGAACCAGGCCGAGCCCAGCAAGGCTATGGGGAGCACCGACCAGGCCGCCAGGACGGCGAGGCCGCGCCAGCCGATCCGCGAGAGGGCGGCGAAAACCTGGCCAAAACCGATCCAGGCGACGACGATGGTGGCGACGAAGAGGCTGAGTCCGACGGCGACGATGAGGCCACGGCTGATTCCGCGGCTCGGCGAGGGGGCCGGCTCGCTCACGGTGCGAAGTCGGCGAAGCCGCCCAGCACAGCGCCACGCTGGGCCAGAGCCGCCGCGGCGCTTGCCGAGGTGAGGGCGGCCAACTCATCGCCGTAGCGGTAGCCTCGGGCGGCGCCGGCGAAGCGGTCGTCGGTGGCCGGATGAAGGTAGATTTCGCTGAGGCCCGGCGGCAGGGCGGCGATCAGTCCAGCGAGACGCCGCTCGCCCATCGCCCCGCTCCAGCGCAGGCCGAACACCTGGTCGGGAGCCGTGAGGCCGGCGCGGCGGACCCGCGCCCGCGCCGCCTTTGCCCACCAAGTCATCAGCCGGTCCGGGCGCGCCTTGCCATCCGGCTCGGCGGCGGCGAGCGGGCCGACCGGCTCGATCGGAGTCCGCACGGCGGCGAGGCCATGGCGAGCCCCGATTTCGATGATCAGGCGGGCAATGGTCGGGTGCAGGTGGAAGTGCTTGTGGGCGTTGGCGTGGTCGAGGCGAAGCCCCGTCGCGGCGAAGGCTTCGAACTGGGCGGCGATCTCGTCCGCCAACTGGCGCCGGGCGAGCGGATCGAAGAACATCCGCGCCCCCGCGGCGGCCATGTTGTCGGAAAACTGGCCGTCGCGGCCGACAAGGCGGTCCACCTGGGCTGCGGGCAGGACTGGGCGACCATCGGTGAGGACCAGATGCAGGCCGACCCGCAAATCGGGCATGTCCCTGGCTCGTTTCACGGCGTCGGCGGCGGCCGGGCCGGCGACCATCAGGCTGGCGGCGGAGAGGATCCCGTCCCGATGGGCGATCTCGACGGCTTCGTTGACGGCCACGGCGGCGCCGAAATCGTCGGCGGTGATGACCAGTCGCGAGGCGTTGTTCAAAGCGCCGTTCAGGCCGCGGCGCGGCGCTCCTTGAGGAACTCGAAGAACTCCACGCCCTCACGCAGCCGTCGCTTCATCATATCCGGGCTGCGGACCATTTCGCCGACGATCGAACCGATCTTCCCGGGACGCAGGTAGAAGCGCTTGTAGAAGGTTTCGACGCTCTCGAAGATCTCGGCGTGGCTCAGATGGGGATAGTGCAGAGGCGCGATCTGGATACCGTGCTCATCGACCAGCTCGGCGTTGTCGGCGTCCAGCCACCCGTTCTTCAAGGCCTGGTCATAGAGGAAGGTGCCCGGATAGGGCGCGGCCAGGGAGACCTGGATGGTGTGGGGGTTGATCTTCGTCGCCCAGCGGACTGTTTCCCGCAGGGTCTCCCTGGTCTCGCCCGGCAGGCCGACGATGAAGGTGCCGTGGATGGCGATGCCAAGTTCGTGGCAATCCCGGGTGAACTTCTCGGCGACCTCGACCCGCATGCCCTTCTTGATGTTGTGGAGGATCTGCTGGTTGCCGCTCTCGTAGCCGACGAGCAGCAGGCGCAGGCCGCCTTCCTTGAGCACCTCGAGGCTCTTGCGCGGCACATTGGCCTTGGCGTTGCACGACCACGTGACGCCGAGCTTGCCCAGTTCGCGGGCGATGGCCTCGGCGCGCGGCAGGTCGTCGGTGAACGTGTCGTCGTCGAAGAAGAATTCCTTGACCTGCGGGAAGGCCTTCTGGGCCCAGGCGATCTCCTCGATCACATGGGCGACGCTGCGCGTGCGGTAGCGATGGCCGCCGACGGTCTGGGGCCACAGGCAGAAGGTGCAGCGCGATTTGCAGCCGCGGCCGGTATAGATCGAGATGTAGGGGTGCTTCAGATAGCCGATGAAGTAGTTCTCGATGGTCAGGTCGCGCTGGTAGACCGGGGTGACGAAGGGCAAGGCGTCCATGTTCTCCAGGATCGCCCGGTCGGGATTGTGGACAATGGCCCCGGCCTCGTTGCGCCAGCTGAGGCCGTCGATGTCGGCCCACCGCTTGTCGTCGGCCACGTCCTTGATGGTGAAATCGAATTCGTTGCGGGCGACGAAATCGATGGCCGGGGCGGTGCGGAGGCTGGCGTCGGCGTCGACGGCGACCTTGGCCCCGATGAGGCCGGCCTTGAGGTCGGGATTGACCGCCTTGAGCGCCTCAACCGTCTTGACGTCCGAGGCGAAGGACGGGGTCGAAGTGTGCAGGACAACGAGGTCGTAGTCCTTGGCTAGGGGGGCGACATCGGCAAGGGTCTGGCGGTGCGGTGGGGCGTCGACCAGGCGGCTGCCCTCGACCATCGCCGCCGGCTGGGCGAGCCAGGTGGGGTACCAGAACGACTTGATCTCGCGCCGGGCCTGGTAGCGCGAGCCGGCGCCGCCGTCGAAGCCATCGAACGACGGGGCCTGGAGGAAAAGGGTGCGACGCATACTGGCCTTTTAGGAGTGGATAAGGGCGCCTTCGCGGCTGACCCGGAATCGGGTCCCCCGCCAGCCGACGCTGTTCACTGCGAAACTGGCTACAAACACCCCAAAAGACAACAGGTCGCTGACCGGAACCAGCCACCAGGCCCCGGCGCGCTCGCCGGTGGCGACGTCGATGGCGAGCTTGAAGGCGATGCGCATGGTCAGCACCATGCCCACCAGGGCGAGCATGTCCGGGCTCGGGCCGAGGAGCAGTGCGCCGATGAGAGCCAACGGCAAGGGATAGGTCACGACGCTGCCGGCGTAGCCGAAGGGGTCGATCTGGCGCACCGTGCGGCCCCAGCGGAGCTCGCGGCGGAGAAGTTCACCGGCCCTGGCTTCGTTGCAGACGTGGGAAACCAGCATGGGCGGCATGGCGATGCGCAGCCCCAGCCGGCGCACCGCCCGGCCGAGTTCATAGTCGTCGGCCAGGTGGTCGGCGAAGGCCGCGAAGCCGCCGATGCTCCTGAGCACCTCGGAGCGGACGGCGATCGTCGAGCCGAAACATGGTTGGGCGAGGCCGAGCGTCCTGCCGAGGATCGCCCCTGGGGTGAACTGATAGTTGATGGCCATGGCCGAGAGACGCGACCACAGGCCGCCGGTATCCTTGCCGACATAGAGGCAGCTGACTAGGCCGACGCCCGGCTCGGAAAGGGCGGCGACCACCGTCTGTACATAGGTTGGATCGACGATGATGTCGGCGTCGCTAAGGATCAGGACCTCGTGGCGGGCCTTACCGACGATGTTGATGAGGTTGGAGGCCTTTCGGTTGGCCCCGTGCAGGCGGGAATCGATCACCAGGTCGATGTCTGTGTCAGGATAGGTGCATTGGAGAGCATGGACGACGGCGATCGCCGGGTCGGCGCTGTCGTGGACGCCAAAGACGATCTGCAGCCGGCCCGGATAGTCCTGCTGGCAGAAGCCCTCGAGGGCGTCGCGCAGGCCAGGATCCGCCCCCTTGAGCGGCTTGACGATGGTGACGTCGGGCAGGGCGTCGTTGGCCGGCTTGGCACGGTTGAGCACGCCGAGCGCCACCGCGGCCGCCAGGAGGCTATAGAGCGCGCCCAGTTGCGAGAGGGCGATCGCGGCCCAGCCCAGGCCATGGATCAGGGGCGAAAGCGCATTCATCATACTCTACTCCGTAACCGCCTCGGCGACATCGGGCCGCAAGCCACCCCCGAGCGCGCAAAGGCGAACCCGCCGCACAGCTTGACCATGCGACATGAGGTCGCTGCGCCGCGCCTGCGCTTTTTCGGGAGAATGAATCACTCTAAACTCAACCCCTTGCGGCTCTGACTGTGACAATTCGCGCGCGATGGGTCCGCCAAGGCGGCCCGCCCCGTAACAGATCGCAGCCTTCCAACCAATTAATTTCGCCGCCGGCGCTGAAGGTTCACCGAGCGCTTGCGACCGTGCCGCCTCGTGGCGCGAATTTCGGGAAAGCATTTCCGGCCTGAAACAGGCCTGCGCATTTGGCTAGGTAAGGACGCGCCGGAAAGGCCCTGGTAAGCCGGTCGTCGCGGGACGGGCGCGACGCCAGCCAATGGCCGGCGCGAAATAGACGCGCGCGCAGCAAAGAGGCATCGGCACATGGCGTCGCGTCGCCGCATTCACTGGGGGTTCGCGGTGCTGGGCGCGGTGGCGATCGCCCTTATCTTGTGGGCGCTGTTCAAGCCTCATCCCAAAGCGCAGCGTGCCCACCTCATACCGGTGACCGTGGTCAGGGCGGGGGTCGAGGATATCCCCATCTCGCTCACCGCGCTGGGCGCGGCCCAGGCGTGGACCAGCGACACCATCCTCGCCCAGGTCAGCGGCCGACTGCTCAGCGTCGACTTCACCGAGGGGGCCAGCGTGCGCGCCGGCCAGGTCCTGGCGGTCATCGACCCGGCGCCCTACCGCGCCGCCTTGATGCAGGCCGAGGGGACCCTGGCGCGGGATGAGGCCCTGCTCGCCAACGCCCGCCTGGACCTCAAGCGCTACGAAACCCTGGCCGCCCAGGACTCTATCGCCCGCCAGACCGCCGACACCCAGGCGGCGCTTGTCAAGCAGGACGAGGGCGTGGTGCTAACCGACCGAGGGGCGGTGGCGGCGGCCAAGGTCAACCTCGGCTGGACGCGGATCACCTCGCCGATCTCGGGGCGGGCCGGCGTGAGGCTGGTCGATCCGGGCAATCTGGTGAGCGCCTCGGGGTCCCAGGCCAGTGTCCCCAACACCGCCGCGGCGACCAACGCCAGCGCCGCGCCGGGAGGGTCGACGTCCAGCTCGGGGAACTCGGGCGGTTCGGGGATCGTGGTCATCAACCAGATCCAGCCGATGGCCGTCACCTTCACCGTGCCGCAGGGCGAATTCCAGCACCTCTCCGAACTATCGGACGGCTTCCGCCGCCCGCTGGCGACGGTGGCGGCCAGCCAGGAAACCGGCGCCGTCCTCGATCGGGGCGAGCTTCGCATCGCCGATAACCGGGTTGATCCATCGACCGGCACGGTCGAGCTCAAGGCCCGTTTCGCCAACGCCGCCCGGCGGCTGTGGCCGGGTCAGTTCGTCAATATCGAACTTACCCTGGAGACCCTGCGCGGAGTCGTCGCCATTCCCTCGACGGCGGTGAACCAGGGCCCGAACGGCCCCTTCGTCTACATCGTCGGCCCCAAGGAACGGGCGCTTATGCGGCCGGTGAACGTCGCCTGGACGCAAGGGGTGACTTCGGTCATCAGGACAGGGGTCGGGCCCGGCGATATCGTGGTCACCGACGGCCAGATGACCCTCAAGCCGGGGGCGCAGGTGCGGATCGTCCAGCTGCCGCCGGTCCAGGGCCGCCGGTGAACATTTCCGCCCCATTCATCCGCCGCCCGGTGGCGACCGCCCTGATCGCGTTGGCCGTGCTGCTGGTCGGTATCGTCGGCTACGTCAGCCTGCCGGTGGCCTCGCTCCCCAACGTCGACTTCCCGACCCTCCAGGTCAACGCCAGCCTGCCCGGTGCCAGCCCGGAGACCATGGCCTCCAACGTCGCCACTCCGCTCGAGCGGCAGTTCTCCCTGATCCCGGGGATCAGCCAGATGACCTCGGCGAACATTTTCGGCTCGACCACCATCACCCTGCAGTTTGAACTCAATCAGAATCTCAGCGACGACTTCGAGCAGGTCCAGGCGGCGATCAACGCCGCCAGCGCACAGCTCCCCAGCAATCTCCCCGCCCAGCCGACCATTCGCAAGGTCAACCCGGCCGTCGCCCCGATCATGATCCTATCGTTGAGTTCCGACAGCCTGCCCCTCGACCAGGTCGACAACTACGCCGACATCATCCTTTCCCAGCAGGTTTCCCGGATCAGCGGGGTGGGGCTGGTCAACATCGGCGGCCATCAGAAGCCGGCGGTGCGCATCCAGATCGATCCGCGCAAGATCGCCGCCCGCGGCTTGCAGATCGACCAAGTGCGTAGCGAGATCGTCGCGGCCACCACCAACGCCCCCAAGGGCTCCATCGTCGGCCCCCAGAAGGGCCTGACGATCTACGCCAACGACCAGATTCTCACCGCCAAGCCGTGGAACGACGTGATCATCGGCTACCAGCGCGGGGCTCCAGTCCGCATCCGCGACATCGGCCAGGCCGTCCAGGGCGTCGAGAACAATCAGGTCGGGGCGTGGGCCTTTCCGGGCAAGGCCAACGTCGACCCCTCCTTCACAGGCGGGCGCAGCGTCCTTCTGATCATCTACCAGGAGCCGGGCGCGAACGTCATCAAGACGGTGGAGAAGATCAAGCAGGCCCTGCCTCGCCTGCAAGCGGACATTCCCCCCAGCATCGCCCTGCACGTGCTGATGGACCGCACCCAGACCATCAATGCCTCGGTCAAGGACGTGAAGTTCACCCTCCTGGTCACGATCGTCCTGGTGGTGGTGGTGATCTACCTCTTCCTGCTCAACATCCGCGCCACTCTAATTCCCAGCGCCGTGATCCCCCTGGCCCTGCTCGGCGCGACGGCGATGATGTTGCCGCTCGGCTTCAGCATCGACAATCTCTCGCTCATGGCCCTGACCATCGCCGTCGGCTTCGTCGTCGATGACGCCATCGTCATGACCGAGGTGATCTGGAAGCGCATCGAGCGTGGCGAGGCGCCGCTCGAAGCCGCCCTGGCCGGATCGGGGGAGATCAGCTTCACCATTCTGGCGATCTCGATCTCCCTGATCGCGGTCTTCACCCCCCTGATGTTCATGGGCGGGGTGGTCGGCCTTCTTATGCGCGAATTCGCCATCACCCTGAGCGTCGCGGTGATGATCTCCCTGCTGCTCACCCTTTCGCTGACCCCTATGCTGTGCGGCCGGTTCCTCGTCCCGCCCAGGCCGCCCACTAACCGCGTCACCCAGACCATCGACCGCGGTTTCCATCACCTGCAGGACGGCTACGCCCGCCTGCTCGATCGGGTGCTGCGCCACAAGCTGGTGACCCTAGTCGTCTTCGTGGTGACCATGATCGCCGCCGGCATCCTCTACGCCACCGCCCAGACCGGCTTCTTTCCCCAGCAGGACACCGGCTTCCTCAGCGGGGTGATGTTGACCTCCCAGGACGCCTCGTTCGCCAAGACCAGCCAGAAGGTCCAGGAAGTGGCCAGGGTGGTCGGGGCGGACGACGCCGTGGCCGGATTTGGCATGTTCGCCGGCGGCTCGGGCACCAACCAGGCCAATATGTACATCGCCCTCAAGCCCAAGGACGCCGGGCGCAAGGCCAGCGCCACCGAGGTGATCACCCGCCTCAGACCCAAGCTCGCCGAACTGGTCGGAGTTCAGACCTTCTTGCAGGCGGCGCAGGACATCAATGTCGGCGGCCGGCCCGGCCAGGCGCAGTATCAGTACTCCCTTTCCGACCCTAGCCTGGAAGAGGTCGACGCCTGGGCCCCAAGGCTCCTGGCCTCGATGCAGACCCTGCCGGAGATCAAGGACGCCAGCTCCGACCAGCGCTCCGAGGGCGGGGCGCTCAACCTGACCATCGACCGCGACGCCGCGGCCCGCTTCGGCATTTCGCCGGCCGCCATAGACACCGCCGTGTACGATCTCGTCGGCCAGGCCGAGGTCGCCCAGTACTTCACCCAGCAGAACAGCTTCCACGTGGTCATGGAGGCGCCGCCGGATCTGCTGGCCTCGCCGGACATCTTCAACTCGGTGTTCATCCTCTCGCCGCTCACCGGCAAGACCGTGCCCCTGTCTCAGTTCGTCAAGGTCGATCCCAACGGCCGCAGCAGCCTGGCGGTGAACCACCAGGGCGAATACCCGGCCGCCACCCTGTCGTTCAACCTGACTCCCGGCTATGCGCTGAGCCAGGCGACGGCGGCGGTCCAGGCGGCGCGCGACCGACTGGGGGCGCCGCCGACCCTCACGGGCTCCTTCCAGGGCACCGCCCAGGCCTTCCAGCAATCCCTGGCCGACGAGCCGATCCTCATCCTCGCCGCCCTGATCGCCGTCTATGTGATCCTCGGCGTGCTCTACGAGAGCTTCATCCATCCCCTGACCATCCTCTCGACCCTGCCCTCGGCGGGCTTGGGCGCCCTGCTGGCCCTGAAGGCGGCCGGCCAGGATCTCAACGTGATCGGGATCATCGCGATCATCCTCCTGATCGGCATCGTCAAGAAGAACGGCATCATGATCGTCGACGTGGCCCTGCGCCTGGAGCGCGAGGAGGGCATGAGCGCCGAGGACGCCGCCCGCGAGGCCTCGCATCAGAGGCTGCGGCCGATCCTGATGACCACCGCCTGCGCGGCGCTGGGCGGACTGCCGATGATCCTGATGCGCGGCACCGGCTCGGAATTCCGCCAGCCGCTCGGCTTCGCCATCGTCGGGGGCCTCGCCGTCTCCCAGGCCCTGACGCTCTTCACCACCCCGGTGGTCTATATCTACCTCGACCGGCTGCGCCGCCGGTTCGGCAAGGGCGACGAGCGCCCGGCCCGAGCTCCCGCTCCCGCCGAGGCCTAGCTCTCGGCCAGAAGTTTGGCGAGCCAGGCTTTCCAGGCGACCGCCCAGGTATGGGTGCCGTGGCCGTGGGTGAGCGGCGAGATCGGCAGGAGGACGAACCGGCCGCGTCTGAGACGCGGCGCCTCGCGCGCGGCGATTCCCAGCTCCGGCGGGTTGATGAAGTCGTCGGCGGAGTTGACCCACATCACCGGCGCCTCGATCGACTCCAGGCGGGTGGAGGGATCATAGTCGCGCGACGAATCGACCTGGTAGATGAGGTCGTTGGCGTCGAGGCCGGCCGCCCCGCGCGCAACGGGACCGGCGAGGTAGCTGTCGGCGTCGGCCGGCTTGGCGAGCGAGGCCTGCATCGGCTGGGGCGCGCTGCCGGCGATGGCAAGGATGTCTTCCGCCGTCCGCAAGCCTTGGATCGGCTCGGCCGTGTAGTCGCCGCCCTTCCAGGCGGGGTCCTGCTCGATGGCCTCGACGATCATCCGCCGCCAGAGGCGATTGCGACCGGCGATTGCGACGGGCAGGCAAGCCAGCGGCATCAACGCCCGCATGGCCCGCGGCCACGCCTCGCCCCACATGAAGGCGTGCATGCAGCCCATGGACGTCCCCATGATGAGGCGCAGTCGCTTCACGCCCAGGCCCTCGGTCACCAGGGCGTGCTCGGCCCGGACCATGTCGGCATAGTCGTAGTGGGGGAAATGGGCGCGCAGCCCATTGCTCGGCTTGGACGATTTGCCGTGCCCGATATCGTCGGGGAGGATGATGAAGGTGCGGGCCGCATCGAGGAGCTGGCCCGGCCCGAAGAGTTCGCCGGAGAACTGCGGCCTCAGGAACTGGGCGCCCGAGCCGCCTGTGCCATGCAGGATCAGGACCGCGTTGATGATCTCGCCGTCGGCGCCGCGGACGGGCGCTCCGAGGGTGCGATAATGCAGGCGCAGCTGCGGCAGGCGCTCGCCGGAGTCGAAGACGAAGTCGTGAAGGACGAAATCGCCTTCACGAACGGGCGGTCCGGAAGTTCCCTGGCCGCGCGCCGTGCCCGCCAGGGCCAGCAGAGAAAGAATCGCGATCAGACATCGCCGCATCGACGCGCCTCCTTTCAGGCGGCCAGGAGTTTCTCCAGCCGACCGCGAATGATCAATTCGGCCTCGCTCATGATCCGCTCGATCAGTTCCCTGCAGGTGGGAATGTCGTGGATGAGCCCGACGACCATGCCGCACGACCACGCCCCGGCGTCCATTTCGCCGCGCTGCATGACGGCCGGATAGACCCCGGCGACCTCGGGGATGATGTCCTCGAATCTGATCCCCGCGCCCAGGGCCTTTTCTTTGGCTACCAGGCGCTCGACGCCGGCATTGGTCAGCACCCGCTCGGTGTTGCGCAGGGAGCGCATGATGAGGCGGGTGTCGAGCTCGGAGGCGGCGACGATCGCCTGCTTCACGTGCTCATGCACTGGGGCCTCGACGGTGGCGATGAACCGCGTGCCGAGGTTCATCCCGTCCGCACCCATGGCCAGAGCGGCGACCAGGGAGCGGGCGTCGGCCATGCCGCCGCTGGCCACGAAGGGGATGGTCAGGGTCTCCCCAGCGCGGGGCAGGAGGATGAAGTTGGGGACGTCGTCCTCGCCGGGATGTCCGCCGCATTCGAAACCGTCGACACTCACCGCGTCGCAGCCTATCGACTGGGCCTTGAGGGAATGGCGCACCGAGGTGCATTTGTGGATCACCTTGATCCCGGCCTCCTTGAGGGCCGGAAGCCATGCCTGGGGGTTGTTGCCGGCCGTCTCGACGATCTTCACCCCGCTGTCGATGATCGCCTTCACGTAGGCAGGATAGTCGGGGGGATTGAGCGCCGGCAGGAAGGTGAGGTTCACCCCGAACGCCTTGTCGGTCATCGACCGGCATTTGGCGATCTCGGCCGCGAGGAGTTCGGGAGTGCGCTGGGTGAGGCCGGTGATGATCCCCAGGCCCCCGGCGTTGGAAACCGCCGCGGCGAGCTCCGCGAAGCCGACGAAATGCATCCCGCCCTGGATGATCGGGTGCTCGATGCCGAACAGCTCGGTGATGCGCGTCTTCATGCCGGTCCCCCGCTTTTGTCGCGATCACGTTAGGGGTGTGGCGGCGGACCGCGCAAGGAAAAGGGCGCGCGGCGGATACCGCGCGCCCCTTCCAGGGAACGCAAAGGTTAAGAGAATCGACGCCTAGAACGCGGTGTCGCCGTTGGGTGTGCCAAGACCCGTGGGGCCGTCGTAGCCGGTTCCGGCATGGCAGTAGTAGGTGGTCGAGCAAGAACCGTTAGAACCGGAGGTCACGTCGTTGAGGCTTCCCCGGTTCAAATAGGGGTTTTGACCATAGTTCACCGACCCATTGGCGGCGCCGTAGAGGCCGCCGACGAGGGGGGCCGCGACGCTCGTACCGCCGAACACCAGCCAGGCCGAGCCGCGCCGATTGGCCGGACCGTAGACCGCGACGCCGGTGTTGGGGTCGGCCACCGCCGAGACATCGGCCTCCATGCGCATCGAGCACCCGGAGTCGGTCACGCCGGCCTGCCAGGTGGGCTTGGCGTAGACGGTGCTGCAGCCGCTGCCGCCGCCGGACCACGCCGACTCGGTGCGGGTGCTGCCGTTCCAGCTGAGGCTGGTCCCGCCGACTGCGGTCACGTGCGGCGAGGTGGCCGGGAACTGCGCCCCGTAGCCGCTGTCGCCGGTGCTCACGGTGATCGCGACGCCGGCGTGGTTGTAATAGCTCTCATACGGGTTGGTGCCGCTCTCGCTGCCGCCATAGCTGTTGCTGATGACGTGGGCGCCCAGGGCGGCCGCCGTATTCACCGCCGTGCCGAGATTGACGTAGCTGCTGGTGGTGGCTTCCACGAGAATGATGTGGCAGCTCGGGCACATGGCGCTGACCATGTCGAGGTCGAGCGCCTGTTCCTGATCCCAGCCGGTGTTGGTCGCCGGATAGGTGGTCCCGCCGTTCTGGTTGACCTTCGAGAAGCAGCCGTTGAGGGTGGTGCACGGAGGCAGGCCAAATTGGGCCCGGTAGACGCCCAGGTCATGCTCAGCGTTTGGGTAGCCATAGGCATCGACGATCGCCACCGCGTCAGAGGCCGTCGTGGCGGGGACATTGTAGGCGCCTCTGAGCTGGCTCGGGCCGAAGCCGGACGGCGAAGCGTTCGGGGTGGTGGTGCTCACCATAGGGTTCCCACGGGCGTCGGTGACGATATGAGCGTGGCAACGCGCGGTTCCCTTGGCCGCCGGGCCAGGGCACACGGCGACGTGGAAGGTGCGTCCCGATTGCTCGACTCGGGCAATCTGGGAGGGGGCGGCGGCGGCGCTGGCCGCCATTGCGACAATTCCAGACACCAGCGCTGTTGCAGTAACTTTTTTCATTTTCATCCCTAAATTTGGGCCAAGCTTCGGTATTGGCCGGAGTTTTCAGCAGACTGACCCTACGGCGCCTTATTTTGTCCCGCAAGTCGCCATTTTTCGCGCGCCATGGCCACGCTCTAAGCTTATGAGGACGCCGGAAGGAAACCCTTGCGCTCCCCTAAAGGCGCAATACCTGTTATCCGCCGGCCCCAAGACTAAGCCACAAGGATTCTCGCGGCCGGCGCCGAGCGGGGCGGTCGTAACGGAGCGTTCGACTTGAAAGTCATTCTGGCCCAGCCCCGCGGTTTCTGCGCCGGGGTGGTGCGGGCGATCGAAATTGTCGAACGGGCGCTGGATAAGTACCAGGCGCCGGTCTACGTGCGCCACGAAATCGTCCACAACCGCCATGTGGTCGACAGCCTCAAGGCCAAGGGCGCGATCTTCGTCGAAGAGATTGACCAGGCCCCGGACGGGGCCCACGTCGTGTTCAGCGCCCATGGAGTGGCCAAGTCGGTGATTCGCGCCGCCGCCGAACGCGGTCTGCCGGTGCTCGAC
This sequence comes from Caulobacteraceae bacterium, assembly GCA_036498165.1. Classification (GTDB taxonomy): domain Bacteria; phylum Pseudomonadota; class Alphaproteobacteria; order Caulobacterales; family Caulobacteraceae; genus Acaudatibacter. Next base: position 22,281 of record DASXIE010000068.1, read on the forward strand.
GCGACTTGCCCCCTGGTGACCAAGGTCCACAACCAGGCCAAGCGTTTTGTGCGCCAGGGCCGGGTGTTGATCCTCATCGGCCACGACGGCCATCCCGAGGTCGAAGGAACAATCGGCCAGATCGAGGCCCCGGTTCATCTGGTCTCCACGGTCGCCGACGTCGCCGCCCTCGACCTTCCCGCCGACCTGCCATTGGCCTACGTCACCCAGACGACGCTCAGCGTCGATGACACCAAGGCGGTGATCGCTTCCCTCACCGAGCGGTTCACCGACATCGTCGGGCCGGACACGGCCGACATCTGCTACGCCACCCAGCACCGCCAGTCGGCGGTGCGCGACATGTGCAAAATGGTCGAGGTAATGCTGGTCGTCGGGGCGAGGAACAGCTCCAATTCCAACCGCTTGCGGGAAATCGGCCTGGAGGAGGGGATACCCAGCTATCTGATCGCGGACGCCACGGCGCTCGATCCTGACTGGGTGGCGGGCAAGGAGGTGGTCGGCCTCACCGCCGGCGCCTCGGCCCCCGAACTCCTGATTGGCGAAGTGATCGAAGCCCTGCGCCTAATCGGCCCCGTAGACGTTATTCCCATGGACGGGGTGCAGGAGGACATTCAATTCCGGCTGCCCGCCGAACTGAGGGCTTAATCTGAAGGCAAAGCTTGCGGCCCGCCGGGCCGAAGACCAGAAGGATCGATTGTGGCTATTCCTCTAAGAGCGGTGGCGCGCATCGGCGCCTACATCGCCAGACAGCATTTCAGCGGGGTCAGGCGCTATCCGCTCGTCCTGATGCTCGAACCCTTGTTCCGCTGCAACCTGGCGTGCGCCGGCTGCGGCAAGATCGACTATCCCGATGAGATCCTCAACCAGCGTCTCGGCTACGACCACTGCATGGCCGCCATCGATGAATGCGGCGCGCCGGTGGTCTCCATCGCCGGGGGCGAGCCCCTGCTGCACCGCGAGCTGCCCAAGATCGTCCGAGGCTTCCTGGCCAGGAAGAAATTCGTCATCCTGTGCACCAACGCCCTCCTTCTGAAGAAGAAGCTCGACCAGTTCCAACCCGATCCGATGTTCACCTGGTCGGTGCACCTGGACGGCGACAAGGCGATGCACGACCACTCGGTCTGTCAGGGCGGGGTGTTCGAAACCGCCGTCGAGGCGATCCAGCTGGCCAAGGCGCGCGGCTTCCAGGTCAGCATTAACTGCACCCTCTTCCAGGGCGCCCAGCCGCAACGAGTGGCTGAGTTCCTCGACGAAATGAAGAAGGTGGGGGTCAACGGCGTCACCATCTCACCCGGCTATGCCTACGAGCGGGCCCCCGATCAGGACCACTTCCTCAATCGCACCCGCACCAAGCAGCTGTTCCGCGACATCCTCGCCCGCGGGCGAGGCGGCAAGGAGTGGAGCTTCACCCAGTCGACAATGTTCCTCGATTTCCTCGCCGGCAATCAGGCCTATCACTGCACTCCGTGGGGCAATCCGACCCGCACCGTCTTCGGCTGGCAGCGCCCGTGTTACCTGCTTGGCGAAGGCTACGCCAAGACCTTCAAGGAACTCATGGAGGATACCGACTGGGACTCCTATGGGGTCGGCAACTACGAAAAGTGCCGCGACTGCATGGTCCACTCGGGCTTCGAGGCCACCGCCGTCACCGACATCATGAAGCACCCCTTCAAGGCCCTGGCGGTGACGATGCGCGGGGTGCGCACCGACGGTCCCATGGCCCAGGACATCTCGCTGGCCAATGAACGGCCGGCCAAGTTCGTCTTCTCGAGCCACGTCCAGGCCAAGCTGGCCGAGATCAAGGCCACCAACCCGCGCGCCCGCAAGGTCGTCCAGCCGGCCGAATAGGCGCGGCGCATTGTCAAGGTGCGGGGAGGGTCTTCAATGGCGTCGCGCCTTGATGCGGTGATCATCGGCGGCGGCCACAATGGCATGGTCTGCGCCTT